>JAILIP010000020.1 GCA_024695235.1 Bacilli bacterium | reverse complement strand
TGGTTGCGGAGACGGGATTTGAACCACGCGACCTCCAGGTTATGGGCCTGACGAGCTACCAGGCTGCTCTACTCCGCGATGTGATTTATATAATAAAGATATTGTTTTTATTTTTCAAGCACGAATTACCATTTGTTCGTGACTTTCTCAGCAAAACCAACGAGGTTATCAATATAGATACGTCTATTATCGATTGTGATATAGCCTTCATATCTACCAAATACTTGGTTTTGATTTGATGAGAGGAACAAAAGATTCATCTTCGCGGATCTATTGACGATTGGATGGAAGTTAAGGTTGATTGACCCATCATTACTTCTAAACTTCCATGGTTTAAGGAAATCATCTCTTCCTTTTTCATCAATTGGGATATCGAAGTGAACTTTATCAAGTTTAATGGACTTATCATCAACAAATAACATGTTCTCAGTAGCTTCGCTTGTATCTCCAAAGCCGTAGCCAAGATTAAAGCCAATGCGTTTATTACGCTGAGAAGCACTTAAGGATGCCCAATACCAAGTGTTCTTGTATGTCCAAACACCCCTACCCCAATCGAGTACTCCGAAGGAGTCTTTATTGAAATCATATATATCTTCACCAATCTTGACATAGCCAGAAGCAGAAAGAAGATTGATCTTTTGGTTATAGTAGAAATGTTTTGGTTTATTAAATGGAGTGGCTATGACCATTGAGTCTCTATTTGTCTCACTTAGATATAAGTCACATCTAAATGTTTTCTTTTCATCAAACTTAGGAAACGAAGCTTGAATATGTCTTTTACCGTTTTTATGAACAAAGGATATTTCACATTTCTTATCTTTGTAGATAATATCTCCTTCCTTAGAAGTAGATGGGAGATGTAGCTTTCCATTAGAAAATAGTTTAATTGAGTCTTTGGTGATTGTTTTCTTGTTCACTAAATCAATGAAAGAAATGCTTGCTAAAGACATGTAGGAGTTATCTGCCACTGTTAAGGCTACTCCATAGGAGTCATTACCAATATAGTAATAGTCCCATTCTTTAATACGGGACTTTTTAGCTTTGATATGAGAACGGTTATATTCCTTTATGAGGTATGTTGAATAACCTCTTTGAGCGAGGTTACCATCATCAAACAAAAGTCTTCCCGGTTCTAGCTTTGTTTGCATGTCTACTATTTTCCTTTGTTCGGATTAGGAACAAATATTGAGTATGTATAGGTATTAGCAATCTTATCGATTGATTGTCTAGTAAAACCAAAGTTTTCAATAACCGCTCTTGCGACTAGATTAAATTTATTTGTAGTTGTGATGATTTGACGATGCGGATAGATGAGGTGAAGATACTTAATAAGTGTGACAAATAAGTCTTGGATATATATTCTAGTCTCATAGTTACTATTCAAAGAATAGGATAGGTAGATATATGGCTTTTCAAGTAGGAGCGTTAACTCTCCGATGAGTTCTTTATCATGTTCTAAAGCGAAATGCCTTTCACCTTCTTGATCAAAGTCATCATTAAAAGATGATTCAATGACTTTTTGATATTCTTTAAGCACTGATTCGTTATTTGCTTCAGAAGAAATGAATTGACCAACATAATCAAGGTCTTTCTTTTCAAATTGACGGATAGTAATTAGTTTTCCTGGTAATAGTTCCATAACGTTATTGTATCACTTTACGGTATGTTTGTCTTTTTGCGCGTAAATCAACATGCGAACCCGCCCAAATGTTTTGGGTTTTGATATTTGTGGTTAATATTGGATCTGCTACTACATCTTTAACGTTATACTTAACGCAATCATCACCAAAGTTAGCAAGCATTAAAGCGTGAACACCACTATTTTGATAAATTGGATCCACTGCTATTAGGGCAAGTTCAACTCTATCAGGATTTTTGATCGTGCGAAGAAGAGGGAAAATTCCTTTTATGATTTTGCCTTGGCAGTTATGGATAACTTCTCCAATATAAGGTAGGCCAACGGCAAAAGCTATTACATCATCTTTTTCGTTAATTAATAAACAGAAGAAATGAGGATTTAATATTGTCGCGAATGTTTTTAACATTGATTTTCTTTGTCTACCATCTACTGGGACAAAGTTATCAAGATTAGCGTATGCTCTGTTATAGCATTCAAAAAACTTGTCGCCATATTTTTTAATGACCTTTTTTAAAGGCATTTGCTTTACTATATCGATATAGTTTCTTTTCTTTAAATGTTCAGCGATTCTTTTATAGCGAGGATCTATCTCTTTTGGATAGATGCGATATTCGCTCCATTCGGACTCTTTTTTATATCCTAGAGCTTCCATATGCTTATGATAGTATTCAAAGCTATATGCGGTCCCAAAAGTGGAATATTCGTCAAATCCAAATGTGAGCATTCCTTCTCTATCAGCGTCATTAAAGCCCCATGGGCCATGAATCTCATTTAGACCGTTTTCTTTTCCAAATTTAATGACTGCATCTAATAAGGCTTTTGTTACTTCAATATCATCAATCATATCAAGTCTAGAAAAACTAATGCATTTCTCATTATGAGAAGCATTGGAATCAGGAGATATAATCGCGCATACTCTTCCAACAACTTTGTTATCCTTTATTGCTAAGAAGCATTTAGCGATGCAGTTTCCTAGCATCAAATTCTTTTTAGGTTTAAGTAGATTCATCTCATCTACATATAAAGATGGGACATAGTTAACATTATCCTTATATAGTTTCAAAGGAAAAGTAACAAACTTTTTCATCATTGATTTATTTTTAACTTCTATTATTTCAATCATTATTTTGTTTCCTTTTTTTGATGATATGAAGAACTAGATAATATCCTCCATAAAAAATGGATGCATATAATGCAAAAAGAATAAATACCACCACTGGATATAGAACTAGATTGCCCTTCACCATTGCATAGAACATCTTATATGGTGTGCCATCAGCACTTCTAAGATACATGTAGTTAGTGATCTTAATTCCATCTGGAGGTATGGTGTAATCTGCAATTAAGGCTAAGCCGAAGAATGTAGCAAGGATAGACGCCACTATCCATGTGTTCTTTAGCTTTAAGGTCATCATGTTAGAAATGATGATGTATAACGAGACAAAGCCACTTATCCAATGTGTTGTCGCAGATATCAAGTTTTCAAAGCAAAATACCGGTCTTTGAGAATATAAATTAGCAGCCCCATAAGTTCCAGCCGCGGCACCTAAGATACCAAACATAGCAATGAAATCTAATGATGCTTCTTTTAGTCTTCCTCTGGAAAAGGCTGCTAACGGAATAGCAATTAAGAATATTGAACAGAAATGAAGTGGCAATGTATGAAGGAAATATAAAGGATCTTTTTCTCTAATACAGAGGAAGACAATCTTAAATATCTCAATCGTATCAATGGTGATTGCAGACATGATAATGACTTTGTTCTTCTCAGGAAATGGTCTTTTACGATAATAAAGACCTAAAAAGATGGCTAAGCCAATAGCAATCACTGCAAATATAGAGACAAATAAAAGATGTTCCCATCCATAGGCAACACCGTGTCTCACATTTTCATAGTGATCAAAACCGAAGAAATCACCCATAGCAAATATTTTAACTGATTATTTAAAAAATAACATCCCTAAATAAGACCCGCTAATAAGTTAAGAACCATACCGGTGAATATAAGTGATATAGCGATTATTAATGCAACCTTGTTCTTGCTCTTATAGAAGATGACAGTGATTGCTGAAACAATGATGAAGTCTAAGGCCACTATGACATTAACAATTGCAGGGATACAGGTATCATATGAGAAGGCTTGGTATCTGAAGATATTCATCAAAGCATTGAATACTGCTCCAATGAAAATATATAGATGATCAAGTGGACGAATCTTACCTATTTCAACAATTGTCTTAGAAGCGCATGCAGCGATGAATAATATCACAAAAGTAATGAGCATTTGATGGAATGAAATTACATCAGATGGGATATGTGATAGCTTCATCTTTACTACAAGTAAAAGGAAGGCAAAAGCGACAACAGAGATAACATCATAAATAATCCAGATGAACTTTTGAGATGGATTCATTTTCTTGTTGAATATGACAAACATCATTGCTCCTACCATACATAAAAGACCAATAATGAAAAATGTGATATTAAGAGGCTTTCCTCCATTGGTAACACTTGCAAACATGAATATGAGGAATAGTAAGTTAGATGTGAAAAGAACACCACTAGCAGTGAATGGAGCAAATACTTCTAAATGTGTTCTTTTAATAGCAAAGAAATAAAATAGCCAATCAATAGCGGTTAACACCCCTACTACACTTAGCCATATAAAATCAGTGGAACTCCAAGAATATAAAGTTGGGACATGACCCATCGCAAGGCATATCAAAAAGCAGGCAATAACAATGAAGAAAGATTTCACTGTCGCATTCAGTAAAGCTGATGCACGCTTTGCACCGATGCGATTGAATATCGTATTACCAGCGGATGCTAGAAGAGCTAAAAATGAAAAAAGAATATATTCCATTTACCTAAATATGATAACTCTAACTAAATAAAAGAAAAGCTCTCTTTTTAGAGAGCATATTATTCAATGGCGGAGGATAAGGGATTCGAACTCTTGCGGGGCTTGCACCCCCTAGCGGTTTTCAAGACCGCCCCCTTCGACCACTTGGGTAATCCTCCATATTGGTGGACCATCTAGGACTTGAACCCAGAACCAGTCGGTTATGAGCCGATTGCTCTAACCAATTGAGCTAATGGTCCTTTTGCATACAAAATGCTTATATATTATATCGTTAATTTTAGATATTTCATTAGTTTTTTTTAAAACTATTAGAAAATTATGTCCGAGTAGCAAATACAAGGAAAAATACATTCGATAGAATCGAACTTTTATAACGAGTTTTGACACACTTTTGATATTCGAGACTAGATAAAAGGGTAGGAGGTATATTATGAACAAAATATGCGTAAAAAACATCGAGATATCATTTATCGGAATGTCTGATAATCATTACATTAGTCTTACAGATATTGCTAAATCGAAAAATCCGAAAGAGCCAAAAGATGTAGTGAAAAATTGGTTGAGATTAAGATCAACACTAGAATTTCTCTGTATATGGGAAACGCTAAACAATCCTTCGTTTAACCGGGTCGAATTCGACCCCCTACTACAGGATGCTGGCAAAAACTCATTTACTATGTCACCAACCAGATGGGTAAATGAATATAGGGCAATAGGAATTAGAACTAAAGCAACAAAAAACGGTGGAACTTATGCTCATATCGATATTGCGTTAGAATTTGCGTCTTGGATTTCCCCAGAATTAAAGCTATACATAATCAAAGAGTTTCAGAGATTAAAAATTGTCGAAGCAGAACAATTAGAATGGCAAGGAAAAAGATTATTAACAAAGTTAAATTATCTAATCCAAACAACAGCGATTAAAGAGCATTTAATACAATACAACTTAACAAATGAACAAAAAAATAACATTTATGCAAACGAGGCCGACTTACTAAATGTCGCATTGTTTGGGAAAACAGCAAAAGAATGGGCAAATTTGTTTCCTGAAAAAAATGGCAATATAAGAGATTATGCAAGCACAGTTGAATTAGCTATCTTAAGCAACCTCGAATATCTTAATTCAATGCTAATTACACAAAAGGTTGATCAAAAAGAGAGATTGATTATTTTGAACAAAGAAGCAAATAGGGAAAAAGAGATTTTTAATAAAAACACTACCAAACCAATCTTACGAAAATAAAAAAGCCTTGATTCACTATCAAGACAGGTGTGCTATTGGTAGCTGAGGACGGATTTGAACCGCCGACCTTGAAGGTATGAACTTCCTGCTCTAGCCAACTGAGCTACTCAGCCAAATGGTGGACCCGAAGAGGATCGAACTCTCTACCTCCTGAATGCAAATCAGGCGCTCTCCCAGGTGAGCTACGGGCCCATATAATGGTCGGGATGACTGGATTTGAACCAGCGGCCTTCTGCTCCCAAAGCAGACGCGATACCAAGCTACGCTACATCCCGATATTTGTTTCTGGCGCGCCTGACATGAA
Organism: Bacilli bacterium; assembly: GCA_024695235.1. Classification (GTDB taxonomy): domain Bacteria; phylum Bacillota_I; class Bacilli_A; order RFN20; family CAG-826; genus Fiminaster. Next base: position 61,431 of record JAILIP010000020.1, on the reverse strand, counting down.
TCGAACATGCAACCTTCAGATTCGTAGTCTGACACTCTATCCAGTTGAGCTACAGGCGCATGTGACTCTTCCAGAAACGCTTTTAATATCTTACGAGAAAGATATTTAATTAACAAGCATTATTTGCTCGTTTGGAGGTTCCGGTCAGAGTTGAACTGACGCTCATTGAGTTGCAGTCAATTGCCTTGCCACTTGGCTACGGAACCAGCAAACGAGATTATATCACTAAGTTTTGTTTATAACAAGAATGTATTATTTCTTTTGTCTAGACGCTTTTCTTAGGTTAATCATTTTCTTCTTTGTAGAGTGATTAAATACAAAGTAGAGGATAAGACTAATAGCGAGCAATGCCTCAATAACAAGTAGGATAATTGCCCATAATGGAAGAGCGTTAGTTCTAACATGTTCCCACATATTTAAGACATGTTCATTTTGAGTGCCGAAGTCATCCATCACACATAAGTGTGGGAGTTCTTCTTTTGTTGGATATTGAGCAGTTAAGTCTCTACCGACACAGTCTTCATATGCTTGAAGAACGGCAACATTAGGAATGGTGTTATATTCATCCGATAAGGCATCTTCGTTAAAGAAGTATGAGATATCATATGGAACACCTACTTCTTCTGCTTCACCATCGATTGATCCACGAACGTCATAGCATTCATAGACATAATCAAGGAGTTCATCAGTAGCTGTTGAGGATGTATATCCAACAGACCACATGTTTTGAATGGCTTGTTTTGGTTGAGCCATGAAGTCGATGAACTTAGCAGCGAGTTCAGCGTGTTCACTGGTCTTTGGAATGCAGAAGCCATCGAACCAAATATTGCTACCTTCCTTTGGAATTGAAAAATATAGTTCTTTATCAGCAGTAGCTGCAGCTTCTTGAATGGCCCATGTTGAGTCACCACTCCAAGAGAGGTTAGCACCGATCTTACCTTCGACCATATCGGTTTTTCCTGAGTCAACTTCAAAACCAAAGGAGTTATCTTTTAAGGCAAGCATATCTTCTTTTACCTTAGCGATTGTTTCATCATCGCAACGGTTGAAGATTTCGTTGAGTTTCTTATTGAAATCTAGAGAACTTTCATCGAGTTCAGCGATTTCATCTTTGAAGGCGTGAACGATACTTACAGCGTATACATCTCTAACAGAATCTTTGATGGAGAATGTATTGGTGTACTTAGTATCTTTACCTTCAGCGTCTTTATAAAAGACGTCCCAGGATAAAAAGTCTTCGATGATGCTTTCAAGAAGTTCGTCATTAGCGGCGATTTCTTCTTCAGAAGCATTTTCAAGCCCTACTTTATAGCCATAGAACTCTGGGTTATACATAATACCGACTGTACCCCACATATATGGGACAGAGTATTGGGAGAGAATCTTGTCTTCAATATATGAGTTATCACTGAGATTCTTTGGATGAATGTTATCAAAGATATCCCATAGATATGAAGAGACATTACTTCTAATTCTTTCAAGCCATTTTTCTTCAGTGTATTCACCGCTAGCGGAAATTGGTTGAATTAAGTCATTAGAGATAAGTTTTTGAAGCATGTAGTCAGATGTACAGATGATGTCATAGTTTGACTTACCTGTCATAAGTTCGTTATACATGGTTTCGTTTGTGTCGAATGTATCATAGACAAAGTCTACATCATCTCCATATTCTTCTTTGATGTAGCTAACGAATTGCTCCATCATATCCGGATTGGCTGGTGCAGTTTTAGCATCAAAATCAGGATTTTCACTACCATCAGGGTTTTCACTACCTTGAAGGAGATATTTAGCGTAGTCGCATTCTCTTTCTTCTTCACTGATTTCATCTTCTTCATAGATGTAGTCAGCGGAGTTTAAAACACGGAGAACTACTTTTTCGCTTTCCTTAGATGCACATCCACTTAAGGCGACAATCGCAAAAAGGGATAATGGGAAAAGAGTTAAACATTTAGATGCTTTCATTTCTTGCTAACCCCCTTCTTTTTGTTTTTGGAGTGTGATTCTTATATAAAGTCACACCTAGTACGATTGCGAGTACGACTAAGAATATGATGAGTGTTAATGGTCTAAGTTCAGCTGGAACTGTATGCTTTTTCAAACTCGTTTGAATATAGGTTGATAAAGTCTCAATAGCGGCATCACCACTTAATAAACCAGGACCTCTTGTGAAGGCAGTAACAATGAAGTCATCAAGCGACAATGTAATTGAGAGAAGGAATCCTGAGAAAATACCAGGCATGATTTGAGGGATGATGACTTTGGTTAAACCTTGGGATGGAGTTGCTCCTAAGTCCAAAGCAGCTTCATAAAGGTGAGGATCCATTTGTTGTAGTTTTGGTTTAACGTTGAGATAGACAAATGGGAGTGATAAGACAACGTGACCGATAAGTAGAGTCCAGAAACTAAATAGTTTCGCTCCTCTAAAGATAACATTACCCACAAAGACAAACATGACTGTAAGTGATAAGGCAATGACAATTTCCGCGTTTACAACTGGAATTTGAGTTGCGATCTCAATAGCCTTTTGGGCACGTTTCTTAGCGTAGAATGTTCCGATAGCACCTAGAGTACCAAGGACAACGCTCACCACTGCTGAAATTAATGCGATGATGAGGGTGTTACCCATAGCAGTCCAGATTTCTCTTGCAACACGGGTATCGGAGAATAAGTTTTGATATAAATCAAATCCGAAATTGAAATTCTCAGCACTTCCAAATTGGATTGTATCGTTGGTGGATAAGCTGAATGCGATAAGCACCAAGATAGGTAAATACATCAAAAAGAGGATGAGATAGATATAGATATTAGCTAAAACTTTCTTTACCATAATCCACCTCTTGCGTTTTCTTGACTTCCAGTGTTCTTAGTAGCCACCATCGAGATGAGAACTAAGATGAGAAGGATAAACGCCATAAATGATCCGTTATGCCATTGATAGTTAGCGAAGTTAATGTAGATGGAGTTACCAATAAGTGTGACATTTCCTTCGGAAAGGGCATCGGATATAACGTATGATGACATAACTGGAACGAGTGTCATAGTGACAGCTGAGATAATTCCAGGAATGGTTTGAGGAATGATGTTTTTAACGAATACTTGAACTGGGTTAGCGCCTAGATCAGCAGCAGCTTCTACTTGGCTCTTATCGAGTTTAAGCATAGTTGTGTACAAAGGAAGAATAACAAATGGTAAGTAGTTATATACCATACCAATAAGTGTTGCTAAGTATGGATAATTACCACCTGTTAAACCGATTGCAAACAAGATATCACGTGTGGCTGTTGTTCTAAGAACAAAGTTAATCCACATAGGCATGATAAATAGCATGATTAGTACTGCATTTTTGTTATATTGTTTGCTAGCGAGGAAATAAGCTAAAGGATAGCCAATTAGTAGACATATAATTGTCGTTTGAATGGCTATGAAAAAGCTTACGAGAATAACTTCTAGTTTTGTTGTATCTGAGAAGAAATTTCTAGCGGCTTCAATGGATAACCTACCACTGTTATCACTGAAAGCGTAATAGATGATAAGAAGGACAGGGATAACAACAAATAGTGATAAGAAGATCGCGTATGGAATGGAGAAATATTTTCGTTGAAACCTAAATTTCATATTCCGAAATATCTCCTTTTAGACGAATCTTAATATCTTCTTTATTGACTTTGATACCGACAATATCATTAACATTCCATTCATCTTGTGTTTCGAGAATGAAATCTTCTTCATCTTCACTACGTGCAATGACTTGGTAGTGATCACCATGGTAGATAGAAGAGATGACTTTAGCGGTAAATTGACCGTATTCAGTATCATCAGAGAAATCAAATTTATCTAAAGGAACTTCTAAAGTTAACTTTGCACCAGCAAGGTCATATTTCTTGCCATTAGGTGCAACAAGATAACCGTCTTCGTCCATTTTGGATTTAGCGATGAGTTGAGTGAGATCAACATCAACATATCCATCAGATAGGGCGACACTATTATCCTTTTGAACTTCGCAACCAGTGTAGAGGTTTTGAAGGATTTCTTTTTTCATGATGTGAATTCCTTCAGGTTCAATATCGATTGATACTTCTCCTTCTGGGAAATCTTTGGTTGATTGAGCGATAATTTCGTTTTTGCCAACCATGATAGCGTATTCGTAATGAATACCTTTAAAGATTTTGGTGGTAATAACTCCATTAAGGCCGCCTTTTTTGGCTTTGCCAAGGATGACGTCTTCAGGACGAACAACGACATCGACTCTTTCATTCATTGGGAAATCATCAACACATTTAAAATCAGTTCCTAAGAAGTGAACTTTCTTCTTTCCTGACATTGTGGCAGAGTAAATGTTACTCTCACCAATAAAGTCAGCAACGAAAGCGTTATTAGGTTCGTTATAGATTTCAGTTGGTGTTCCTACTTGTTGAATGACTCCATCGTTCATAACGACGATGACATCACTCATGGTAAGAGCTTCTTCTTGGTCATGTGTAACATAGATGAAGGTGATACCAAGTTTCTTATGCATTTCTTTAAGTTCGATTTGCATATCTTTTCTCATCTTTAGATCAAGAGCACCTAAAGGTTCATCTAAAAGAAGGATTTCTGGTTTGTTAACAATGCAACGGGCAATTGCAACACGTTGCTGTTGACCACCACTTAAAGTTGTTATATCTCTATCTTCTAGTTCATCAAGATCAACGATGGAAAGGGCGCGGTGCACCATTTCATCAATTTCTTTTGGTGAGTAATGCTTCATCTTTTCGACGACTTCACCGTTTTTCTTTGTAACTTTTGTTGGAACTTTCTTAAGTTTTAAACCAAACGCGACGTTATCATAGACGTCTAAATGTGGGAACAGAGCGTATCTTTGGAATACGGTGTTGATAGGACGCTTATAAGGTGGGAGTTTTGTAATATCTTCTCCATTTAGAAGAATTGTTCCGCCTGTTGGGAGTTCAAAACCACCAATCATTCTAAGGGTTGTGGTTTTACCACATCCAGATGGTCCTAAAATTGTGACAAATTGTCCGCGCTTAATGTCAAGTGAGATTCCGTCGACTGCATTAAAGTCTCCGAAACTTTTAACTACATTGCTTAAGCTGATGATTACTTCTTCGGATGCCATTAGCATATCCTCCATAACTACCAATTAAATAATGAATTAAACTAAAGAAAATTTAGTCTATAAAAATATAAAAAATAAGGGGGTAAAATGCAATATATTTTTTGAATAATTTTTTTGAGGGTATTTACGTAATGTTCTTTAGAAATCTACGTAATATATAAAATTTTTATGCAAAAAAGTTATCGTAAAAATTGTATCTAAAAATATAATCAAATATAATATTGCCAATCAAGGATAAAAATTTATGAAGATTTCACACCTAATTTTATTACCATTATCCCTTGCAGTTTTAGCTGGCTGTAACGGAAATAAAGACGATCGTATCGCCTCACTTCAATATGGCCAAATGATCAATAACCAAACTGAGACAATTTCCTATCAAGCATTGTCTGAAAAGGTTGATTCAAAAGAGACATTTTTGGTGACTGTGTACGCTCCTGGATGTACATGTTGGTCAACATTCCAAGCTGTTCTCGGAGAATACATTTCTGAGACACACGTCTATGTCTATTCGATTTCTTATAAAGAATTCGAAAATGGCGGAGAAAGTCGTGATAATTTTGGCATGAAACTCAAAAGTGGATATACAAGCTTTGCTATCTTTAAAGATGGTAAGGTTCTTATGGACGTTAATTCCGAGAAAAATGAATTAAAGCAAATTGATCTATTTAAAAAGATGATGGAGACATATGTCACTCTTCCAAAGATGTTTTATGTCTCTAAAGATCAAGTTGATGAATTATATACATCTGATAAGAAAAGCGTCATCTATTTTGCTAGAAGCAATTGTTCGGATTGCTCAGATTTAAATTCTCGTTTTTTAGATACATATAAAACAACTTATAATCTTTACATTCTCGATTGTGAAAAAATTGGCATCCGTGAATATCAAGAAGATGGAATTCACCTCACTCCTGAAAGCCAAGCTAAATGGAATGCATTCAAAGTTGAATACGGTTTAGCAAACACCAATAACGCGAAATACGGTTATAACTCCGGTTATGTCCCATCATTATTCCTTATTCAAGGAAGCGGAGATAAAAATGTTAAGACTCCAACATTCTTATCTGGTTCAGTGTACTTCAATGACACTGTTGAGGAACTTGGTGGTCAATTCAAAGTCACAGATAGCTATTACACCCCTGATAGACTCGCAAACTTAGCGTATGCTTCAGGAGTAGAACATAATGTCCTAGCAGGACTCGATATTCCTAGCGAAGATGTTGACTCAATCAAATTTGGTGAAAACACATACTATTCATGGAAGAAAGATAAGGCCGCTGAATACCATGTGCCACTCGTAAAAGCCTTCCTTGATGAAAATCTAAAAGAAGTAACTCATACAGGGTTCTAAAAAGAAAGTCCTCACTTAGTGAGGATTTTTCTTATTTTATCGATAGTATTTCTTTCTTTTTCTCGTCGAATTCTTCTTGGGTAATATAACCTTGTTTCAGAAGTTTTTCATATTCATCAACGAGTTGCTCTTCTTTAGTCTTAGGAGCTTCTTTAACTTCAGTTACTTCCGTTTCCACCACATTCGGATTCTGGGCTGGAGCACCATTACGAGGATAGTAGATATTTCTTAACTTGGTGCCTATTACCGCAAAGCGGACAACGAATAAGGCGATACTTCCAGCAAAGAGAATTGATGATGCTTCTAGGAAGATATAAACAAGAGTTGTATAACCAATTCTAGGAACAAGAATGAATGTCGCAATATCAAAGCCAACAGAGATGATTAAAAAGCTGAGTGAAAGATAGAAGAATATGATATTCAACCTACGAAGTTTTCTTACTCTAGCTTCATCTATCATTTTTTAAGCCTTTCTGTGATTTCTTGAGCCTTACGATATATTTCTTCAACATCTTCATCGATGTAGAACTTGTGATCCATGTAGAGGATCTTACCATTAATCATGGTCATCTTAACGATGTCTTTGCTGCCAGCATAGACAATATTCTTTTTGATATTATTGATTGGCTGCATAGCAGGATTCTTTAAATCAATCATGATAATATCAGCATATTTGTCTTTAGCAAGGACATCAGCATTATTTAGTCCCATGGCGTGAGCAGAATTCACTGTCGCCATCTTGAGGACTTCGCACCCATCCATACATGAAGCGTCTTTATTGACGACTTTTTGAAGACATGAGACAAGATACATTTCTTTGAACATATCAAGGGAGTTATTAGATGCAGGACCATCGGTTCCAATAGCGATGTTAAGTCCTTCTTTTTTATATCTCACAAGTGGAGCAATTCCACTAGCGAGTTTTAAGTTACTTCCTGGACATGTAACTATGTTAATGTGACGTTTCTTACATATTTCAATTTCTTCATCATCGAAGTAATTGCAATGGAAACCTCCACCACCATAGTTAAATAGACCAAGAGAATCAAGGAATTTGATTGGTCTCATTCCATATCTATCAACACAGCCTTGAACTTCTTGTTCTGTTTCTCCGACATGGAGATATACAGGAGCTTTGAGTTCATTTGCTAAGTCAGCAATTTCTTGGATTCTTTCTTTTGGAGTTGTATATTCAGCATGTAGACCAAGTTGATATGAAATCAAGGAGTCTTTCTTATTCCATTTTTGGAATCTTTCTCTTAAAAGAGAAATAGGTTCACTTAATGATGTAGCAAGGATGACATTTCTAAAGCCGATTTCTTCACATGCTTTAACGATTTCAGGTGGGTTAAAGTACATATCAAAAGCGGCTGTGATACCACCACTTAGATATTCAAGGATTCCACATTTTGTTAGATGATAGATATCTCCATCAATGAACTTTTCTTCCATTGGGAAAATGCAATCAAAGAGCCATTCATGAAGTGGGAGGTCATCAGATGCACTACGAGCAAATACCATCGCTGTATGTGCGTGAGCATTTTTAAAACCAGGCATGAGAAGATTTCCCATGCAGTCTATGACTTTATCAGCTTTAAGAGATGGATTTGCTTTTGGACCAACGTATTCAATTAAATTATCTTTGACTAAAAGTTCACCCGAAAAGATGTCATCACTAGCTAGGGTTAATATCCTAGCGTTTTTAAATAATATGCGCATTATTTCTTGGTTGGATCAACATCGTCGTCCTTATCTTGAATAAGAACGAGCATTTCTGCTGGAGCACCACAAATTGGGCAACTTCCATCAGGAAGAGGTGTGACTACTTGTCCACAAATTTTGCAACGATATTTGTCTGCCATAATTTATCTCCTTGTTGTTATTTTAACAACTTAGTATCAATTTTGCCAACAACTGTATGAGGCATTTTATCAAGGAATACGATTTCTTTTGGTTTTGAGTATATTCCAAGAGTTTTTACAATCTTGTCATTGAGTTTATCAAGAGCGTCTTTTTGAGAGCCATGATATGTCTTTGAGAGCTTGACGAATAGCTTAACGATATGACCGTGCTTTTCATCTTCCACTCCGATAGCGGCTACTTCATATACGAAATCAAATGATGTCGCAACATCTTCAATTTCAGATGGGAACACTGGAACACCTGACACTTTAATGATGCGTTTAATACGTGATTTATAGTACAAATATCCATCTTCATCGATCATTCCAATATCACCAGTTTTGATATATTTGTTACCATTTTTATCTATATGATAAACACTTTTATCTTCTTTCATGAAACGATATCCGTTCATGAGGGATTCTCCACCGATACAGATTTCACCATCTTGGTTAGGTGGAAGTTCTTTGCCTTTTTCATCGATGACGACTCCAATTGCGTTAGGGAAGAGTTTTCCTACAGTTCCTTCTTTATTGAAGTTATGAGTGTTCACCGAACATACATTCACTACTTCGGTTAAGCCATAGCCTTCAAATAGACGACATTTGGCTTTAGCTTTAATCATTCTATCGTTAAATCTCTTAATAAGAGCAGGAGAGACATTGTCTCCTCCGATAAATGCATTTGTGAGATATCTAAGCTTTCTTCCTTTGAATGACCCTTTGGATAGGATTGATTCATATAGGATTGGAACGCCAATGAGAATGTTAAGTTTTTTATGTTCAATGTACTTGACCGCGTTATAACGCGAGAATTTAGGCATGAGTACATCATGACCCCCATAGCATAATGGAGCGTGTATACCCATGCATAGCCCGAATCCATGGAACATTGGAAGCGTTGAAAGCATTCCAACATCTTCAAAGTTATCTAAACATGTGAACCATCCTGCATTAGCAACTAATGAGTTAATTGCAAATGAAGATAGAGCGATTGTCTTTGGTGTAGAAAGAGTTCCACCACTATGAAGATAGATTGCATCTTCTTTGAAGCGATTATCAAATTCTTTATATTCAGGAAGAAGATAGATATTCTCTGCTCTATCATCATTAAGCATGGTGATAAATTTCTTTTGATATCTTTTACGAATCTTCTCTTTGAATTCACTTACTGGGGAGCATGTTACAAAGTAAATGCCTTTATCTTTAAGTGGTCTAAATGTTCTATATGATGTATCTAAACAGAAAAGATATTTGCTTCCTGTCTTGGTGACATATTCATCGAGTTGTTCTAATGAACACGATGGGTGAACGATGTTCGCTATCGCTCCAATTTGGTTGATTGCATATAGGAGATACAAAGCATCTGGGATATTTGGAAGACACATTGTAACTGGTTCATCTTTTTTAACACCTAACTTTGTTAGCTTATAAGCAAACTGATTAATACGCTTTATCAGATGAGCGTAGCTAAAAGCTCTATGCATATAGTAAAAGGCCACTCTACGAGAATACTTCTTTGAAGAATCCTTAATACAAAAGTAAAGAGATTGTTCTTTGTTGATAGGGAGTTGTTTACTAATTTGCTTCATACTATACAAGTGAACTTAGTCCATCTCCTAAATTAAGTTTATACCCACATATCATAAATATGATAGACATAATTAAAATGATAACCGGTTGATGGGCAACATATACAAGAAGAGTGTGACTTCCGGGATATGTTACTCCTCCAAGGATATGATTTATCTTGGCATTCATTTGTCCTAGTGGAGATACAAAGTATTCTTCTCCAGTAAGCAAACGTTGTTCCTTTGGATAGAAGAATTTGATAAATGACTTCTTATCAGCATAAAGGGTTTCTCCAACAAATCCACCAAGGAAGATGTATCCAACATATGGAAATAGTCCTAACCAATCAGAACCAAATCCTTCAATTCCCAAAAGGAAGCGATACCAGTTATCTTTGTTGATGATTTTAAAGCCAGCATATGTCCATCCGTTGGAACGTAATGAGAATTGATGTCCAGCATATGTAGTGATATCCGCTCCATTAGCGTTAAATAGGAAGAAGAAACGATTAGCTAAATCAGCTTTTGTGTTCTCGTTTCCGAGGTATATCTTTGATATAGTGATGCCCCATCCTACTAATAAAACGGCTGCAAGTCCTAAAGACACCCACTTCCAATACTTCTTGTTGAATGCAAGTTTAAACAATGTCTCACAAAGTGAATAAATGAGTAAACATAGACCAATACCGGTTAATGTTGCGATGAATATATTCCATGAAGGATCATCGAGTATCTTTCCAAAGATGTATGAGAATAGAGTGATAAATCCTCCAACACCTATTAGACCAAGGGCACGTTTGTAGTTGTTCTTCGATAAATGAGCACTTACTCCACATAGGAAAACAAACAGTCCAACACCTATTAGCCTAAAGGCTACACGTATATCGCTTTCCCAATAATCAAGTGAGAACATATGGACTTTTCCGGTCCATCCATTCATAAATCCATCGAAGAAATATTCATAGAGGTCATAGAAGTTAAAAAGGAAATGATCAACAACCATACCCCAAATAGCAAAACCTCTAAGGTAATCGATTTCCCAAATGCGATTGCTTCTTTGAATCTTTTTAGCAATCTCGGTTCTACGATAGTATCGAGCAATCTTCTTTTCGTATCTACGCCAAAGCTTGTTGAGTTTTAAGATTGAATCCTCTTCAAGATTCTTTTGATAACGTTTACTTTCTTCATCAGAGTGAGATTTAGAGTATTCTTCAAGTAAAACTTGATTGTTCACTCTTTCTTGCTCTTTTTTTAATGCGTACTTCTTTTCATACTTATCACAAAAAGCGAGGCGTTTGGTGTCTCTTTCCTCGATAAGTTTAGTTAAACTAAGCATAGGTTTATCATATCAAATGAGTTAATTTTATTAAAGTGGAAGATAAAAGGTTTTTGTATCCGTCACTGAATAACTTATAATTTTATTATGTTGTTTTTGTATATCGGCTTAGGATTACTCGGATTAACTCTTTTGATGTTTATCGTTGTTTCAATGATATTCGGAAGAATGTTTTTCCATATATCCTTTGATCGTAGAAAAGGCGATAAGGATTTTGCTAAAACCGAGAATCCAAACGATAAGAAAAGACCATCACGTATTTGGTTCAGTGAGCAAAAGCTTGAAGAATTATCAATTATTTCTAAAGATAAACTTTGTTTAAAAGGATATCTTCTCAATCAAAACTCAAACAAACTAGCAATCATTCTTCATGGATATCGCGGCAGATACTATAGTTCCACCGCTCAGGCTCAATTCTTCTTTGAGAATGGCTATGATGTACTTCTTCCAAACAATAGAGCACATGATACATCTGAAGGTGACTACTTCACCATGGGGAAAAAAGAAGTCTACGATGTCCTTAAATGGATTAATCTCATGGTTGAAAGAAATCCAAACTATCAAATTGTATTGATGGGTATCTCAATGGGTGGCCATATCACCATGATGACTGCTGGTAGAAAAGAACTCTCAAAAAATGTGAAATGTTTCGTTGAAGATTGCGGCTATCATTCACTTAAAGAAATCCTCTTTGATAACGTCAAAAATTCTCCAAGAGTGAAGTTCCCAAAATATGCTTTTATCTGCGGAGAAATCTACACCGGATTATTCCATCATTTTTCACTCAATGATTCGGTCAAAAATTCCTTCAAAAATGTGAAGATTCCTGGTCTATTTATCCATGGTGATAAAGACACATATGTTCCATACGAAAATTTAGACAAAAACTATGATGCAATGCCAGAAGGAATCTATAAAGAAAAGAAGGCTTTTGCAGGTGTTGAACATAATAGAAGTGTATTCGTTGAACCAGAGTATAAAGACACAATTATTAACTTTGTTAATAGATTTATAAAATGAATATAGTTTTATCTAAAAAAGACGAGGAAGAATTACGTTATCTACTTGATGTTAAAGATAACAATATTTCAGCCGCGGAAATATACATCGAATATCTTACAAATCACCCATTAGATATTGAAAAAAGTAACGTCGAAAAAGTCTCATTTTTTAAGGCCTTTTTATCATCCTTAGAAATCAACGAAAATGATGAAGATTTTCAAGAGATAAATATCAATTCTCGCATCGATGAAATTGAAGAACTTGACCCTCAAAAATATCTTGATGATGACTATGCAAAACTAATCAAAAATATCTCGTTCAAAGATAGCGATTGGGAACTCTTAACTTTGTATTATGAGCCATATCAAGGCTTTGTGTATGATGAGCTAGAAATTGATGATATGTATTTTAAGGAGCACACTCCACTTGGATATTTCAAAGAAAAGTTTCCATATCTAGCAATTATTCAAGGCGATCTTATCTGGATGAGTGTCATTCCTCATGAAATCAACACGATGAGAAAACCTATCAAGGATGCTTTTGGTCGTGTTCTTGTTTTGGGTTTAGGACTAGGTTATTACGCATATCATGTATCTAACAAAGAAGATGTAGAAAGCATCACTATCGTTGAAAACGATATTCATGCGATAAATATCTTTAAAAAGTATATTCTTCCTCATTTTGAAAATAAGAACAAAATCAAGATTGTTAATGCAGATGCTTTTGAATATCTAAAAGAAGGGCATGACTTTGATTTTGTATTCGCTGATATTTGGCACAATGTCGGAGATGGACTTATGTCATATCTAAAGATAAAAGCGTTTGAAAATGAATATAAGACCACTACTTTTGAATATTGGATTGAAACATCAATCTTAGCAATGCTACGTAGAATGACTCTAACAGTATTTGAAGAAAACTATTTTGAACACTTTAAAGAATCCGATTATCTTAAAGCTAGAGATGATAACGATAGAATCATCAACGCAATATACTTTGCAATTAAAGATAAAGAATTCAAATCAATTGAAGATATAAGAAAAATTCTTCAAGATGACTCATTAAAAGAGTTAGCGAGAAGCCTGACGATATAAGAAAAAAAGATGCTTTGCATCTTCTTTCTTTATAAGCGGAATATTTCAGTGACGATTTTGCTCATGAGTTCCATCTCTTCAAGGATGGCGAATTCAAATCGTCCATGATGGTTATATGATCCGGTTCCAAGGTTTGGACATGGGCATCCTAGGAAGGAGAATGTAGCTCCATCTGTTCCACCTCTTGTTGGAGTGTACTCAAGTTTGAGGTCTAATTTATTGAACACATTTTCAATTGTGTCCATGCAATCTCTATTCTTGAAGATAACTTCACCCATATTCTTATATTGTTCTTTATGAACTAGGACAATGATTGAGCCTGGGTATTTTTCTTCAATGACCTTTTTAGCGCGTTCGAAGTCTTTGACTTGCTCTTTTAATTTCTCTTTATCATGGTTTCTAAGGATGAAATGGGCTCTTGCGAGTTCCACGTTACCTTCCATAGAAACAATGTGGTTAAATCCTTCTCTTCCTTCTGTTTTATATGGAGTCATATTTTCTGGAAGAAGATCAATGAGTTCATTCATGAGAAGAATGGCGTTAAATAACTTACCTTTTCCAGAACCAGGATGGATTGATTTACCATGAATGGCAATATCCATTGATTCAGCATTGAAGTTCTCTACACTTACATGAAGTGGGTCACTTCCATCGATTGTATAAGCGTATTTACAGTTGAACTTCTCTAAAGAGAAATGTTCTGGCCCCCTACCGATTTCTTCATCAGGGGTGAACAAAATTGAAAGAGGTCTTCTTTCTGATTGTTTCATTGCTAAAACGTTTCTAACAACATCCATGATGATAGCAACACCCGCTTTATCATCGGCACCTAATAGAGTTGTGCCGTCAGTTGTGATAAGTGTTTTACCAATAGCTTTCTTTAGGTGAGGGAAATCTTTGGTTGATAATTTAAGACCAGATATTCCTAAAAGGATATCTTCACCTTGATAGTTATGAATAATTTGTGGTTTAACATCATATCCAGAGCATTCTAAAGCTGTATCTACGTGTGAGCATAGACCAATGCTATCATAGGCGTTATTACCCTCTATGTGAGCGTATAACCTACCAAATTCATCAATCTCACTTTTGACGCCTAATTGATGAAGTTCTTTTTGAAGAAGATTTAGAAGATCGTATTGTTTAAAAGATGATGGAGTGGATTCACTTGCATCATCGGATTGAGTATCGATTTTCACATATCTTAAAAAATCTTCTAATATCATTTTTGCTTTTTCGCTTTTCTTTTCTCGCGTCTTTCTTGCTTTTTCTCAGCAATCTCAACACGATGAGATATTCTATAGAATATATATCCTAAAACATATGCTTGTAAGGCTAGGGTTGAACCTATTTCCGCAATTAATCCTGCTACTGAGAATTCCCTTGTGCATGTCATGACAATTTGGAAGATGATGATCGCTGTGTTCATCATAGCAACTAAGAAAACACGGATACGATAATTATCCTTGCCTAATGAAAGTTGAATGGCGTTGAAACCTGCAACGAAACGGATGCAATAGAAAACCATATTAGCAATGAATAATACTAATGGGATTTTATCCACTCCACTAGTGAAAGAAACAATGTCACTTACTAAAGTAATGAATGTTAAAGCAATGGTTGCAAATCCAGCAAATAGAAGAAGCAAGTCGCTTGCATGAGACATCTTATTGTCATCAAATAGATGCTTCACCATTTCATCGCTTGTTTCCTTAGCAATGGCGCGATTGCTATCGCCTTTATATAAAGCAATAGATGATACTTTACCAATAATCAGTGATCCAGTTCTTAGATAATATGACCTTTTAATGAAGATAAGGGATACACTTTCCCAAATGAACACCCATGAAGTAATGCTAAGTACTTCGCTGGTAACAGTTTGAGCAATATCGTTTTTAAATAAGCCCCACCATGAATAGATACTTGCTAAAGTAGAGAAGAATAAGACACTTACTCCCACTAGAACAAGCAAGGCGACTTGGAGCCATTTTAAGCGATTTTCTTTGTAGAAACGATATTTGATTGTCTCAAGTAAATCATTAAATGATTCAAGAACATCTTTCTTTTTATAATCTTCATAGTCATCGATAGCAAGTGATATATCGACTTTATATCCCTTTGGGATATCGTGAACAATATCTCCAATCCTTTCAATGAATTCAGGCCTCATCTTTGGAACAGAGATAGATTCAACATTCTTATCAAAAAGATCAGAAGCTTTTTCATAATGCAAAACAACATCAAAAACCTTTGTTTTCTCATTGAAAGCATAATATTTCTTTAATTGTTCTACTTGTCTTAGTTGTTCTTTATTCATTTTCTTTCGAGTTTATGTCTTACGATGTCCTTATCCATATATTGGAAAGTTACTGTATCGACATATGGTAATATTTTATCTAATTGTTGTTCATTTTCAATGGTCCATGCATTAACAAAGTGATTTTTAGCGTATCTTCTCACTTTCTTTTCATTAAACCATCTCATATCTAAATCGACACTTTCAACAGTGTGTCTAAACATATAAACATATTGATACTCCTTATCATAGGTTGAAAGAAGTGAACGGATATAACCACTACGTTTAAATGGCCATAGACTTCTTGGATCAAATGATATGAGCATCACTTTTGATTTATCTTTGATTTGAGTGAACATTTCTTTAGCTTTGTTAGTTAAAGCTTCATAGTTCTTCTCGTATACTTTGAACTCAATTACCATAGGTACTTTCTCTTGATTGATGTCAAATACTTCTTGGAGAGTTGGTATTTCTCCTCCATCTAAGAGCCGGTAATTGTCTTTAATTTCTTTTAAGGTTAAATGTTCGATGATTCCATCTTTTCCAGTCGTACGGACAAGATTTTCATCATGGCACACGACTAGTTCATTATCTTTTGTGAGATGGATATCGAATTCAAACGCTAAGTCATTATCAATTGCATTCTTAAAAGCTTTAAGTCCGTTTTCGGTGAACTTATCATTATGTAGTCCACGATGAGCGATACCTTTTAAGAATCTAGGATCAAGTTTAGATATGACTTTCGCTTTTTTCATTAATCGTCAGCCTCTCCAATAGCTTCTAATCCACCTTTGAAAGTGGTCTTATGAGATTTAACATTCTTGATAAACAAGAATATGATGAGGGACGCAACGACACATGCAATAGCGTAAATTGGTAAGAACTCCCAAGAGAAGCTTTCGCTGAGGAGAAGTGTACCAAGGGCGATAGGTGTAATTGTTTGAGCGGCCATTGAAGCAGCATAGTATAGACCAGTGAATTTACCAATCTTACTATTTGGACATAGTTCAACAACCATTGGGAATGAGTTAACGTGAACAAGGCTCATTCCAAAACCTTTAACAAACCAAATGATGTAAATCCAGAATGGGAATGTTCCACTTCCTTTAATGGAACCAAGCATTGCAAATGTGAGTACTCCCCAAAGAACATATGATAAAGCGGTTAATGCTAGACCGGATACGACTGTATATTTACGGCCAATCTTAGAGGCAATAATACCACCGATGGCAAAGCCAATGACTGAACCAACACCACCAAGAATGGTGTTAATCATGTTAGATGATGATTCTGCTCCTAGGAAGTAGACGGTGTAGTTACCCATGAAGGTAGCAATACCGTTATCGGCCATGAACCAGAAGAATTCAGCAGCAAGAATGAGGATGAGCATGATCTTGTTAGCTTTGCTCATCTTGCCTTCTTCGACTTTGTCGACGACTTCGGCTTCAAGTTCACCACGAGCCATTTCATCTTTCATTTCTTCAGTGATCTTGTTTTCTTTGATAGTGAAGAATAAGACGATAGCTGATGCAAACATCAAGACTGAGCCAATAAGGAATGGTCCTTCAATAGCCCAGATATTATGATATGCCCAAGATTGGGACTTAATAACTAAGGAAGCAGATTTAACTGTTTCTTCCCCAACTTTGTATTCTAAGTGTTGGGTAGCACTTCCTAAGTATTGACTTAAGACGAATACGATACCAACGACAGTGGCAAAAGCACCACCGATATAGCCCATGATATTGATGATACCATTAGCTTTACTACGTAAAGGTTTTGGTGTGATATCAGGCATTAAAGCAACTGCTGGGTTACGATACATCATCGCAAAAATGACAACGATAGCCATTAAAGCGATAACACCTGCGAGGTTATTCGCGTGGAATAATACTGGTATAAATGGAAACGCGACTGCACATGCAAATGTACCTACAAGAATATATGGCATTCTCTTGCCGATAGGTGTTTTGGTTTTGTCTGAAAGGGTACCAAAGATAGGAAGAAGAATTAAAGCGGCGATATTATCAATAGCCATCATAATACCTACAAGGTATTGTTGATCTTCTACTACTTTGTTACACATATGAATGTAGTCAGTAGCTTGAGCGGCTAATAGTTCGGCTTCAGCATAATTACCAGCTGCTACTGCATCACGAGCAGCATTGGATGCTTGTGAGGCTAAACTTCTCCACATTTCATAGTTTGGTTCCGCCATCTTAGCGAACAATTCACTTAAGAATGTTGGACACCATGAGTCATAGACTTGCCAAAGTAGCAAAATGCCAAAAAAGGCAAAGCCAATCAACATTGTTCTTTTCATGTTGAGTTTGAATGGCTTTTTTGCTTGTGTTGCTTCCATAAAAAACTCCTTTTATTTCAATAACTTTATGAGAGATTTAATTGATGGTTCGATGTATGTTGGTTGATGTGGATATACTTTAACATCTTCTAAAGAAGATTCTCCACTTAAAACACATAGTGTATCAACCTTAGCGTTCACTCCAACAAGGATATCAGTGTAGAGTCTATCCCCTACTACTAAGACCTCATCAAGAGATACGTTAAATTGTTTAGCAAGATAGTAGATGATTTCAGGATTTGGTTTACCCATGACAGTGGCTTTCTTTCCTGTGCAATGATACATCCATTCGCACATTCCTCCACAGTCAGGAATATATAGACCATCTTCTATTGGACATCTCCAATCTCCATTAGTCGCGATAAATGGGATATCTCGTGTTTGAAGATATAGACACGCATCCTTTAATTCTTGATATATAAGTTCAGTGGAAAAACCGCACACAACTGCGTCTAATTTTTGGTCCTTGGTATATGAGGAAATTAGGTTGAAATGTTTAGCGAATTTTTCCTTCAAAGATTTGTTGCCAACAACAAAGATATTTTTGATATTTTTATCTAAAAGATAAGATATGGTAACTTCGGTTGAAGAATAGAAGTTCTTTTTGAGGTCACATTTGATGCCAAAATCACGTATTTTTTTGTAGTAAAAATCGAGGTCGTGTGAGGAGTTATTTGTGAAGAAAACATAATCGATATTTTTCTTGTTCAAATACTCAAATGTTTCAAGCGATCCATCTATCAAGTTTTTGCCTAGATAGATCGTGCCATCCATATCAAAAATGATCAGTTTCTTCTGCATGTCAATATTCTAACATACAAAAATGTGAGGTGAATCAAAACATCACATTAGTAAAATTGTAATTTTTCTAAGAAGTGTTGACTGGGTGCGGGCGCAGGGATACAATGGAAGTATCTTATATAAGCGAGAGAGTGTGTTATGGAAAATAAAATTGCTCTTTTATCGATTATCCCCCTATTACTTCTTTCGTCATGTAGCACTGTCGATGGAAAAGATAGCGATAACAAAACTGATGGGGAAACAACTCAAAATGTAGATGGCAAAACGGATGAGGAAAAGGAAGCCTATGACGCATGGCTTAACTCTATTTCCAAAGCGGGCCATCTTTATTTTCACTACAATCGTGGTGAAGAGACCAACTATAGTGATTATGCATTATGGCTATGGCAACACTCACCAAATGATCTAGAAGGCTCATTATGGGCATATTCTGGACCAGATCAAGTATCAACTACATTGACATTGAAACCAATGTCTCGTAGCTGGATGACACTTGATGACGTAGGTAAAAGCGGTAACGATATTTATCATGACGATTACGGTGCAATTGCTGACGTCGACTTATATAAGAGCGGACTAGTAGGTGGTAAGACAGGTTCAGCAACAACATTTGAAGGCGCGAGTGAACTTGGCTTCTTATTACCAAGAATCAATTCTATGAATGGAAGATCCAACTGGGTCTCCGATGGTGGCAAGGAAACATACATTCCTGATTTCTCAGAAGCTGCCAACTGGAGAACTTTAGCAACAGGTGGAAAGGCCATTCATATTTTTGTTTCTACAGGCGCACTAAAAAAATACACATACTATGTTGGTAGTGGCGCTCCACAAGTAGCTGTTAACCCAATTACTGCTGATACATCAGGTGACTTCAGAAGTGATTCCGAAGATTACGATGGCAAATTCAAAGCTGGATCAACATCAACATCTAGTGAATTCAAGAAACTTGGTGTTGGATATCAAATCTTCGTCGCATCATTTAGAGATTCTAATGGCGATGGTAAAGGAGATATCCGTGGAATTATTAATTCCCTTGATTACCTTGAAGATTTAGGTGTCCAATGCTTATGGCTCACCCCAATTCAAAAATCAGATTCATATCATGGATATGACACAATTGATTATTATAAAGTTGATGAGAAGTTCGGTACTTTAGATGATTACCGTGAACTCATCTATAAAGCACACGAAAAAGGTATGAAAGTACTAATGGACTTAGTCCTCAACCATACTTCTAAGAGTAACGTTTGGTTTGAAAATTCCCAATGGGGCGTTAATGACGCTGGTAGAAAGAATGAATGGAGAGACGTCTACACTTGGAAATACGAAACAGATCAAATCTGGAAATTCAAAGAAGACGGCACAAAGACCAAGATTACCGTTAAACAAGACGCTGAGAGTGAAAACCCATCCTGGTATAGGGATGGTGAATCCCACTACTACTATTACGGTAAATTTGGTGGTTCAATGCCAGAAATTAACTACTATTCTCCAAAGACAAGACAAATGGTCATTGATATGGCTAAATACTGGCTTAGCTTTGGACTTGATGGATATCGTCTTGACGCAGTCAAACACATCTTCATGAGAGATGAATGTGGCGCGGATGAAGTCGATAAATGTATCGCTGATGGTGATATCATGCTCGAAGACTTCACAACCAAGAGATATCACGATGATGAAAAAGGCACAGATGTCGCAATTGATGTCGACTATGCAACTAACCTATCTAAGAACGTTGCATGGTGGAGACAATTTGCCACTGCTTTAAAAGCTGATTATCCAAGCTGCTTCTTAGTCGGTGAAAACTTTGATGGATGGGGTAAACGTACTGCTCCATACTATGAAGCACTTGATTCTCAATTCAGCTTTGCTCAATACTATCACATCCCAACATACTTATTCGCTAAAGGTAATGCTGCTTTATTTAAAGCAGACCATGCCGAAACATATGATTGCTATGCAACTAACGACACATATGAATTAGATGGCAAAGGAATTAGCCTACCTGGTGGTCATAGAAATGACTTCATTGATGGTTCATTCACATCTAACCACGACGTTATGAGAGCCATTAACCAAGCTAATGGTACATTAAATGATGCCGGTGATGGCACAAACGCAAATCCATCAGTTAATGGAAGTGGCGATCAAATCAATAAAGCCAAGATTCATGCCGCTGTTACATTACTTAATAGAGGACTTTCATGGATCTATTATGGTGATGAACTTGGTATGTCATCCAATACTGATCAACATATTCCTAAGTATCAATATGATAACAATATGGATATTTGGTATCGTCAACCAATGAAATGGGGAGATAGCTCACAAACCAGTTACAAACATGGTCAATATCTCTTTGAACTTGATAACTACAACATTTCCAATGACAATGTTCCAACAGCTTCAGATCAACAAAGCAATCCAAATTCAATGTATAGCTGGTATAAAGAGCTAATCGCATTGAAGAAGATGTATCCAGATGATTCACGTCTTGTCTACCATGAATCCACAAACGAAAACGTACTAGTTATTCGTGTCTGTGATAGTTCCTGGAACACAAAGATGGTCATTTATATTAACACTGGTGCAAATGCCAATGAATACTTGATGAATCCAACAAGTATCTTTGGTAATTCCAACTTCTCTAATGTTAAAGCATTAGGTGGAGCACCAAGCAATGTCGGAGGCAACATTGGTGGAGTGAGATTCTCTCTATCTGCCTTTGCTGCAAACTAAGGAGGTAACGATGATGAAAAACAATAAATTATTCTTATTATTACCTCTTGCATTAGCATTAGGTTTGACAAGCTGTGTTAAATATAACGGCAAAAACCAAGACAAATCTTCCGATGAACCTACAAGCGAAGAGTTAACACCATACGATCCACATGAACAAGGTCCTGGTGATGGCGCTTTAGGTGAAGAAGTTACAACTTATCTTGTTATCGGCAAATACGGTTTATTCCATGGAAAACATGCTGAAAGCATTCCAAGTAAGTTCCTTGAATACGCAATTGAGTATAAAGCCCAAGCCGGAAGTGTCTTACCTGCTGAAAGCGAAGTCACTACTACGGTTAGTGGTTCTGTCTTTGCTGGTTGGCAAGCATACGAAGGTAATGGTGCAACAAAAGAATATTCAATCGTTCCTGCAACTGATGGAATGATTCTCTACGCCAGATTCTCAGGTGGATCCGGCCAAGATGAAGGTGGATCTGGTGGAGGTGGCGATACACCTATAACACCAGATGATGGTTCACCAAAAACTGGCTTTGGTCTTAAATGGTCATATACCGAATCCCACGAAGATAAGTGGTATGTCGGTGAATATGCCGGTGTTGAACCAGGCGAAGCACAACGCGAACAATATTCAATTCTAGGTGCTACATTCGCAGTTGGCGATATGTTCCAACTCTACGATTTCGGCAACAAAGCCGGATGGGTTGAAAACATTGAATCAGCATCATTTGGTGGTCAATGGGCACATTACCTAGAAAAGACCGATACTGTTTATCGTGTAATTTATCCATTCACATCTGCTGATGTTTACATCAAGATTGCATATGAAAACAATAGTATCTACTTTGGTTTTAATGAAGATTCCACACCAGATTCATCATTTATCAGTGGATTTGGTATCAAACTAAATGGCACAACTAACTATGCTGGTGCTGCTGATGGTAAAGATTATCAAAACAGAGAGCAATATAAGGTTACAAGTGCTGCATTCGCAGTGAATGATACATTCCAAGTTTATAACTTCGATGCATCTGTAGGATGGGCAATAAGCAATATTGAATCTACTTCATTTGGTCATACAAGTGAACATCCAGAATATGCTTCATGGAGTAGTTACATCTCACTAAACGGAACATCATCATACACAGTACTCCATGCATTCACTGTTGATATTTATATCAAAGTTGATTCAGGAACAGGTTTAGGTGATTCAATTTACTTCGGTGTTCCAGCATCTGCAGACATCATTATTGATGATAATCCAATGCCAACAACTGGCTACGGAATTATGTTCTCAGATAGCACATGGGTTGCAGCTACAGATATTGGAGAAGAAGATGGCTACCATCAATACAAAATTGAAGGTCAAGAATTCTCCGTTGGCGATAGATTCAACGTCATCAATTTCTCAAATGGTGTTACCTTCAAACCTGCTATCAACAATTACTCATTTGATGGTGAAGGTACATGGGGCCATTACCTTGATAACTCTGACTCAAGTTACTATGAAGTAATTTATGCTTTCGGTAGCTGTGATATTTATATCAAAACTAAATGGGAAGACGATAATATCTACTTTGGTACACCAGAAGTTCCATATTCAATTCCTGCTGGAAACAAAGTAACAATTTACTTCGATTTAACAACTGAATTTGCTAACACAACAGTTAATATCGCAGTTAATTCAGTTTGGGAAGCAGCAACACTCGATTCTGGTTATGTATATAAAGCAGAATTCAACGTTGCCAGTAACACCACCACATTAAATGCATATTTGCATCAAATTGACGGCAGTACAAACAAATATTTCCACCCAACTAAGGGAAGCGGAAACTGGGATACAGACTATTCCGTTATTAATGTTGGTTCAACAACCATCCAACCAGGACATAACTACAAAATCACATTCACTGGTTGGCAAGACAACTATTGGGAAGTTGAAAATCATGGTTGGTTTACATATACATTTGCTGAAGTAATTTAAAAATTAAAAAGGAGAACGCGTATGAAGAAAAAATTATTAATCACAACAGCAGTCTTATCATTAGCCGCTACACTCGCCGTAGGAGCAGCTGTGGGACTAGGTAAGGAAGCCTTGAAGGCTGATGCTACTCCTCAATCGTACAATTGTACAGAACTTGATGTAGTAGACCAAGCTGGCTGGAGTTTTAGGACATTATGGTTAGATGGCTTTGGCTATTCATCTGGTTATTCCTCAACTGATTTAGATGAATTTATTCAAGATTATTATGGAACTGATTTAAGTTCATCTTGGGACAAAGAAGGAAGCACCAGAGGATATAAAAAGTATGGAACTGGCTATAACCTATGCGCTGGCGGAACCAGCGGAACATATGAATTTATATTCCCAGAATGGTTAGAATATTTCAGTATTCAAGTAGAAAACAATGGTAACAATAGATACTTTAACTATCTAAACAATCTTACCAGTGCTGAACAATCAAGTGCTGGTAATGGCCATGGTAAAGTCGTCACTTTATATTGCAAAGACAATTCACAAGGTGAAAATAAAAATAGTTGGGTAAATATTGGTAGTGCCGCTACAACAACCGATTTCGATACAACAGTTAATGTTATTGCTAAAACCGATGCATCAACACAAGTTGGATCTGGTAGTATCCAAGTTAACAAGTATGAACACTATTCCTCTGAATTTGCAGTAAGCGGATATACATTCTTAGACTGGTACACAGATGCTAGTTTGAATACTGCATTTAGCGGTTTAATCGGAAGCAAAACTACGTTGTATGCAAAAATGACAAGCCTTCCTGCATTATCAACACCTGTTCTTACAAAAGGTAGCGATAATTCTATTACATGGGCAGCAGTTGCAAATGCCCAATCATACGAAGTTACAGTTGATGGTGGAACACCATACTCAGTATCAACATCTGCAACTCGCAGAGTTGAAGGAATCATTAAACCTGGAACACACACCATTAGCGTCGTTGCTAAAGGTGATAATGTCAACTATGTTGATAGCGTCGCAGGCAGTGAATCATATACAGTTGATGCTGGATTCTTCCTCGTTGGTTCATTCCAACCTACAGCATTTAGCGAAGATTTAGTCGGTGCTGTTAGAATGTCAGCAGTTTCTGGCCAAGAAAACACATATCAAGGTGATGTTACTTTGGCAGCAAATGCTCAAGTAGAAGCAGTCTATAGCACAAGTTCACAAGTTGATTGGCAAAACTGGGGTAGTTTAGTTATTGATCCAGCATACGCTGCTTCAGAATACCCTGTTACACAAGGTGGAACATACAATAAATCAGTAGTCGTTACCAATGCTGGTAATTATCGCTTTAAAGTCACATTTGAAAATAATGCAGCTCACTATGTTGTTACACCATTAGATTACACATCTAGTTACAAACTAGTAATTGGTTCAACAGAATATCCATTGGTTTTAAATTCAGGAAACGAATTCAAAGTCGAAAACGTTTCATTAACTAGAGGAGATGTATTGGGATATAAAGATGGTAGCACTACCATTTCAGACTCAACCTCTAAATTAATTTGCAATAACAACTTAGATGAAGGCAAAAAGGTTATGTTCTCTAAGGAGAATGCAACTATTTATGTTGATGTTGTTGCAAAGACAATTTTTACCGAATTACCATCAAGCGTCACAAGTGTTGGCGCAGGTTATCATGTCATTAAAAATGGTTCATCTATTATCACAATGACACAAAACCAAGCACCAGCTGATCCATCATACCTCGAATACTATACAGAAGTTACCAGCTTTGCTGCTAATGATGTATTAACATTCTTAGATCTTAAGACATCTGGTGAAGTTCGCACAGTTGAATTCAAGATTACAACTATTAATGCTGGTGGCTTAGGCGATAAGTTTGAAACAACAGCTGACGGCATTAGAGCAAAAGAAGCTATCCAAGCTGCTGTTTATCTTAAACTTAAATCAGGAGCTGATGAAGTTTACTTTGGAGACGTTTCAGAAGCTGTCAGAAAAGCAACAGAATACGCAAGCAACTTTATTACTAAAATCAATGCTATCTGTGATACAACTCACGGAACAGGTACTGATTTTGATGATTTAGCAGAA
Organism: Bacilli bacterium; assembly: GCA_024695235.1. Lineage (GTDB taxonomy): Bacteria > Bacillota_I > Bacilli_A > RFN20 > CAG-826 > Fiminaster. The sequence continues at coordinate 35,769 of JAILIP010000020.1, read as the reverse complement.
GAATGGGGTAAACAAAAAGTTGCTTATACTGCTTTAGCATCAACAGATGGCGCTCAAAAGAGATTACAAGATGCTACTCTTGATGACAGCGTGGCTGAAATCAGAACATTCCTTAACCAATACAAGTACGTTATTGAAAAATACGGATCAAGATTACAAACAGAATTAGGTTACAATCCAGACTTTATTGGTCACGGATACTCTCAACAAACACTTAGTGGTTACGGCATTAATAGAGTTGTTAACACATCAAATACCATCGCTATTATCGTTGTAATTAGCGTTGTTGCTATTACATCTATCGGTGGATTCATGTTCATTAAAACACGCAAACACGATTAATTAGGATTTTATGAAAGATAATGTAGGTGTATTACTTCCAATATCATCCTTACCAGGAAGACATGGCATAGGCGATTTTGGGCCATCTTCATATAAATTTGTTAGATGGCTTAAAAAGAATCACTATGCCTACTGGCAAGTTTTACCTATCAATCCATTGGGTCCAGGTAATTCACCTTACATGTCAACATGCTCTGAAGCAATTGAAAATCGTTATATCGATTTAGATGAGCTTAAGAAGCTTGGTTTAGTAAAACATATTCCTTCATTCCAACCTCACTCTAAAAAGATTCAATATGAGGCCGTCCGTCTATTCAAAGAGAAGATTTTGTATAAAGCATTCTTAAAGTTTATTAAAAAGCCAATGAGAGGATATCAAAAGTTTAAAAAGGATCATCCATGGCTAGAAAAGTATGCCTTATTTATCACCTTTAGAAAGAAGATGAATTTTATCCAATGGAATAGATGGCCAAAGTGGATGCAAAACTACTTCGATGAACATTCATATCTTCCAAGTGAAGATGTTATGGCCTGTGAATTTGAGATGTTTATGCAATTTGTTGCATATCGTCAATATTATAGGCTTTGGAAATACGCAAGGAAGATGGGTATTAAGATTATTGCTGATTGCCCATTCTATGTTGGTATCGATTCAACCGATTGTTGGTTAAATAAGGATGAATTCCTTCTTGATGAGAACAATCATCCAACCCTTGTAAGTGGATGTCCACCAGATGCCTTCAGTGATGATGGCCAACTATGGGGAACACCTATTTATAACTTCGAGAAAATGAAACAAAACAATTATTCATTCCTCGTTAATCGTATCGGATATCTTGCATCAACATGCGATATGCTCCGCTTAGACCACTTTAGAGCCTTTGACACATACTGCGTTATTCCTGCTGAGGACTTTAACGCACGACGTGGCAAATGGGAAGTTGGTCCACGTGAAGAATTCTTCGATGCATTATATGCTAAATATCCAAACATTAATCTCATCGCTGAAGACTTAGGAGATTTATTCCCATCAGTCTTAGAGCTTAGAGATAAATACAACTTACCTGGTATGTACATTTGTGAATTCACCATCTTTGATGAAAACGCAATGTCGACAAATAGACAAATCGTCTACCCAGGTACACATGATAACCAAACCTTATTCGGTTGGTTTAAATCGCTTAGCAAAGAAAACAAAGTTTTCTTACAAAATAAATTCAAGGAGAAAAATGATAAGAGATTATTTGCTAAGATATTCTCCTATATCTACTCCTTACCTTCATTCATGACAATATTCATGTTGCAAGATCTACTTAAGATGGATGATCGTGGTCGTATCAACTGGCCTGGAACAGTCGGTGATCCGAACTGGACATTCAAATTCGTAGATTTTGAATGGGTTCACAAAATTGTGTTCCCACAAGAAATGCAATAATGATATTATTGTTATGTGAATTAGTTAATCAGAAAGAGGAAACTCCATATGAAAAAGATTAACAGATTACTCCTGACTCTCTTGCCATCAGTATTGATGGTGGGTCTTTCAAGCTGTGGAAAGGTTAATAGCCAAGATGAAGATCCAGGAGAGGATACTGCTATCTATTCAAATGATGGAAGCCATGCTGTTTTAGGCAATCCTGATATTTCGAACAAGATCAAAGCAGATGATGACGATGATGAAGAAGAAGTAATTGTCGTTAACAAAGTAATTCTTCACTATTTCAATGAAGACGGTGGCAACAAAGGCAGAGCCTTCTATCTATGGGTTACTGGTCAAGATGGTAAAGAATATAACTTTGATAACTCTAGCGACATCATGTCCTGCAATACAGACGGAACCATGATGACAATTACTATTGATTTTACCGACCCACGCTTCACCGCATTCGCCGGTAAATCAAAATTGTTCTTTATCGTAAAATACAAGATGATATCATCCACAAACCTCAACTGGGGTGGACAAAGTGATGATATGCAACTTGTATATTCTGAATTCCCTCCAAAGGCTAATGAAACAGTTGAAGTTTGGACAATGCCTGCTGCTGGTGGCGGTATCGCCATTTTATCCAGCGAAGAAGAAACACAAGTCCATGGTATTCAACTCGCTAAATTCACAGATTGGAAGACAATTTCATGTGAACTTACCAAAGATACTACTAGAGTAGATTGGAAGCTCTATGCTTATGATGAGACCTATTATAAGATTCGTCCAAAGAAAAGAGGCGAAGCTCAAAGATGGTATCTTGTCAAAGAAGGTAGCGGTTCTGGTAAATTCAACATCAATTTAAAGTATGATGCACACGTGAATATGGTTTACTCACTTGTGAGTCATGACCCATCAACTGATGTTAATCCTAAGATGAAAGCTCTTAGCAAGACTGTTACAGTCGGTTTTGATAAGCTTTACGAAAGTGCTAAGTTTAATACTTACTACGAAGATAAGAACCCAACTAACCAAGCAAAAGTCAATGCTCTTGGTATGACATACACTCCTACCGCCACAACCTTTAGAGTGTGGTCACCTGTTTCTGCTAATGTCACATGTATGATTTACGATAGTGACACATCAACAGAATTCGGTGGAGATGATTTATATGAAGGTTACCATATGCATTACACCACTGGTGGTATTTGGGAACTTACAATCGATGGTGATCTAAAAGGTAAATTCTATAACTATCAAGTTGATAATACCTTAGGTACTAACGTTTGTATGGATCCATATGCAACAAGTGCTGGTACAAATGGTGTTCGTGGATTTATCTATGATAAAGCTGATTCTAATCCAACAGGTTGGGATGCTCTTCCACTTAAATGGGATGGTAGAACCGATTTAGGTTTAGATATCACTACACCTCAACAATTATCAATCTATGAAGTTCACGTTCAAGACTTCACAGGTGATGATTCTTGGGCATCAAGCAAATCTCCTGCTACAAAACGCGGAACATATGAAGCCTTCGTTGAAAGTGGCACAGAAGTTGCTGCAACTGATATTCCAGTCGGCTATACCGAATCAAAATCAACTGGTTACGATCATTTAAACGAACTCGGTGTCAACGCTGTTCAACTCGTTCCTGTCTTCGATAGTGATAACGATGAATCAGATGTCTTTGATGAAGATGGCAATCCAACCAAACAAGTTAAATATAACTGGGGTTATAACCCACTCAACTACAACGTAGTTGAAGGTGCATATTCTTCAAACCCACGTGATGGTTTAGCCCGTGTGAAAGAATTCAAGAATCTTGTCTTAAAGATGTCTCAAACTGATTCTCACACACGTGTAATTATGGACGTTGTTTATAACCACGTTAGCTCTGCTACTGGTAGCTGCTTCCATAAGTTAATGCCAAGATATTACTTCAGATATGCTCAAAAGGATTGGTATGATGAGGGTGCAACTCAACCATATCAAAAGGCCGGGGAACTTTGGGATGGCTCTGGATGTCATAACGAAGTTGCATCTGAAAGACCTATGATGAGTAAGTTCATCGTTGATTCTTTAAAGATGTGGGCAACTGAATACAAAATTAAAGGTTTCCGTTTCGACTTAATGGGACTTATTGATTTCCAAACTCTCATTAAAGCAAAACAAGCTTTATATGAAATTGATCCAGATATTTATATGTATGGTGAAGGATGGTCACTTGGCTATCATGGTCCAGGTTCATTCCAATGGAACTCTGAACATGGAAGTTCGCCATATAACTTCGGTGCTGAAAACTGGCAAATCTATAATGAACTTAATAACTTCAAGACCACTGGTGTCTATTTAGGTGGATTCAATAATGCCTTTAGAGACGCTATCCGTGGTGATAATGGTTCATCATATGATGGCAAGAACTATCCAAACTCTGGATGGGCACAAAAAGGTAACTGGAGAGAATCTAATGGTCACTGGTATGTTGACTATGGTGCACTTGATTCCATTGCCAAAGGTATGTGGGGTACAAACACCAACGTTAATACCAATGGTGATTTAACTGGTTACTATCCAGAACAAACAATTAACTATGCTTCATGTCACGATAACTGGACAGTTAGAGATCAACTCTATCAAACACTTACATCTGGTGCTCCAGCTAGTGCAGAAGCTCTCTTAAATGCATCATTACAAGTCCATTCAATGGTCTTTGCATCTAACTCTGCAGCATTTATGCTCGGTGGCGAAGAACTCTTTAGAACAAAAGAATTAACTGAAGCCGAAACCAAAGAGTCATATGTTACAGCTGATAGCTGGACCAAACTCCATGGACATTACATTTCTCATAACTCATATAATGCTCCACTTAGAGTCAATACCTTTAAATGGGGTAATAAGATTAAATTTGCAGTCGATAGTAATGAGATCGATAATCAAACTTACAAATATTTTGTTAAGTTCCAAGATATGATTAAACTCCACAATGATTCTTCTAAGAAACGTGGAGAGAATAATGGCGCTAATGCCTTCTATTCAACAACTTCAGCTGGTGCTGGTGTTATGAACATTTACTGGTCAGAGGATGGCAACTTCTCTAACTGCACCGCTTTCCAAGTGAATGAAACATTCATCTACACATGCTCTGGCGGAATCAATTCCGAAGTTGATTACATTCAATGTGATAGTTCGGCTGTTGATTCTTGGACACGTAAGTTTATTTATGGAAGCGTATCTCAAGCAGATAACAAATTCCATTTTGGCGTGACTAATTCAATCGCCATTTATAAAAGAGGGTAAGGGGGTAGCATCATGAAGAAAAAATTATTATTACTTCCATTACTTCTTCCACTTCTAAGCGGATGTAGTTTCTCAAGCGTATTCGTTCCTAGGAACCCATATCCAAAGGCAGCCGATGGAGAAGATGCCGAAGAAGAAACTGAAGAAGAAGAGGCAGAGAAGCTTCCTATGATGGTCTATTTCTATCTTGATTATTCACATTCCGAAGAATCAGAAAGAATCTATTCCCTATCATGGTATATGCTTACACCTATAGGTGAGTGCCCAGAAGAAGCCAAATTGACTAACGCTGATGCACCAGATCCTTTATATCCTAAGTTTTTAGGTTACTCTCAATACCCATCTTGTATGGATGAAACTCTCTTATGGGATTTCTCCACAGATATCAAACAATCTAACATTCTCAATCTCTATGGAGTTTGGGTTGCATAAGAAAGGAGGAAAATATGAAGAAAATCTTTAAATTCTCACCAATATTAGCAGTCCTCCTTCTCAGTGCATGTAACTTTAAGTACACATATGAGATTCAAGGTGTTAATAACATGAGAGGAGGCGGAGCCGATGGCGATCTATGGGAAGATCCATCAGGTATCGATGACTCAGGTACATACGATATCAAGATTTGGGTCGACGAAAAGATCGAATCATTGACACGTTCTCAAATTGGTTCATTTGAAATGGCTTATGGCGGTAAATACACCATCAAAGCTAACATTGAACCTATGGATGAAGGTGGCGCAGCAAGCTCAATGCTTCAAGACGTCCAAAGTGGCGCTGACATTTTCTGCTTTGCTCAAGACCAACTTTCACGTCTAAAAGTCGCTGGTGCTGTCTCTAAGATCACTGGTTCACTTAAAACATTCTTACAAGACACTAATAGTGCCGACTCAATTAAAGCCGGATCAATCAATGATACTGACTTATATGCTCTTCCAGTAACATCTGATAACGGATACTTCCTCTACTATGATAAGAGTGTTGTTTCCGAAGATGCTGCTAAGAACATGACCACACTTCTTGCTGCCTTAAAAGCTAAGAATAGAACACTTAACTTTGAAGGTAGAAGTAACGGTTGGTATGCTGCTAGCTACTTCTTAGGTACTGGCTGCCATTCTAACTGGACAATTGACCCTATCAGCGGTAAGTTCACATCTTATGATGATAACTATGATTCCGATCTAGGAGTTATCGCTGGTAAAGGTATTAGAGAAATCGCCGATGCTTCAGTCGTTTCTAAATCTGCTACACTTAGCGACAAATGTGGCGCTGTTGTAACAGGTATTTGGGAATATGAAGCTGCCAAAGAACAATGGGGCGATAATCTCGTCTGTGCTGAAATGCCATCATTTACCGTTGATGGAACTGATTATCATCTATCATCGTTTGATGGTTATAAGCTTATGGGTGTTAAGCCACAAGTAGACTCTAAGAAAGCTAGCGTCTGCCGTAAGCTTGCTCAATTCTTAACAAATAGAGCATCTCAATTAGAGAGATTTAGAACAGTTTCTTGGGGTCCAACTAATGTTGCTGTCTCGGAAGATCCTGATGTTTTAGCACATCCAGGTTTAACCGCTTTAAGAGATCAACATAAGTACGCAACTCAACAAGGACAATGCCCAGGCGCATGGTTCGTTGCTTTACAAGCAACAGCCACCGCTATTGAAACTGGCACAAGCGAAGAAGAAATTCGCAACATTTTACACACTTATAGTGCAGGTTTAGATGCACTTAAGAGTGAAGATTAAGGAAGGAGGATAGACGATGTCAAACAAATATAGAATTGACAATGTAGCAAAAGTTGAACCATTGTTTAACAAACGTGACGAAGAACTTGCTGCATTAAAAGAAAAACGTGCTTCCTCTTCTTTAAAAGCTGAAGAATACGTTACAAGTGTTGAAGCAGTTAAATGCGAGGCACTTGATGGAGTCATTGAACTCCTCAAAACTGAAAAGCATGAACTTGCTTTAGCAAAGAAAGATTTAGAAGCTAAAGTCAAAGAAATTGAAGCTAGATACGATGTTGCTGATAAAGCACACGAAGAAGGCTCAATGGACCAAAAAGCATATGAAGCAGAATATAAGACCATCAGAAACGAACTTATTCCACTTCATAAAGAACTCCTTGACTATAGAAAAGATCTTCTAAAGAAAGATCAAGGTATCATCTTTGCTAAGAAAGATAAACTTGAGGCTTCTATCAAGAAGATTGAAGGACTTCTAAAAGCCAACAAGGCTAACTGCAAGGCTAAAGAAATTGAAAAGGAAGAATTCCTTGCAAGAAAAGAAGCTCTTGAAGCTGAACTCAAAGAACTTGAAAAAGCAAAAGCTGAAGTTAAACGTGAAGCAGTTGCTAATGAACAAGCTCAATTCCTTCTTATGTCCAAAGGACAAAAGTTTGGATATAAGTTTGTTAGATTCTTTGAATCTATTCCAGAAAAAGTTGGCGGTCTTGGTAAGAAGATCGCTAAAGGCTTGAAGAAATTAGTCATCAATATCGGATTATTCTTCAAAGGTCTCTGGGATACATTTATTCACGGAGATTGGAAGACAAAAATCTCTTACTTCATCATGGGCTTTGGCAGCATTGCTCGTGGTCAATGGTTAAGAGGTATCTTGTTCCTCCTATTTGAAGTAGTATTCATCCTATATATCGTCTTATTCGGTGGACATTACCTTGGTAGACTTTACATTTTAGGTACTGTTGAATCCGTTACAGGCGATGATGGTACAGTCGTATATGGTGAAAACTCCTTTAACATCTTGTTATATGGTGTTTTAACAATCTTCTTTATCATTGCATTTGCATACACATGGTATGTTAACGTGAAGCAAAACCGTATCGCTGAACAAATCATCAAAGATGAGAGGAAACTTGCTACTGCTAAAGATGACCTTAGAGCAATGGTTGATAAAAACTTCCACACTACTCTATTAGCATTACCTACATTAGGTATCATCATCTTTACCGTATTACCTATCTTCTTTATGATCTTGGTTGCCTTTACAACATATGACGCTAACCACAATCCACCACTGAACCTATTTGGCTGGGCTGGTTTTGATAACTTCGCTCAGTTGTTCAAGTGGACCAATTCAGGTGGTGCATCTTTCTCAATGACCTTTGGTCAAATCCTCTTATGGACACTTGTTTGGGCATTCTTTGCTACATTCACTAACTACTTCTTAGGAATGCTAGTAGCTATGCTCATTAATAAGAAAGGAATTAAACTTAAAAAGCTATGGAGAACAATCTTAGTCTTCTCAATTGCTATTCCTCAATTTATTTCCATTCTTTACGTCTCTAAGATGTTCGCTAGTGACGGTATCATCAATAACGCTCACATGTGGATACAACGCACAATATTCAAAGCGGCAGATCCACAACCAATCCCATTTTGGGATAACCAATGGCTCGCTCGTATAACAGTTATTATCATCAATATTTGGATCGGTGTTCCATATCTCATGCTCATCGTTACAGGTATCTTGATGAACATTCCTGCTGACTTATATGAATCTGCCAATATTGATGGTGCTTCACCATGGCAACAATATTCAAAGATTACACTTCCTTACATGCTCTTTATTACAGGTCCATACCTCTTAACGAGCTTTACAGGAAATATGAACAACTTTAACGTCATCTACCTTCTTACAGGTGGAGGACCGAAGGATATTAACATGTTCGGTAATGCTGGTAAAACAGACTTACTTATCACATGGTTATTCTCACTTGCTATTAATGATAGCAACTACAAACTTGCTGCCGTTATCGGTATCATGGTCTTTATCGTTGTTGCTGTCGTATCGCTTGTTGTTTATAACATTATCCCATCAACTAAAAATGAGGAGGAATTCCAATAATGCAAGAAAAACATTCAATGGGAATGGCTGCAAAAAGACGCATTGCGAATACCTTTGCATATATCATGCTAGGCATCATCTCAATCGTTTGGATTCTTCCATTCGTCTTCCTCGTATTCCAATCCTTCAGGGTTGAATCAACTGGTGTTGTTGGTTATGTCTTCCCACATAAATGGGGACTTGCTAACTACGTCTTCTTATTCAGTGCTGAATGTAACTTCCTACAATGGTATTTCAATACATTCATCATTGCTTTATTCGTCTGTGTCTTGCAAACTGCCATGCAGTTCATGATGAGCTACACCTTATCAAGATTCAGATTCAAACTTCGTAAACCACTCATGAACATCATGCTCGTCTTAGGTATGTTCCCAGGCTTCTTAACCATGATCGTCTTATATCAAGTTTTGAAGACTGTTGGACTTACAGGTGACAATGCTGTTCCTGGTTTAATTATCGTCTATGTCGCATCCAGTGGTATGGGATACTATGTATCAAAAGGTTTCTTAGATACACTTCCTAAGTCTCTTGATGAGGCAGCGACAGTCGATGGTGCAACAAAACTACAAATCTTCTTCAAGGTTATCTTACCTCTATGTAAGCCAATCTTGATTTACACCATCCTCACATCATTCATGGGACCATGGGGCGACTTCATCTTCGCAGCATGTATCGCACTTGGTTCTCAAACTGGTATGAACGTTGCAGCAGGTCTTAACTCCTGGTTACAACCAGCTAATATCAGTGCAAACTTCACACACTTCTGCGCAGGTGGTGTTATCGTTGCTATTCCAGTAATGGTCTTATTCATGTTCCTTCAAAAATACTATGTTGAAGGTGTTACTGGTGGCGCAGTTAAAGGATAATAGGAGGCTATATTTATGGCACAAGTTAAACTTACAAATGTTAAAAAGGTCTATCAAGGCGGAACTGTTGCAGTTCAAAACTTTAACCTTGATATCGCTGATAAAGAATTTATCGTTTTCGTCGGTCCTTCTGGATGTGGTAAATCCACTACTTTAAGAATGGTCGCTGGCTTAGAAGATATTTCTGGAGGTACAGTTGAAATTGACGGAGAAGTCGTAAATGACTTACAACCAAAAGATCGTCATATTTCCATGGTCTTCCAAAACTACGCCTTATATCCTCACTTAACAGTCTACGAAAACATCGCATTCCCACTTCGACTTCAAAAGAATCCTAAGTTAACACAAGATGAAATCTATGAAAGAGTTACATCTGCTGCGCAAGTTCTTGGTATTACTCAATACTTAACACGTAAACCAAAAGCCCTCTCTGGTGGTCAAAGACAACGTGTCGCTATCGGACGTGCAATGGTTAAGGATTGTAAAGTCTTCCTTATGGACGAACCGCTTTCCAACCTTGATACCAAACTCCGTAACCAAATGAGAGCAGAAATCATTCTTTTAAGAAAACGTATTAACACAACCTTCATTTACGTTACTCACGACCAAACCGAAGCTATGACTTTAGGTGATAGAATCGTCTGTATGAAAGAAGGCGGATATGTCATGCAAATTGGTACACCATCTGAATTATTCGATTGGCCAGCAAGCAAATTCGTCGCCCAATTCGTCGGTGCACCTATGATGAACACAATCGTCTGTGATCTTGTCAAAGAAGGAAACAAATACTTTGTTACCCCATTTGGATATAAGTTACCAGTCGATGGTGAAAAACTCGAACTCCTTAGAAGTAGAAACGTCGAACCGCAACAAATCTATTTAGGCGTCCGTCCTGAACACGTTACTTTAGTAAAAGAAAAGAAGGCAAACTCCTTCCCAGTTACTATTGAAGTTAACGAAATGATGGGTAGTGAATATCACTTACACGCCGCAACAGAAGATGGCACAAAACTCATCATTAGAATTCCAACCATCAATCTCACTGAAGAAGAAAGAGCCAAAATGGTTAGTGGTCAAGTCATTAACATTGCCTTTGAAGGTAAAGCTATGCACTTCTTCTCAATGAAGACTGAATACAACTTATTAACAGATAATCAATATACTGCTGATAAAGAACCACTCGAAGAAGAAAAACCAGCTGAAGCTCCTCAAGTAGCAGAACCAAAAGAAGAACCAGCTGCTGAAGGAGAAGAACAGGAGGTCAAGGATGAATAAAAAGACCAAACGTTCCTTAGCGTATGTTGGTATTATTGGTGGTACCGCCGTTTTGGCGATGACATTCTTTATCATTTCTCAGTATGAGAAAGCAAAGTATAAAGCATCTGAAACAGTTAGATTATCTAGCGAAACAAAGATAACTACCACTGCCGGTGAAGAAAAAGCCTGGTGGATTGAAGTTAACGAAGACTTCACAAAGATATCTAAAAAGAATGCTTCCGCTTATGTCGGAACTGCTGTCCCAGCATATACATTCTCAATGGCTACTCTTGTTGCCTTTGGCTTAGTGCTCAAACACGCTGAAAAGGTTAAAGAGCAAGAAGAAAAAGAAGTTACCATTGCTAAATAATGTAAATAGCCGTTATGTAATAATATGTAACGGCTTTTTATTTTTGTGATATATTTATGTTTATGAAAAAAGAAGCAAAGTTATTTGTTGGATTCTGCATTGGACTTGGTCTATCTTTCCTTTTGTGTGGCTTTTCACTCATTAGATGCTTCGTCTTTGGTTTTAAAGGTGATGAGATAATGTCTGATATCCTTGAGATCACATATTTATTCATGCATCTAATTATTGTTGCCATAATCTTTTACTTTGCATTTAGAGCGATTAAATTCGGATCTTTCTTCATTAACAACTTAACAGTTGATCAATATGGTAATAAATATCTTAAAAAACACATCACATTCATTGTTTTAAGCGTTTTATTCCTTGGATTAAGTATTTATGCCACTTTAGCAGTTATCGGCCTTAAAGTGCCTCTTTATGATTTGATGGGTTTAATTATCTGGCATGATTTAATGAATGCTGGATATCTATTAACAATGATATTTGTATCATTTGTGATATATCCATACGTTAACGAGAAGCGAATTGCAAACGCAGAATAAGAAAATAGAGACCTCGATGGCCTCTATTTTTCATTTAGTTTACTGTTCTTTTCTTTTTCTTAGCATTAAGTATGCGGTTCCACCAATGAACGAAACGCATCCAATTAATACAATAACAGCAATAGCGGTTCCTTTATTATCTAAGAATGTATTGTTTGTTGTATTTAGATGAAGCTTTGGAACACGTTCATTGCCTTCACTGTCCACAACAAATTTAGTTAATGATGGGTGATGAAGAACGGCCCAATCATATAGATACATAGCTTGTTCGGTATATGAACCATCTTCAACAGGATCTGCTATATAGATATAGTCTAACACATCATCGTTAGTAATTTCGGCATAAGATGCGGCCACTGTTGACCATCCAGAAGGGAGATTAACTCCGTTTGGATCACAACCAACATCATCTAGGAATTCTTCAGACCACTTGTCAGCAGCTGCAACAATCGGATTGGCGATGTGAAGATTTTGCGAAGCTGCGTTAAAGAAGAGGTCATATGTTCCTTTCTTAAGAACTTTAATGTTGTTATTGTCTCCTCTTCCAAAATCCGAAGCAGAAACACCATCACCAATAGACATTGAATCGTAAAGATTTCCGGCAAATCTGATTTTGAATTCGGTATTAGCAGTTAATGTAATATTTTCAAAATAATATTCACAATTGTGACTGTGATTCAATTTGATGCCATCGAGAACCTCAAGAGTACCCCATGTTCCACCACTAGTCTTGCCTTCAATAGAAGCGTAATCATCCGGTGAAGCCCAATTTGCATCTGTAATACGAATATGTTGTCCATAAGCAAGATCATTTGTTTGATTCCATTTATTATTCCAACCTGTAGTTGTTGCAACAGGATCATAACGAACTGCAATCATGTTCTTTGGTGTGAAGTTCAGACTATATGAAACCTCAGCTTCTCCATATCCATTACTTAAAGAAACTAGATTAGACCAGCCTTCTTTTTTAGGATTAACAGTATCGTCAAAGAAATAAACGGCAAGTTTACATGCAGCGGATGACCAGTTGATAGTTGTATCAATTGTAACAGTGCCTTCAACAGTATCAGCTTTAGCTTCAATAGGATCTTTACTTTGTAATGCTAAAGAAGCACTGACACCAGCAGCACTTAGAGAGACTAGACATAGTCCTATTAATAACGCCTTAGATTTCATAAATGAATCCTCGCTTATTAGATTTAGAATATCACGTATTTATTAAAAAGAAAACTCCATATAAATGGAGCTTAATCTTTATCATCTTTATCATCGTCTTCGTCTTTCTTTCCGATGATTCGATTGATGAGTTTAACAATCATGTAGTATAGAGGTATTGCTAGGAACACTACCCACATAGGATGCCATAGGTTCATGTATGTTCCTGGGATTACCATACACACAAAGAAGAATGTGAATGCTGCGGCAAATGGCATATTGAAGTTGTTCGCATTCTTTTTAACTACACATCTAGCGATTGAACAGATGATTTCAGGAACAAAGAACACTACCCAAGCATTGAACCACATACCAACTAATGTACCTAAAAGGATATATGCTACTAATGCAACGATACCAAGAGCAGCTTCAACTATGTTGACAATTCTAATTCCTTTAGTGATCTTAGGATCTCTTTCGATTAGGTTACCATCTTTATCACAACATCTAATGTGATTGTCTTTAATAACAAGAGAATTACCTTCATCATCAGTTAGTTTTATTGAATCTTTTTCAGGTTCTTCTTTTTTCACTTGTTCATTCACTATTGTTTCAACATCATCTTCAGTTGAAAGGAGTTCATCTAAAGATACTCCATATAGTTTTGCTAAACAGATGAGATTATCTGTATCAGGAGAAGCTTCTGCTCTTTCCCATTTGGATACTGCTTGTCTAGAAAGTCCAAGCTTATCAGCAAGCTCTTCTTGCGAGTATCCGTTTTTCTTTCTTAATTTAATTAATCTATCAGCGATTTCGATTGTCATTTTTTGCGTCCTACCTTTCTGACGCTAATAATGTAGCAATTAACGAATTAGTTGCACCACCAACTCTAGTTAGAATTTAGGCAACTATTGGTTGCATATATTTTTTCTTCAATATTATATCAATATCTCCATCAAAGATGGAATTAATAATCTTCAAGAACTTCTTCTATATATTCTTCATCAGTTAAATCATCATCAAAAGTGTGTTCATCACTTTCTAAAAGATAGCCACATACAGGACATGATTTAAAAGGATAAGATAATGGTTCCCCACATTGAGGGCATTTAATATAACTTGGCATATATTTATTGTATAGCGAATAGATAAAAGAAAACAGCCACGATGGACTGTTTCTATTAAATGGGGCGAGTGACGCGATTCGAACGCGCGAATGCTCGGTTCACAGCCGAGAGTGTTAGGCCTCTTCACCACACTCGCCAAGACACGACTTAAATAATAACTATTTAGACATGTTTTGTAAAGCGATTTTTGCAAGTTTTAGAATTGGTAATTCTCTTTGCTTTACAAGTCTTCCAACGAGGACATTTTGCATATTTTCGTATAAACGAATTGCTTCATCAATTGGAACCCAAATGATTTTGTTGATTCTAACCTTTTCATCTGGCTCAAGACGTTGAGGGCATTTTTTCGTTCTACGAGCTAAATAATAGTAGTTATGATTGCGACGTTTGATGAGGTTATAGTAGTCTTTCACTTCACCTAGTTCTTGGAGAACTTCGATGTGATAGCCTACTTCTTCTTCAATTTCTCTTTCTAAGGCTGGAATATGGTCTTCGCCAGACTTAATTCCTCCTCCTGGAGTCTCATAGTAATCTCTAGGACCAAATCCATCATCATCTAAAAGATACTCAAGACAGACGTTATCATTCTCATCAAGAAGAATGCAACGCACTATCTCCCTAACATGGTCCACGCCAGTAAATGGATATTGATCATCTTTTAATGAGGCAACTAACTTCATAATTATTCATTGCTACGTAAAGCAATAACAGGATCCTTTCTACTTGCTGCATAAGCAGGAATTAGACCGCTTATCAATGTGAGTAAAATTGAAACTCCTAAAACAATCAAAGCATAATGCCATGGGAGAATCATGAGTGTTCCAACTTTAGCAAAATTATTAATAATTATATTAATAACAAGACATATTCCATATGTCACACTAATACCGAATAGACCGGAGAAACCACCAATGAGAAATGTTTCAACGTTGAAGAGGTTAGCAACATCAAGCTTACGTCCGCCAAGTGAACGAATGATACCAATTTCCTTAATACGTTCCATAACACTGACATAGGTGATGATACCGATCATGACTGTTGAAACAACCAAGGAAAGAGATGTGAAGCTAACAAGAGCGATTGTAACAATCTCAATCATCGTGTTAACTAAAGAGATAATAACTTCCAAGTTATCGTTATATTTAATCTCACTATGATCTGGATTTTCGTTCCACTTATCTAAATAGTCGGTGACTAAATGCTTTTCATTAAATGAAAGTGGATATATACAAATATCATTAGAAACAGAGTTTCCACCGACTTTACGAATTGCGTTTTTAAATTGTGATTCAACAGAGTATTGATCGCCAAACATTTTAGTGATGACATCACTCCAAATTCCACCGCCACCAGCAGCAATATTAACAACAGTAATTGCAGAGTCAGTATTAGTGGCTTTAGCATTTGTCTTATATTGATACTCATATGAGTAAGAACAATAGTATCCAAGGAATGTCGATTTATCTTCTAAAGCATCATATGCATCAGATTTTTCTTGAATGCTTTTTACAATGTTTGATTCATTAGAATCATTAAGAAGTCTTTCTTCAAATTTAGGTGAAAGAATAAAGCCTGTTGAAAGTGCACCATAAGATACGGATTCTTTAGCACGTAAAATACCTGTAATTTTGATTGGATGACCTTTAGTTTTAACTTCATCATCATTAATTTCACCAACATAGTTATAAGGGGAAACAACCTTGGTCATCGAAGTATTTTCAGTATAGATGTCATCATTTTCATAATAGACGAATTGTTTATTGAGAATCTTATCGAAATCTACCTTAGATGGAATAGGTGTATCATTTTCTTCTTTAGTAGCAAATTTATCGACAATTGCGACAAATTCATCTTCGCTAATATAACCGAGTTGACCTAAGAAAATATCAGTTAAAGTTGTATCTTTTGATACAACAAGCATCATTTCATCATCTGCTTGAGCTACATAACCACCTTCATTTAAAATGTCATATTGGCTAAGAAGATAATCTGGGTTATTTGGCATTGATGCGAATGTATTTGTAAACATTGGAATCATTGATGAGAATTCGCCGAATTCTGTTTGTTCAATGATTTTAGAATACATCGATTCAACTTCTTGAAGTGATACTTGATCTTTATGACCGATTTCACCAGTAAAGTCAAAATCAGTATATAGATTTAATTTTGGATTGATGCCATAGGTTTTCTTAATTGCAGAATAGTATTCTTTTGGCATGGCATCGACATAGTCGACATATTCTTTTGTGATATCGTTTTGAATTGAAAATGAAGCGAGATTATCTTTTTGAGTGGCAAGATACTCAATCATATATTCAATGTTGATTTTTCCATCTTCTACTGCTGCTTTAACTGCTTTAGCATTATTAAACGAAGAAGAAGCTTCCATTAAAGCTTTTAAATCTAAAGATGATTCGGTGATTTCAACTGGGTTACCACTCAACATATCATCTTGCATGTTTCGTATATAACTCTTAACACCATAGCTTATAGCTAAAACGGCTGAAACACCGATAATACCAATACTTCCCGCAACTACAACTAAGGCAGTTCTTTTCATCTTGGCAACAAGGTTTTTGCTTGAAAGTAGGAAGGCTGTTCCTAAAGACATTTTAGATTTCTTTTTAGATTTAAATGTCTCAACTACTTCTACTTTTTCTTCACGATAATCAATTCCTTCAAATGGCTTGCTATCAGAAGTAATAAGGCCATCTTTCATAGTAATGATACGAGATGAATATGTCTTAGCTAAATCAGGGTTATGTGTAACCATGATAACTAGTCTATCTTTGGCAACTTCTTTTAGAAGTTCCATGATTTGGACTGAAGTTTCACTATCAAGGGCGCCAGTAGGTTCATCAGCTAAAAGGATTTCTGGATCAGTTACTAATGCACGAGCTATAGCAACACGTTGCATTTGACCACCAGAAAGTTGATTTGGTTTTTTACGAGCAATATCTCCTAAGCCAACTCTTTCAAGAGCCTTAAGAGATCTTTCTTGTCTTTCTTTTTTGCTAAGTCCACCGATTGTTAAAGCAAGTTCAACGTTTCCTAATAAGGAAAGATGACCAATTAAATTATAAGATTGAAAGACAAAGCCGATAGAATGGTTGCGATAAGTATCCCAATCGCGGTCGTTATAATGTTTGGTTGATTTGCCTTTGATAAAAAGATCACCACTGGTGTATCTATCAAGACCACCGATGATATTTAAAAGAGTTGTTTTGCCACATCCTGAAGGGCCTAGAATGGAGACAAACTCATTCTTACGAAAATTAACTGTGAGTCCTTTTAAAGCGTGGGTAACTTGACTAGAAGTAACATAGTCTTTTTTTATGTTCTTTAGTTTAAGCATATGTTCTACCCCCTTGATATATTGTGTTTATTATATTAAAAAAAACGACCAAATCAATATAAATATGATTTAATCGCATTTTATTTTTTATAAGAGATATCTTTGAACGAAAAGAGCACAGCCATCTTCTTCATTAGATAAGGTGATATGTTTTGCAACATCAAGTAGCTCTTTTTTTGAATTAGACATTGCTACACCTAAGCCAGCTTTTTGAATCATCTCAATGTCACCTATATCATCTCCAAAGCAAGCAAATGTAGATAGGTCAACTTTTAGTATTTGAGACAACAGTTCAACGCCATGGAATTTGGTAGCTCCTTTGACGGACAATCTATTCCATCCACCGTTAAGATAATTTTGAAGTTCTAAATTATATTTAGAAGCAACATCTTTCACCATATCTAAATCATATGAGAAACATAAGATTTTATATGCCTCTTCTTCTAGTCCATTTGTGAAGTCATAATGAATGGCATTTTGGCCTTTATATTCTTCATCAGAAGCATAGAAATTCTCTTTAGTTTGAACAGAGATTTTTTCACATTTTTTATTAAGTTCTCGGCTAGCTTGCTTTACTGTTTCTTTATCGATTGTTTTTGAATAAAGTGTTTCACCATTTTCGCCGATAATATGACAACCTCCTGAATATATTCCATAATCAGGATGAATAACGTCAATAACACTTTGAGAATTTTGGACACTTCTTGCTGTATTTATAACAATCTTAAAACCTTCTAGTTTAGCCTTTAAAAGTACTTTCTTTGTGAAAGGAGTTATTTCTTTCTTTTTGTTTAGTAAAGTGTCATCTAAATCAAAGACAAGATATTTAATCTGCGGAAATTCGTTCATTAAAGTGGTAAATCCTTTTTAGTGAAGCGTCTTCCGCCGACATAGGCAAAGACAATACCAATAACAAATAAGATGCCAATTTCCCAAATCCAGTTATATGATATAACTGCATCTTGTCCTGCAAGAGCTTTTGAGAAATTGTTAATAGATTCAGTATCGATCAATGTATATAAAGAGATGAAATCGAACACTCTCATTGAGGCTACACCAATGCCAACTGAAACAAATACCTTGTTTCCGAATAATCCAAGGATACATCCAAGGAATGATAAAATACAAACCCCACCACCAACGGCGATTGAGTATTGAGATTTGTTAAAGAAGGCCGATGCACCAAAGCAAATGCCTGTTAAGGCAAACATAGCCGAGAATGATGCAAAGCAATATAGAAGAGTTCTAAGTGGGAGCATATTTGTTGCGCCTGGATTGTTTTTCATTCTAATTGCACCAGCGATAGATTCACTGATAAGAGCTGTGCCGGTAATAACAACATACATTGCTACTAAAGCAGCAAGCATAAATAAGAATTGGGTACGGATGACTGTCTTTCTACTTGTTGGGGTAGATAAAACATATGCCATTGAACCATTTGTGACTTGGCTTGCGATAAGAGAATTTGCTGTAATCATAACAAATACCATAGGTAAAAGGACACCAGCGATCTTATAAACAAGTTCATTAAGAATTGAGTTAAGGTCAATGCTTGCCATTGTTGAGATACGGTTAAGAGAGAATCCCATTTGCTCGAGTAAGCCAAGGATTTGAATCCATGACATCTTTTGGTCAGTAACATATTGGGAGACTGTTGTCATATCGATATTTGTGAAGATGTTTTTAGAGCCAACAACTACGTTGATGACGAAAAAGATTAAAGCACTACCTAAAGTCATAACTAACCAAAGTAGCCAAGATGATTTAATTGTTTGTTTGAAAAGTGGTACGGATATAAATTTACTTCTCTTCTTTGTTTGTTCCATTTTCTTTTCCTCCAAAATTCTCCATGAAATATCTTTCTAATGTATATTTAAGTTCGGTCAATATTTTGACGTTTTGTTTTTTAATGAGTTCGATGAATTCTTCTGTGTTGGACTTATCTAGTCTAATGAGAGCACCATTAAGGTTTTCTTCAACACCCCATAGTTTGAGTCCGCTCTTTTTAAGAGTATCTAATCCTTCTTTGTCTCTAAAGAACACCATATATTCACGATATGGACGATTATGAATTTCATTCATATCGACAATATCAACAAGATGACCATCTTTAATAAAGCCAACATAGTCACATGTTTCATCAAGTTCATCAAACATGTGGTTGGACATAAGGATGGTTGCACCTCTTTCTTTTTCTTCCATGAGGATGTTAACAAATGCTTCTCTCATGAGAGGATCAAGACCTGTTGTAGGTTCATCTAAAAGAATGATTGATGGTGAATGCATGAAAGTAGCGACAATCGCTGTTTTTTGTTTCATGCCTTTTGACATTCTTTTTAAGTTAGCAGTTGGATCTAATTGCATCGCATTAATAATGCGTTCTGCCTTAGACATATCTGTTAAGTTAATTAGTTCTGCTTGTGATTTTAAGAAGGCTGAACCACTTTCTACTGGAGGGAAAGCAATTTCTCCAGGTAGGTAGCCGATATGGTCTTTGATTGATTCTCCTTCTTTCCATGGGTTCTTTCCTTCAACAAGGACTGTACCCTTGTCAGGTTTAATGAATCCCATAATATGACGTAGGGTTGTGGTTTTACCCGCACCATTAGTGCCGCAGTATCCAAATACTTTTCCTTTAGGAATCTTGAAGGAAACATCAAAAATACCACGACCATTACCATAGTCTTTGGTCACATTCTTCAAAACGATAACTGCTTCGTTATCAGGAATGGCCATTAATTTTTCCATTGTTTCGCGTGACATATTATTTTGTATTTCCTTTCACACCACCTAGACCATCAAATGTCTTCTCTTCTTTATAGAAGGACATGAAATAGTCTTGAAGAGTAAATGGTTTTTCTTCCATTCCTACTACTGAAAGTCCTTTGAGTGAATCAAGGACATTTTTGTATTTATGATGATCAAAACTAACAGCGGCAGTTAAACGCTTTTCGTTAGTTTCGATTATCTTACCTTCTTTGAGTTGTTTAGGTAGTTTAGCGAGGCTTTCTTTATCTCCAAATTGGAAGACAAATGTAACTTCATCTCTCTTTTTAAGATCAGCAGCCTTAAATGTTGATACGTGAATACCATCTTTGATGATGGAAATGGTATCACATGTGGCATCTACTTCAGAGAAGATATGGCTCGATAGCAATATTGTTTTGCCGCGTTTCTTCTCTTCAATAATGAAGGAGATGAATACTGCTTGCATAACAGGATCAAGACCAGATGTTGGTTCATCAAGTATTAAGACATCTGGATCGTTCATAAATGCTGCTACGACAGCGAGTTTTCTTTTTTCGCCAAGAGACATTTCTTTGACGTTAACATGTGGGTCTAAAGCAAAAAGCTTTAGGAGGTAATTGAGTCTTTCATCATTTC
Organism: Bacilli bacterium; assembly: GCA_024695235.1. Taxonomy (GTDB): domain Bacteria; phylum Bacillota_I; class Bacilli_A; order RFN20; family CAG-826; genus Fiminaster. Next base: position 14,784 of record JAILIP010000020.1, on the reverse strand, counting down.
TTTCTCCACGCATATCTTGCATCATGCGTAAGAAACCCATTCCATCAAGTCCAGCAGGAAGAGATGGTTCACCTGGAAGATATCCAACTTTAGAAAGAATCTTCTCAGTATTGCCAAATGTTTCTTGGCCAAAAACAGTTATTTTGCCTTTTTGAGGCTTAGCAAAGCCCATGATATGACGAATGGTTGTGGATTTACCCGCTCCATTAGGACCAAGGTATCCGTAGCATTCTCCTTTATGGACTTTAATTGAAACGTCAAAAACTCCTCGACCATAGCCGTAGTCTTTGGTGAGATGTTCAACGTTTATGACAACTTCTTTTTCGTCCATATTATTTATCTTTCTTGAGCTCCATTGTTAAATCATGGAAATCACGATATTTCGTGCTAAATCCAAGGATTTCGTGTTCACTTGGATATGTTTCGTTGATTTTATCAATATCTTCTTTTGTTGGATGTGTACCATGATGATGTTTTTCAACTTCGACAAGTTCAAGTGAGTTAATTCTAAAATCATATCCATACCAATATAATTGGAAGAGAATATCATTAATTGAAACTGGAATTGTGAATTTGACAGATGATTTGTTAATTTCAGCTTGCACAACTTCGTTGAGTAAATTAACAGGAATATCTGAGAAAAGGGATTCTGTGAGTTCAGAAACAACTGAAACATATAAATCAACAACGTAGTTTTTGTCTTCTGTTAACGTATTGGTGACATTATATGCTCCATCAATTTTGAAATTTCCTAAATCAGCAATCATGTCTGATACAGCTGAATCATCTGGAATACTGGAATCTGTGCTCTCTTCATCTAAAACGCGATATTTTGCAGCTTTGGCAGTTTCTGGTTCGGTAGGTTCTCCGTTGATCGTGCTATCGAGTGTGAGAGAGAATTTCTTTCCGATAGATTCTTCTTTTCCTTCCTCGACAAAATCATCACCTGATAGTTCAAGTTTGATGCCAATGTGAGAACCATTGTCTTTTCCCATCATGAAGGAATATGTTCCAACATATGAGACTTCGTTGTTACATGATGCCAAAAGCATCATAGGAACAAATAAAGGTGTTAATATCTTTCTATTCATAATGTTACCCCTTTTTCAGTTAAATCCATATATATATCACACAAGGTGTGTTATCTATCTATATTTCTTCTTTCTAATCGCATCTTTGAACATCTGAATTAATTGATCGATTGAATCTTCAATATCATATTCATTGCCAATTTTGACGTATTTTTTAGCTTCTTTAATGCGCTTATCATCATTTTCTAGCCAATAGTCCATCTTATAGGCAAGATCGCGAGGATCTTTTTCTCTAAAACGAGACATATAGCTCATTGCAAACTGAGATGTCGCAGTAGTTCTACCTTCAGCAATGATTGGAACAATGCCAATTTGAATTGCTTCCATGCAAGAGAGTCCTTCTACTTCAATATATGCGCAATGAACATATAAATCAGCGGCTGCTGAAATCTCTTGAAGTTCGTTTAGGTTATAGAAACCAAATATTGGTTCAAATTTTAGATAACCTTTACGAACGAGTTTCTTTGCTAAAGCTTTGAGGTTCTTCTCTTGAGGACCACGCCCAGCGATGACAAGTTGAATATCTTGACTATGTTGGGAGTACTTCATTGCTTTTAGCAATGTCTTCAAGTCTTTTTCAACAGAGTATCTACCAATTGTAATAACTGTATATTTAGCATCTGATAGTTTCTTAGGAGTGACATGACTTCTATCAATGTGAATCAAGTCTTCTAAGACAAGACCATTAGAGATTGTTCTAAGTTCGGCTTTAAAACCATTTCTTAAAAGTCTTTCACGAACATTCTCGGTTGGACATTGAATAATTTTGCAACGATTGAAGACAGTTTTTCTCCAATACATGAGCATTGCTTTGTTAGCATAGGCATGTGATGCCATATGAACAGAGGCAAATAAATTCTCTGGATGGAGATGGTATGTGCCAGTACATGGTTTACCAAGTCTTTTTGCAATCTTAGCAGCTTTTGCTTCAACTGAGAAAGGTTCTTCTAGATGAACAACATCCGCCCATCTAATAGCCTCTTCCATAATCTTTTTATCAGCTGCGGCAAATTGGAATCCTTGCTTCTGAACCAAAGGTTCAAATAAAGGAAGATGTGTTGATTCTAAGACATAATCTGGTTGAGGTCCTTTTGGATCTGGATTAGCCGCTGAAAGGACTTTAACTTCAAGCCCTCTTTCTTTTAACTTTTCAACTGTGCGTCTAGCAGAGGCACATAAGCCATTACCTTTTGTGTAATAGGAATTAATAACAAACAAAACTTTCATATTACTTATATTTTTCTATAGCTTCCTCGATGGTTTTAGCTTTAGCTTCCTTTCCGTGTTTATCAACTTCTGATTTATCACGTATTTCATGAGTGAGACAGCATGGCCCTCCGATACATCCACCTGGGCAACCCATTCCTTCAAGGAAATTGAATTCTCTTGATGGAAGTGAGGCTTTAGCAAGCGCCATACGGCAGTTATCTAGTCCATCAGCTGATACTGGTTTATATTCAAAGTCACTACCTTGTTCTTTTAAGGCTTCACGAACTGCTTCAGAAATACCACCACTACGAGCAAATATTCTTCCATAATAGGAAGCATCATAAAGAGATGATTCTTCTAAAGAAGCATAGTCAATATCTCTTGCATCAATCATCGCTTGAAGTTCTTCAAATGTTAATGTGTATTCAACATATTTATGTACTTCTTCAAGTTGGACTTCTTTCTTCTTGGAGATACATGGTCCAATAAAGATGATCTTGGCATTTGGTTCATGTTCTTTCATCCATTTAGCAATAGTTGCCATTGGAGAGAGATTATGAGAAATATTTCCTTCAAGTTTTGGATAGAACTTTTTAATATAAGAAACAAATGTTGGGCAGCATGATGAAGTTAAGAATCCTTTTTCAACGAGTTCTTTGGCTTCATTATATGCAACCATATCTGCGCCTAAAGCAGCTTCCACCACATCTTTGAAACCAAGTTTTTTAATAGCGGTGATTAGTTGCCCAAACTTCATGTATTTAAATTGAGTAGCAATGGATGGTGCAACGATTGCATAGACAGGATATTTCTTGGAGAAATCACTATCTTTAAGGATATCAATGACATTAGTCATATATGATTTATCCATGATTGCACCAAATGGGCATTGATAGACACATGCACCGCATTGGACACATTTTGAGTCATCAATCTTAGCGGCTTTATCTTCATCCATTGAGATAGCTTTTGTTTTACATGCTTGAACACACGGCCTTAAATAGTTTTGGATAGCGTTATATTGGCATGCTTTAGCACACATTCCACAGTTGATACATTTATCTTTATCGATAAAAGCATGATGATGAACTGTATCAAATGAAATAGCACCTTTAGGACATGCATTAATACATCTTTGAGCGATGCATCCCCTACATCTATTTGTGACTTCATATCCACCCAATGGACATTCATCACAAGCAACTTTAATTACCTCGATGACGTTATCAATATCTTTGTTGCCACCTAAAGCAAGTTTCATTCTTTTTAAAACGATCGCTCTTTCTTTATAGATACAGCAACGCATTGTTGGTTTTGGTCCTGGAACAATACGTCGAGGAATTTCATCATATTCATCTAACAAAGTTCCGTTGTAATAGCCTCTGGCTACTTCTTTTAGAACTTTGTATTTGAGTTCTTGCACTCTAGTATCAAATCTTTGCATAGGCATCTCCTTATAACGCTCTAATGGATTCAACAGGAGGTTTCCTTGATGAATGCATAACTGGGATTATTGTTGCAACAAACGCTACAACTAAAGCAACTCCAATGATAAGTAACAGTGTTAATGGGTTAAATTGCAATATTGATATATCAATTTGTTGAACAAAATATCTGTCTAAGAAGAATTGAGCAACAAATGTGATGATAATTGCTAAGGCTGCACATATAGCAGCAATGAATAATGACTCTGAGAAGAAAATCTTAAAGACATCACCTTTACGTGCACCAATAGCGCGTAAAATACCAATATCTTTCTTCTTGGAAGAAATTGAGACGGTGATGAAGTTGAGGAGCATAAGTCCTGCAAACACTCCAAAGCCAACACCAACCCATAGGAAGATGGTCTTAAGTAAGTTGATCATGAAGACAACTTCGGCAGCTGCTACAAAACGAGGACTTGTTAACTCATAAGTGAATGTTGGATCATTACTCTTACGCATATATTCAACTTGTTCAAAAGTGAATTCACTCTTAACCATGACATTTGAATATTTAGCATCAGTTGGTGCTACATAGTCTGTCTCATAGTGGGATGTATATGTGTTACCACCATCATAAGATGCAGTAAGGGAAATGCTATCAATAAATGATTTTGTAACAAGTGGTCCATAACCATATTCGCCGCATTCGTAGTAGCCGATAATTTTAAGTTCACCAGTTGTACCGTTATAGCTACCCCAGTTATAGACTAAATCACTTCTAGGTTGAAGCACTTTTTCTTGTGGAACTGTATATTCAGCAAAGGTGTAACCCGCTAAATAGTTATTCCAATATGGATTGTTACTAATTCCATCAGCACAATGCTCGTTTAAGAAGTCCTTAACAGCATTAACTTCACTAGTAGTCCATGTTTCAGCGCCCTTATCTCTTAATTCGTTTAATGTTGGATCAGCTTCGATGAGGATTCTGTTTTCTTTTTTTGAATTATATGTATCATCGAAATAACTTTTTAGAATATAGTTAGGTTTACCATTTGCATCATCAAAGTGTTCACAAAGTAAGCCATATACTTGATTAACTTTTGTAGATGTATTTGCACCTGCTGCAGCAGATTTAACTTCGTTAATTAGGCTCTTATTAGAACTTGAAAGAGCATCAAAGCTAGCAGTTTCGGTATATCTATCAACAAATCTATCTATTGCATATGCTTTTCTAAATTCATCTTTAAAAGATTTGAATAGTTCAAGGATGATATCAGCATATTCATACGAATTAGATTTTAGTTCGCCAATTTCATCAGGATTTTCTTTATAGAAATCATAATATGCTGGCATGTATTTCATAATCGATGAGGATAATGAAATTTGGATAAAGTCACTTAAGAAGTTATTACGAATGCTATAGGCTTGATTTTCAAATTGATCAATTGGCATATAGGCTTCGTCATCTTTGAGTGTGAAACTATTTTTTGTGACTGCGTTGCCATCTAAATCATAAAGTTTGATAGCGCTCGATTGTTGCTTATAGAGTTCATCAGTTAAAACAGTGATATACATTTCTTGATTCACATCACTTGGTTTACCATAAGCATTAATATCAGCACCTCTTCTATTATATGTTTCAACATATATCGATTCAGACGCAGGACGAGCAAATTTCTTGTATGTTTCACTGTTGGTGAAAAACACACAGTTAAAGCTGTCATCGATATATGCTTTTAAATTGTTTGCTAATTTGATTTGTTCATCTGGAGACAAGGCAGCAGTTTCACTTGTTAAATCGTTGTATGTGCTTGGAACATCACCTGCATCGAAAAATCCTGTGACTGTAAGTTTTATAAGACCTTTGTTATATGAATTAACAGTGAATTTTTCACCGACTAGTTCATCAATATTAGTCTTAGTTGTGCCTTGACCGTCAATCATCATTTGACCATATATTTTTGGGAGGATGATTTCATCATCATTAACTGGATATTGGCCGATGAGAGAATATCCTAATTTATTAAATTCTTCTTTAGAAGCATCTGAAACGAAGCGGAGTTTATAGTATGTCGAATAATACTCGGCATTTTTCTTTAAGGTGATTCCGTTAAAGGCGACTGTTCCTGTTTCGTTAACTGGAATGTAGACTAAGCCAAGATTATTGCTTCCGATTCTTTTAACTTCTTCTTCACCAAAAAGAACTTGTCTAGAATCTGCGCTTTTGCCTTCACGGACCACGTTTCCAGCAGCATCTGTTTCTTGATATACATAGTTACCAACAGAACTCTTTTGGAGGGCTTCAGCCTTATAGTCAGTTCTTCTAAGAGCTTCGGCGTATGTATGGGATGAGTTATATAGCATCAAACTAGAAGCTACACCAAACATTGAGAAGGACACTACTGAAAGTAGCATTGTGAAGATAAGTCTAACTGGTTTGGTCTTTAAGGAACTTAAACCCATCTTAACAGACTTACCCATTGGCATCTTAGAACGGATGAATGTTGTCTTACTTCCATCGTATTCTTTGACTTCAACATCTTCTGTTGCTTTAAATTCATCACTCTTACCATCTTCAGAGATACGAGCGATTTTCATCGACTTATCAGCATTTTCACCGCTGGAGATGAATACCTTGCCATCGCTTTTTTTGATGGATTCATAGAGTTTATCGAAATCTGACTTTGTCAGTTTTTTAGCATCATTAATCTTAATCGCGTGATCATTGATGATTGAGACGTTACTTGAAATCTCTTTTGATTCAACATAATGCTTTGTTTCGTCAGAGATAACTTGTCCATCTTTGAGTTCAATAATACGATCGCCGAATCTTTCAGCGAAATCTCTATCATGACTGACGACGATGACAAGCTTATCTTTGGAAAGTTTTTTGAGTGTTTCAAATACTTGTTCACCAGTCTTACTATCTAAAGCGCCTGTAGGCTCATCTGCCATAATGATATTAGGTTGTTTAATGAGTGCTCTTGCTATAGCAATTCTTTGCTTTTGACCGCCTGAAAGGGTGTTTGGCTTTCTCTTTGCAAAATCTTTTAAGTCGACTTGTTCAAGAAGAGATTGTACTTCCTCTTCTTTAACTTTTTTGTTTTGAAGTTCAATGGCTAAAGCAATATTTTGCTCAACGTTAAATTCATTGAGGATGTTATATTCTTGGAAAACAAATCCAATATATGTATTACGGTAGCTATCAAAGTCTGATTGAGAGAAGTCTTTGCTACTTCTTCCTTTAAGAATAATTTCACCAGATGTTGGGAAATCAAGACCACCAATCAAGTTAAGTAATGTTGATTTACCACTTCCTGATTTACCTAAAAGGAAAATCATACCAGTTTCAGGGAAATCTAATGTGACATTATCAAGGGCTTTGGTATCGTTACCACCTTTTGTCTTATATATCTTCGTGAGGTTGACAATTGATAACATAATGTTATCCTCCTACATACATATATAGAATATCACATATTAAAAAAGAAAACTCACCTTTTCGGTGAGTCTTCAGTATTAAGCTTGTTATTCGCCTTTATATGCTTTAGATAGGATGACTTTCATGTCTTCAACAAGAGGAACTCTTGGGTTACATGGTGAGCATTGATCTTCATAAGCAAGGACTGCAATACGATCAATTCTTTCATCCCATTCTTGTTCACTCATGCCGTAGCTAGCGAAGTTATCACTTAAGCCAATAGAAACTTGTAAATCGTGACATGCCTTAGCGAGGGATTCAACACCTTCTTCTGGAGTCGAAGCTGGTAAGCCAAGGACTTTAGCGATATCTTGGTATTTCTTATCAGCACAATATTCGTTATATTTTGGCCAAACACTAAGTTTGGTTGGAACTTGTCCGTTATAACGAATGACATATGGAAGGAGAATACCGCATGTATGTCCGTGGACTGTGTGGAATTCTGCACCAACTTTATGAGCAAGAGAGTGAGTCATTCCAAGGAATGCGTTTGCAAATGCCATACCAGCAATTGTAGCGGCGTTGTGCATTTTTTCTCTAGCTTCTAAATCATGTGGTCCATCTTTAACTGCTCTTGGTAAGTACTTAAAGACAAGTTCAATTGCTTTAATAGCAAGACCGTCTGTGAAATCACTTGCCATGACTGAGACATATGCCTCAATCGCGTGAGTTAAGACGTCCATACCTGTCATAGCTGTTGCTCTTGGAGGAAGATTTGTTGTAAATTCAGCATCAATAATTGCAACAGTTGGGGTAAGTGAGTAGTCTGTAAGAGGATATTTCTTGTTGTTTTTCTTATCAGAGATAACCGCAAATGGAGTGACTTCACTACCGGTACCAGATGTAGTTGGAATACAAATCAAGCGAGATTGTTTACCAAGTTCAGGGTACTTAAAGGCACGTTTTCTAATATCCATGAATTTTTGTTTTAAATCATCAAAGTTAACTTCTGGATGTTCATAGAATAACCACATGCCTTTGGCAGCATCCATGACAGAGCCACCACCTAAAGCAATGATGACATCTGGTTTGAAGATTTTCATCATAGCAGCGCCTTTTCTTACTGTCTCAATATCTGGATCTGGTTCAACATCACAGAATAATTGCATTTGCACTTTATTTCTTCTCATATTGAGTTGATCAGCAATTTTCTTAAAGAAACCAAATTCCACCATTGATGTATCGGTGACAATAAAGGCTTTATTTATGTTCTTACAAGATTGTAAGTATTGAATTGAATTACGTTCAAAATATATTTTTGAAGGAACTTTAAACCACTGCACTGTATTTCTCCTTTTACCTACTTTTTTGATATTAAGTAAGTTGATTGCACTGACGTTACCGCCAATAGAGTTATGTCCATAACTACCACAACCAAGGGTCATTGATGGGAGGAATGAGTTATAGACGTTACCAATTCCACCAAAGGTGGATGGGCTATTCCAAATGATTCTCATAGCAGGAACAAGTTCACCGAACTTATCTGCCATAGCTTGTTCTTTACAATGAATAGCGGCACTATGACCTAAACCATTAAATGACACCATTTGGAAGGCTTTTTCGAATCCTTCTTTATCATCTTCAACTTTAAATATTGCTAGGACTGGTGAGAGCTTTTCTCTTGAGATTGGCTCTTTTGGTCCTACTTGTTTACATTCAACAGCGATGATGGATGTATCTTCTGGAATTTTTATTCCAGCTTGAGAAGCAATCCAGAATGCGGATTTACCGACGATATCAGGGTTGAGTTTTGCGTTTTCAACTCCTTCATCACCTTCAGCGTATCCAAACATGAAGCGAGATAGTTTCTTCTTTTCCTCTTTGTTTACAAAATAAACTTTAAAACGATTGAAGAGTGCTTTTGCTTCTTCGTATATATCCTTATCAATGATGGCAGCTTGTTCTGATGCACAGATCATGCCGTTATCAAATGACTTAGAAAGGACAATATCATTGACTGCTTGTTCAACATTGCACGACTTATTCATATATGCAGGAACGTTACCTGCGCCAACACCCATAGCTGGTTTACCACAGCTATAAGCTGCTCTAACCATTGCGTTACCACCAGTAGCTAAAATGGTTGCAACATCAGGATGATTCATTAAAGCACTTGTGGCATCCATACTAGGATGTTCAATCCATTGAATGCAGTTTTCTGGAGCACCAGCTTTAATAGCGGCATCTCTCATAACGATAGCGGCTTCTTTTGAACATTGTTGTGCACTTGGATGGAATGCGAAGATAATAGGGTTACGTGTCTTTAAGCAAATCAAAGATTTGAAGATAACTGTAGATGTTGGGTTTGTAACTGGGGTAATACCACAGATAACTCCAACAGGTTCAGCGATTTCGCTTATTCCAGTAACAGGATCTTCAGAGATAACTCCGACTGTCTTAAGATGGCGCATATTGTTAACAACATATTCACAAGCGAATAAGTTCTTTGTTGCCTTATCTTCAAAGACACCTCTTTTTGTTTCATTAATTGCTGAGGCAGCAAGTGTACCATGGTGATCAAGTCCAGCAACTGAACATTTTGCAACAATGTGATCAATTTGCTCTTGATCTAAAAGAAGGAATTCGTCTAAAGCTTTGACAGCTTTTTTAACAAGATCATTCACTTCTTCTTGAGGACTAATAACAGTTTTCTTTTCTTCCATTATTATTCATCTCCTTTTTGTTTTAAATTATGTTCTAAAATTGCAAGTGAAGACGCTAAGTTAACGTTTTCCACTGCAATCTTATCATTTATATTTAAGTGAACTGGAACAAAGTTCCATATCGCTTTAATACCGGCATTAACAAGCATATTAGCAACTTCTTGAGCAGATTCTTTTGGAGTGACTAATATTGCTACTTTAATATCAAATTGTTCTATCTTGCTTGATAAAGAATATAAGGAAAATACTTCTTTGTTGTTCACTTTAGTTCCGATAAGAGAGGAATCAACATCAAAACCGCAGACGATATTTAATCCAAATTCAGCAAAGCCTTTATAGTTCATTAATGCTTGTCCTAAATGACCAACACCAATAACAGCGGCATTTGTGACTTTCTTATATCCCAGGAATTCTTGAATATCGCTGATTAATTCATCAATATTTCTACCTGATTTAGGTTTCCCTTCACTTCTTGAGACGAGTTGGAGATCTTTTCTAACTTGTTCTTCGCTTAAAGATAATGCTTTTGCAATAGCAGGTGAAGAAATTGAAGATACTCCACTCTCACGTAGTGATAACAAATAATTGAGATATATTGGATATCTTTCTAGTTGTCTAATTGATACTTTTTCCATATATTTCAGTATTTTTTTACTGATTGTATTATAACACTATGAAAGTTATATATCAATAATTTTATACTGATATAAGTGTATATAAAGAAAAAGGAGGCATAGCCTCCTAAATTACTTTTACATCCTTGATTACAACATCTCGCCCAGTGACAAGATATGTTCTTTCACTACCGCAGTTAGGACATTTTTTACCAAACTCAGTTGTTTTGAATGTTTGTTGACAATCTTCACAGAAGGATATTCCTTCGATGATGATTAGGTTAAGCTTACAGTTCTTCATATATTCCGTTTTCTTGATAGCCCAGTTAAAGGCATCAACGAAATATTCTTTAACTACACCACTAACTTCACCAACTTCTAAAGTTAGTTCTTTTACTTCTTTAACTTTGTTATTCTTCGCCAATTCTTCAATTTGCTTTATGACGTGAACAACTATTCCTAATTCATGCATTAAAGTGAATTACCTGTATTTGGATTGTTTTTAATGAACTCTTTGTTGTTCTTTTTCCATTCTTTGCGTTTCTTACGCATCATACGAGCTTCTTTTGAGCCAGAGTGGAAGAGAATCTTCACTGCACGTGGTAAAGCGTAGGCAGCAAGGCCTCCGACTTTCTTTTCTGCAACACGCATATTGGAATGCTTTGGATGATCTCTAACTAAATGGATAGCGTCAAATTTACATTTTGTTGTACAAATACCACAACCGATACATTTATTTGGATCAACATGAGCAGCACCACAAGATAAACATCTTGCTGTTTCAATCTTAACTTGTTCTTCAGTTAAGGTCTTATGAGCATCCTTGAAGGAGTTTTTCCAATCGATGGAATCATCCATGCCTTCTTCTTGTCTACCAGCTGTATCATAACTTGGGATTGTAATATTATCTTTGTCAAGCATGGCAAAGCCACGGAGGTTAAAGGCAACGTCATGGTCTGCGGCTGGACGTACATGTCTAGCAAGAGAATCGGCAACAGCATGACCAGCTGCGATAGCGTCGATAACAAACTTAGGACCTGTGCAGACATCACCACCAACGAAGATATCTGGATCACTTGTTTGATATCTAGGCATTGATGCAAGTGGGTAATTTCCGTGATGCATCTTAATATCATAACCTTTTAAGAGGTTACCCCAAACGATTTCTTGACCGATAGCAAAGACGATCTTGTCAGCTTTGATTTCTTGGACAACATCTTCATCATATCTTGGTGAGAATTTACCAGTTTCAGGATCAACTGTGCTAACACATCTCTTGAAGATGATTGATTCAACTTCGCCATTGGAATTGACCTTGATTTCTTTTGGTCCCCAAGAGTTTTCAATGAGGATGCCTTCGGCAAGAGTTTCTTCAATTTCATCTTTGCTAGCTGGCATGGTCTCTCTATCTTCTAGACAGAACATGCTAACTTTATTAGCGCCTAAGCGATGAGCACTACGTGCACAGTCAACGGCAACGTTACCACCACCAACGACGACAACTTCGCCTTTGAATGGTTTCTTTTCATCTTGGATATCGCGGAGATAATCGACAGCAATTTCTGTTCCTTTTGCATCATCGTTTTTAATGCCTGGACGTTTACCGCCTTGGCAGCCGATTGCGATATAGAAGGCTTTATAGCCTTGTTCTTTGAGTTGATCAATGGTAATGTCTTTACCAACTTCAACACCACATTTAATTTCAACACCGAGTTTTTTGATGATATCAATTTCAGCTTCAATAACATCTTTTTCGAGTTTATATGATGGAATACCATACATGAGCATACCACCAGGTTTTTTGTTCTTTTCAAAGACTGTTGGTCTAAAGCCCATAACTGCTAAATAGTAAGCAGCAGATAAGCCAGCTGGACCAGCACCAATAATGGCGATCTTTTCAGTGAATTCACCATGAGTATTAGCAATAATCTTTTCTGGAATGTATTGTGTTTCGGCTTTTAAGTCGAAATCAGCAACGAACTTCTTAACAGCATCAATGCTGACAGCTCTATCGACGCTTCCACGTGTACAAGCCATCTCACAACGCTTGTTACATACACGACCACAAACAGCTGGGAATGGGTTTTGTGTTTTGATTAAAGCCAAAGCTTCTTGGTATTTTCCTTCGTGGGCTTTCTTTAAATAACCTTGGACAGGAACGTGAGCAGGACATGCCACTTTACATGGAGCGGTTCCACTTTCATAGGTATCACTTCTTCTTGCAGTGCTACGATAGTTTTCGTCCCAAGCATATTTACCCCAATGAATTTTATCTGGTAAAGGTGCTTTTGGATATTTAACTTCTTTACCTTTAGAGTCACATAGTTTTTGACCGAGTTTAACAGCACCAGCTGGACAATTTTCAACACATTGACCACAAGCAACACAGTTAATCTTATCAACATTAGCAGTAAAACTGCTACGTGAAAGGTTTGGTGTATTGAATAACATGGATGTACGTAAAGCGTTACAAATCTTTACGTCACAGTTACAAATATCAAAGATTTTGTTTTCACCATCAATGTTTGTGATTTGGTGAACAAAACCATTTTTTTCGGATAATTCAAATATTTCAAGGGCTCTTTCTTTTGTGATGTAGTGAGCACGGCCAGTTTCAACAGCATAATCAGCCATATCACCAAATTGGATACACCAATCATCAACATCATCAACACAACCTTCACCAAGCATTGCGCGAGATGCACGGCAAGAACAAATACCAGCTGCAATGTGACCATCGTATTTCTTCATCCAGTGAGAAATCTTTTCAACGTCAATTGCTTCAGGGTTTTGTTCAATAGCTTTTTCAACTGGGATAACATGCATACCAACACCATCACCACCTGGAGGAAGCATTTGAGTAATACCAGCAAGAGGAATAAATGTCATTCTTTCAAAGAAAGAGGCAACAGGTGGATTCTTTGCAATACGATCAACTGTGGAGTTCATAAGTTCGGCTGAACCTGGAACAAAGAAGCAAAGACGATAACGTTTGATTTTTGGTAAATCATCACGTGGTCTTTCCCACTCATATCTATCACCATAGTCATATTCAAGAATGCCAATGATTGACATATCATCGAGTAACTTTTGGAATGCAACAGGATTATTGCCATATTCCTTTTTGTTCATGACAAGGAGTTCTTCGAATGTATAGAACTTACGAAGTTTCATCTTGTTAAGAACACGAACCATTTCAATAGTGAGGACTTCTCTTAGGCCCCAATATTCTGGATCGGTTGTTTTAATACCAGTGATTTTATGAACGACAACGTCGGTTATCTTCTTAGCGAGTTTCTTGTATTCTTTTTCAAACTCGTAACCTTGTTCTCCTTCATACTTGGATTTGATTTTGGTGTTTTGCTCAGACATAGTTGTTACTCCTTAAATTGCTTGAGTTTATTGAGGAAGTAGTCAGCTACTTTATCAATTCCTTCACCAGTTTTGGCACTTATAGGAATAATCGTAGCGTCCTTATTTCTCATTTTAATGTAATTAACACATTTTTCGTAGTCAAAATTGAAATATGGTAAAGCATCAATTTTATTGATGATTACTAAATCAGATTTTTGAAACACTAATGGATACTTAAGAGGTTTATCGTGTCCTTCGGGAATAGATAAGATCATGACATCGAGATTAGCGCCAGTATCAAACTCCGCTGGGCAAACAAGATTTCCGACATTCTCAAGGAATATCAAATCAAGATCAGAAATATCAATTCCATCTAGTCCTGACTTCGTCATACCAGCATCAAGATGGCACATTCCTCCAGTGTGAAGTTGAATCGATTTCACTCCGGTGTTTTTGGCAATACTTAATGCATCAACATCACTATCGATATCGGCTTCCATAACCCCTACTCTAACTTTATTTTTAATAGAGTTAATCAAAGCAGTTAACGTTGTGGTTTTACCTGCTCCAGGAGAGGACATCAAGTTAACTAAAAAGACGCCACGATCTTTAAGATACGACCTTAAAGCATCCGCCTCGGCGTCATTATCAGCATACACTGAACGATGTAACAAAATGGTTCTAACTTCTTCCATCAGACTACTTTATTATAAAGTAAGAAAATCATTTTTCATATACTAAAATTAATTAATTTTGGTAAAATCAATATATACTAATGGACTACAAAATAGTAACTGTAAAAGAAAACATCCTCGAAGAAAACTCTAAAAGAGCTGATGCTTTAAGAGAGTATTTAAAATCGAAACATATTTACATGATTAATGTTATGGCATCTCCAGGTGCAGGAAAGACAACATTACTCACAAATTTAATTTTTAAATTAAAAGA
>JAILIP010000015.1 GCA_024695235.1 Bacilli bacterium | reverse complement strand
TCTATCTTTCAAAAAGATCACGATGCTCATTAATCACGCTAACATGAATATCCAAATGAGATATTTAGGTGCTTGATCATAAGATGTGTTATTAATCTCCACGATTGTTAATGCGGAGAATAACAAAGTTAATGCCGCAATAACAATACTTAAGATTTTTAAAATCAGCCTAAATACTGGTTTATCAAGGATGTTGGTTTTTTCTACTTTGCCCATAAATAAGTCCTCTTATTCAAGTAATATCATACATTCTTAATGTAAAAAGAAAAACCGCAACATTAATGCTGCGGCTTATTTTAATAAGTTATTTAACTATCTTCTGTCACCAGGAAGTTTGTCGTGAACGAATAATGCCATAACGGCTTTTGCGGTATGAATTCTGTTCTCGGCTTCTTGATAGACGACGGATTGTGGACCATCGATAACTTCATCAACAACTTCGTTTTCTCTATCCGCTGGAAGAGCATGCATATAACGACATGTTGGTTTGGCTAAAGCCATCTTTTCTGGTGTACACTTCCAAGCCTTGAGGGCTAATAAGGCATCATCAACAACTGTTGTGGATTGGTTGGTGACCCAGCTGCCCCAGTTCTTTGGGAAGACGACGTCTGCATCTTTATAAGCGGCATCCATATCATGAGTGATTGTTAAGGAGCCGCCATTTTCCGCAGCGTTCTTTCTGGCTTTTTCGATAACCCAATCTGGAAGATCGTAGCCTTCAGGATAGGCTAATGTCACATCAATACCATATCTTGGGAATAATAAGACTTGGCTGACTGGAACAGAGATTGGCTTTTTATGTGTGGTCGCCATAGCCCAGATGACAGAAACTTTTAAGTTCTTGGTGTGACCAAATTCATCTTCGATTGTCATTAAATCCGCAAGAGCTTGCATTGGGTGATATAAGTCACATTGTAAGTTGATGATTGGGACCGTGGACCATTTGGCCATTTCTCTAATGTATTTGTTGCCTAAGCCCCAGTTACAATATCTACACGCGATCATGTGTCCAAAAGAGGATAAGATAACCGCGGTATCTTTTGCGGATTCACCGTGCGCGATTTGCATCATAGATGTATCTAAGAAGGTCGCGTGTCCGCCTAATTGAGCCATACCACTCTCGAAGGAGTTTCTAGTTCTGGTGGATTGTTCAAAGAACATTAAGAATCCTGTTTTGCCAACTAACCATTGGGTTGGTTCATTGCGATAGAAAGCATCTTTTAAATCATGTGATACTTTGAGCATGTAATCGATTTCTTCTTTGGTGAAATCTTCAAGTGTGATGAGGTGACGACCTGCAAATCTAGGTTCTAATTTTTCCATAAAATTCGTTTAAAACTCCGTTATTTTATTATTTTTTTGCATTTAATCTCTCTAAATAGAGGATAGGTGTAACAGCGTATAAAGCTGCACAGATGACGAGATCTTGTTTTCTTGTCTTTTCATTTGGTGCGTGCGCTTCTTTTTCATCGCCAGGACCAAATCCAAGACATGGAATACCAAATCTACCCATAATGGAAACACCATTGGTTGAGAATGTCCATTTATCAATGACTGGGTCTTTACCGAATAATTCGATATAGCCTTCTTTCATGGATTGGACATAAACGCTTTCCTCTGGAATAACCCAGGTTGGGAAATAGCATTCTGTAGGATAGAGAAGACCGGTATAAGATGGTCTTTCATAGCGGTACATAGAGACTTCCGCTTTCGCTGCTTTGACGCCTGGGAGATTTTCAATCTCAGCGATGGAGGTCTTATCATTTTCACCCACTGTTAATCTTCTATCTAAGGAAATCCAGCATCCATCTGCGACTGCGCATCTAGATGGGGACTTATGGAAGATTTGGCTGATGGTGACGGTACCTTTACCTAAGAATGGATCATAGGCTAAGCCGTGTTCATTGAGTTCTTTAACTTGCTCAATGATTGGAGCCATTTTATAAATGGCGTTATCGCCTCTTTCAGGGGCGCTACCATGGCAAGAGATACCTCTCACGTTGACCATGATTTCCATACGGCCGCGGTGTCCACGATAGATTCTGCAACTTGTTGGCTCAGTAGAGACGACAAATTCTGGTTTGAGTTTGTCTTCTTTGATGATGTATTGCCAGCATAAGCCATCGCAGTCTTCTTCTTGGACGGTACCTGTAATGACTAAGGTGTAGTCATCTTCAAGGTGTAAGTCTTTGATGATTTTCGCGGCATAGACCATAGAGGCCATACCACCTTCTTGGTCACTGGTGCCTCTACCACCGATATAGACATCATCTTCAAATCCTTCATAAGGATCAAATGTCCAGTTTTTGATTTCACCAATACCAACGGTATCGATGTGAGCGTCCATAGCGATTAAATGTTTACCATGACCAACATAGCCAAGGATGTTTCCCATTGGATCGATAACTACTTTATCAAAGCCAACTTTTTCCATCTCTTCTTTAATGCGGAGGACGACTTCTTTTTCTTCGCATGATTCGCTTGGAATAGCGACCATATCGCGAAGGAATTTTGTCATATCAGCTTGATACGACTCAGCTTTTTTGAGAACTTCCTCAAATGAAACTTTCATTATTTAATTTCCTTTCCACGCATCTCGACAATCTTCTTATCGTATTCGTGTATTTTGTTATATTCATTTTCCCAGAATTCTGGTTTTCTCATGGAATCAAGATACTCTTGGGAGTATCCAAACTTGAGCCAATCTCTCTCTTTTTGTTTGAAGAGTTTTTCTTTGGCTTCTTTACCACGTGTATCTAATACGAATCTTGTATCAGCGTTTTCAAAGACGTCTTCAAACCATCTTTCAAGAACGTTTGGAGTGACTTCGAGTTCACGTCTATGTAAATCTTCCATGACTGATGGATAACGATCGAAGCTATCTGTAGCGATTGTAACGACGTTATCTTCTGGTCCAAGTTTGAGATATTTAGCCATCTTAATAGCACCTAAGATGTTACAAATTCCGGAGACACCGAATAAATCGACCATTGATTCGGCAACTTTCTTATCAACACCATGTTTAACAAGTGTTTCAGTACCTTCATGGATAACTGCTAAACCACGGACACAATCTTCATCAATGATTTGAGTAATGAAGTCTGTGGTAAGAGCGTTATGAATAAGAGTGATCATCTTATCGCCAATACCTTCAATACGGTGTTGTCCAAGACCACCATTGGTGAGTGTTGAACATTCGTGTGGTTCTAAAGCGACGATCTTACATTCTGGGAATGCGACTTTGATTTGATCACCAGCTGCGAGTGTACCTGCACTACCTGGAGCAGAGCAGAAACATGCAATACGGCCATTACCGATACCTTTGACTGCTTCAATTGCACTATTACCAGTGACATGACGATGAAAACGATAGTTTGGTAAGAGTTCGAATTGAGCTAAGGTTCTATTCTTAGGATCTTTCTTTAATTCGTATGTTCTTTCAAGGGTGAGAATAACATCGGATTCACTACCTGGAGTGAGATCGAGTTTTGCACCATAACGAGAGATACGTTGATATCTTTCTTTGGACATGTTGTCTGGCATGATAACGATCGCATCATACTTCATTAAGTTTGTGATGTATGAAACACCGATACCAAAGTTACCAGTTGATGGTCCTAAAATGGTGTGTTTTCCTGGAATGATTTCACCATCAACACAGCCTTCCATGAGTGTGGCATATGCTGGTCCGACTTTATGTGAACCAGATGGGAAGTATTTTCCAAGCATAACAACGATGTTAGCGTCAACACCTGTTAAAGCTTTTGGAAGAACGATTTTGTTAACTTGGTCTTTTTCATTTTTCCATGTGATATTGAACAAGTTAATTGGATCAAGCTCATTTTCCTTTAGAGCTTTTAGAGCGGCTGCTCTTGTTTTTGGATCTTGATGAGATGGGTTAAGCATTTCATCATAAGTAGGTCCGAATGGAATTTTTGACATCTTAAATTGCTCCTTTTTCTTTCAAAAATTTATCCAATTCTTCGAGATTTGGTTTCATTGGGGTTGGTGGGGTAATTGCCTTTTGGGCATTTACAGGATCTTTTAGACCGTTGCCTGTAACAATCATCGTGACTGTTTCGCTTGGTTTAATGATTCCTTCTTTGATTGCTTTTTCAATTCCAGCTATAGCTGCTACCCCTGCAGGTTCGCCGAATATTCCTTCCGTTTTACCAAGTAAAGCAGATGCTTTAATGATATCACTATCAGGAACTGAAATCCAAGCACCGTTAGACAGTTTAATTGCATTAAGTGCTTTAACAGGATTTCGAGGAATGCCAACTGCAATCGAGTCAGCAATGGTGTTTTCATCACATTCTTTGAGTGGTTCATTGTTTTTAGCAGCAACAACGAATGGTTCACAGCCTGTTGATTGAACACCAAGTATACGAGGGATACGTTTGATTAAGCCTAGTTTGTAAAACTCAGCAAATCCTTTATATACACCTCCAACTGTACAGCCATCTCCAACACTTACTGCAACCCAATCAGTAGGTTCGAAGTTAAGCTGTTCAGCTATTTCCATTGATACGGTCTTTTTGCCTTCTATCATAAATGGATTGATAGCGGCATTGCGGTTATACCATCCATATTTTTTGATGGCTTCTTTAGATAATGAGAAGGCAGCCTTGTAGTCACCATCAACACTAATAAGTGTCGCTCCATATAATGAAATCTGAGTGACTTTTCCAATAGGTGCTCTTTTTGGGACAAAGATAACCGCTGGTAATCCCATATGAGCAGCTTGGCAAGCGCATGATGAGGCAGCATTTCCAGTTGAGGAACAAGCGATAGTTTTAGCACCAGCTTCAATTGCTTTTAAGACAGCAACACCAGATGCTCTATCTTTGCTTGAGCCAGAAGGATTTTGACCATCATCTTTAATGTAAAGTTTCTTTAAGCCTAGATACTTTTCAAGGTTATGAGCCTCGTATAGTGGTGACCAGCCAACACGTAACATTTCATGAATGTGATCTTCCTTAATTCCCATTATCGGAGCGTATCTCCACATCGAATAATTGCGATTGTTTTCGAAATATTCTTTTGTGAGAACTTTCTTTAAAGCATCATAGTCATATTCAATATCTAAGATGCCTTTCTCTCCACATTCTGGACAAGTAAGTTCAACTTCATTAGGTTTAAAGAACTTGTGGCATATCGTACAACGATACCCTTTAATATAATTCATTAATTACCTCCTTTTGCTAATGTAGTTAAGAAGTCTCGCACAATATTTTTTGTGACCTCGAGACGGTATGATTTGGTAGATCTTTGATCATCTATTGGGGAGATGACCTTACCATATTTTTCTGTAAATTCTTCGACTCTACTTCCAAGTTCTTTAAGTGACATTCCTTCAAGCTCTTTTTCAAGTTCATGTGAACGAATGGCTTTCATAAAGACGGAACCAAATGCGAGTCTAATTGAGGCGATTTTCTCGCCATCGAGTTTATATGCTGCTGCAAATGCAAGCTTAGAAATTGATTCGGCTTTTCTTGATCCAACTTTGAACCAAATGAGTTTATCAAAGTCATACTTAGGGAAGATGATTTCTTCAATGAGTTCATCTTTTGCTAAATCAATCTTACGTACGCCTTGCACGAAATCTTCAGCAGAAACATATCTCACACCTCTTATAGAGGTGAGTTTAAGTTTTGCATCTAAAAGAATGTCCACTACAATTGTGTCTCCGGCTGGAGATGCATTCGCGATATTGCCAGGAAGTGTGGCAAAATGGCGAATGTTAACTGAGGCCAATTCTTTTAAACAATCCTTGAGTACATTAGGAGTAAGTTCATGACGAAGTATTTCTTCTAGAGTCATTGTGGCTCCGATATGGAGACCTTCTTCATCGACATACTCTTTATGTAATTCTTCGATATTAGCGATGAACAAAACGTCTTTTTCAAAACGTGGAAGTTCACCTGCTGTATTTCTTTTTTGAAGCATGATATCTGAACCACCTGCCACGATATTGCAATCGTATTTTGCAAGTGCTTCGATGGCTTCAGACAGTGTTCTAGCGATTATTTTTTGTCCCATAAATTACCTCCTATTTCAGAAGCTAATTTAACAGCTTGAATAATTGCTTGATAGCCAGTGCAGCGGCATAGATTGCCTGCTAAACCAGCACGTATTTCTTCCTCACTTGGATGAGGATTATGAGAAAGAAGTGATTGAGATGCAATGATCATTCCTGGAGTGCAGAATCCACATTGAGATCCGCCTTCTTCAGAGAACGCGGCATATAACACTTCAAACTCTTTTGTGTTTTTAAATTCATCGATTGTGATGATTTCATGTCCTTCAACATTTGCCATTGGAATAAGGCATGAGTTAACAGAATATCCATCCATTAAAACAACACACGCTCCACAGCTTCCTTCACCACAACCTTCTTTCGTGCCAGATAGGTGCATATCTTCACGAATGAAATCTAGGAGTCTACGAGATGGATCGACTTCTACTTCAAGTTTTTTGTGATTCAAAGTAAATTTAATTTTTGCCATTTTTCATAAGCTCCATAATATATTCTGGGTTACATGGAATATCGTTAACTTTCTTACCAATAGCGTTTTCAATTGCTAAAGCAATTGCTGGAGCACCACCAACAAGAGTTAACTCTCCCATTCCCTTTGCACCATCAGCACCATAGATGAAAGGATTATCAATAAAGGCTGTTTCCATATGAGGAATATCCTCAGCAGTTGGAACAATGTAGTCAGAAAGTGAACGTTGACGGAATCTACCCTTTTCACAACGCATTGTTTCCATATAACCATAACCGAGTCCTTGGACGATACCGCCATCAGCTTGACCAACAGCGATTCTTTCATCAACCACTCGACCAACATCATATGTGGACCACACACCTTTTGTTTCAATTTGATATGTGATTGGATCAAACTCTACTTCGACGACATTTACTCCCCACGCATATGAAGGATAAGCATCGCCTTGCATAGTTTCTTCATCCCATTTGATATAGCTTGGGCCAACATATGGTTCGATGTGTTCTTGACGGACACCGCTTTTCCAAATCTTTTTAAGGTTCTTAGCAGCTTTTTCCATTAAAAAGCCAACAATAATAATTGTTCTACTAGCGGCAGTTGGACCACTATCAGGGATGATGGATGTATCTGGGTTATCAAAGACTACTTGTTCATTTGGAATATCAAGGTTCTTCGCGACAATTCTCTTAAGAGTTGTCTTATTTCCTTGTCCCATATCTACGCTTGAAGCGTATACATGAACAATATCTTTTTCATCTTTGATGAGTTTAACTTTTCCTTTAATGATGTCTGATTCACCACTTCCAGTGAAGCCACATCCATGGAGGAAGAAACTCATGCCAATACCTTTATTACATCCTGGTTTTGAGTATTCTTTTATCTTGCGTTTGTAATCACTCATCTCCATTGCTTTTTCAATTAAGGCCGGAAGAATGATTGGATCATGGAATTTGCCACTATTGGTTGTGATATCTCCTTCTTTAACAAGATATTTCATTCTTAACTCAAGAGGATCAACACCTAAATCTTTAGCAACGTGATGAATGAACATCTCACTAGCAAAGATTGTTTGAGGTGAACCGAATCCTCTGAAGGCAGCGGTTGGAACTGTGTTTGTCATATAGACATCGCCTGCGACATTTAATGCAGGAATGTTATACACGTTAACACATGCGATTAATGCACGGCTTAAAACAACTCCGCTACAACCTTTATATGCACCACCATTGAGTTTAACTTGAACATCCATTCCAAGAATGTTGTTATCTTTATCAACATAGGCAATGTATTTTGATTTTGAGGGATGACGTTTAGTTGTGAAGGTAATATCTTCTGGTCTTTCAAAACACATCTTAATTGGCTTATTGATCTTTAGCATTGCTGTTGCAAGTTGAGCAGCTAGTAAAGATGGATAATGTTCTTTACCACCGAAAGCTCCACCAACAGCAGGTTGGATAACACGAACTTTCTCAGTTGGGATTGCGCATGCTCTAACGACAGCGCGGTGCACATACCATGGGCATTGCACTGAACCAACACAAGTTACGCGGTGTTCCTCATCGTAATAGACAAGAAGTCCTTGTGGTTCAAGATATGCTTGCTCTTGATATCCAGTTGAGAATTCTTCTTCAATGACTTTAACTGCCTTTTTCTTGGCAGAGGCAATATCACCCTTGGTGAATGCTTTATGAATATATGATTCAGTAAAATCAAATACTGGTGTTTCTTCTTTATATTCAATCTTCACTTCGTTAACGAGTCGATCGAGTTCTCCTTTGTTTGGTCCAACAATCAAAGCGATTGGTTCACCAATGAAATTAACTTTCTTTTCAGCGAATACTGGCCAATCGGAGAAGATAATGTTAACGACGTTTTCACCTTTGATATCTTTATGATCAACCCAATAGTAACCTTCAGGTAGTTTTGGTTTTTGAATGCTTAAAATCTCACCATGAGCAATTGAGCTTCTCACAGTTTTAGCAAAGAGCATTCCTGGCATCACAATGTCGTCAGTGTATTTAGCTTCACCACGAACTTTAATGCCTTGGTCTACTTTTGGAGTTGATGTAGGATATTTACTTTTGAAAGGTAACATTATTCTTCGACTTTCTTATAGGAGAGAGCTTTTACTGGGCACTTAGAAACACAAAGTCCACAACGGAAGCATTTCTCAGAATTAAATTTAGGTTTTCCATCCATTTCAATTGCAAAATATGGACATACTTTTTCACATGTTCCACAACCGATACACTTACCAGCATCAAGTTTTGGAGTTTCGCCTTTTCCAAACATAGCGTGGTTTTCAAGTTGAGTGTTGATAACTTCTTCGACTGATTTAAATCCATATTTTTCAAGAGCTTTTGGAAGATCATCAATAATCTTACGATATAAGCCTTTACCTCTAAGCATTGCAGCAGATAGCATTTGCACACCTGATGCACCTGCAAGGAGGAATTCGATGACATCATCAGCTGATTGAATACCACCAACACCAATAACAGTTAATGATGGCTCTGCTTTTTTAATTGTGTATACAGTTGCTAATGCAATGTTTTTAATATATGGTCCACTTGTCCAAGCAAAGCCTTTTGTGTTTCCGTAGATAATTGAGCGAGAAGCAATATCAACTTTCATACTTGGTCCAAGAGAGTTAACTGCTACAACACCATTAGCACCATTTTCTTTAATGGTCTTGGCAAATCCTTCTGGATCTGGCATATGAGCAGAAATCTTCATATAAATTGGTTTTTTAGTTAAGGATCTAATCATTGCGACAGTTTCACCAATACCACCTAAGTCGTTTCCGACATAGTGAGTTGAAACTTCGAATGCATCTGCATATTTATCAAGAAGTGGGATGAGCACTTTCATATCATCTTTGGTATAACCAACAGAGATAATTAGTGGTCTACCATCAGAATGTTTCTTGAAATATGGAAGGAATTCATCAAGCCATTTTTCTTTGGTGTATTCAGTCCAAAGTTCACAGTTCATGATGTAATCTTTATCACCATAAATACATGGATGAGGAATGTGAGCGTCTTTAGTAGAAATTGTCTTTGAAACAATTGCTCCACATCCTTCTTTTTCAAGCCATAACATCTTTTCAGCATCACCTACTAGAGGTCCTGCTGCAGGCATAAGCGGATTAGCGAGTTCTAATCCATCAAATTTAGTTTTGATATCCATTATTTTTCCTCCTTAACTAAATGCCATAATTCATCAGCAAAGTTTTTACACTTTTTAAATTCAGCTATGAGTCTCTTATTTTGAACTTCATAGTTTTTAACTTCGTAATTTCCGTTTACTAAAACATCACATGGTTTAAATGATGGAAGTAGTCCAAAAAAGACATGACCAAATGCATTGGATTCATCCATTTGAGTGAATGGAGAATAATTCACAAGCATAAAGTCAGATGCATATCCTTTTTCAATCTTTCCAAGTTTGATGCCAAGTTTATTTGAAACGTAATCATACGAATTGTTAATCATGTTTAAGACATCACCAAGGTTAAGTGTGGTCGGAGATTCGTTGAGTAAGTGAGATGTGTAGTAAACATTCATGTATTCACTTGCCATGTTGGAGTTAAGTCCATCATTACCTACCATAACTTTGATTCCGTGATCAAGATATTTCTTAACGTTTGGTAAGCCAACTGCGTTATTCATGTTGGAGGTTGTGTTTACAACCATGTAAGCACCTCTAGCTTTGATGATATCTAATTCGTGGTCACTTAAAGCAACACCATGAACGATAAGTGAGTCTTTGTTGATTAGACCATATTTATCAAATCTATCTATGATAGAGGTGTTATATTTCTTTAAAGAATCTTCTTCGTCCATCTTTGATTCAGCAACATGAACGTGAAGAGGGATATTTCCAAATTCTTTTTTAATTAAGGCTAATGTTTCATTACTTAAAGTCATTGAAGCGTGCATTCCAAATAATGCATTCTTGGAATTTTCTTTAAAGAATGAGACATTCTCTTTAATGCATTTACTAATATTATATCTATCGCTTGTTTCAAAGCAGAAAATGCCTTTCATATGTGCGACATCACACACGGAGGCTTTGAGGCTAGATAACGAACCAATGATTTCTCCAGAAGCATGGTGATCGATAACTGTAGATACACCATTGAGGAGGAATTCATATGAGGCAGCGATGCCTGAATAGTATGTAATTTGATTTGTGATTTTAGCATCGAGTTTCCACCACATTTGTTCAAGTATTTCTAAGAAGTTATGTGGATTGAACGGCAAAGATAGACCGCGAGCAAATATTGAATATATATGAGCATGGTTACACACGAAGTTTGGAAGAAGGAGTTTTCCTTTCGCATCAATTACTTCATAATCTTTGTCTTTGAAGCTAGACATCTTGCCAACTTCTTTAATTTGCTCATCAAAAACTACGTATCCATTTTCAATGTAATTTTTGTAGTCATAAATTCTCGCGTTAATAATTGCTTTCATTTACTTTTCTCCACAAATAATTTCTTTTCCTTTATGAGGAATAATCTTTCTATCTTTTAAGACGAACTCTCCGCGAACAAGCGTGTGAATAAATTCTCCAGAGCCTAAAACACCTTCATAAATTGAATAGTCACATCTACCATGTCCTTTTTGTTCACGATAGTTGAAGATATCTTTAAACACAGCAATATCTGCATCCTTACCAACTTTGAGTTCTCCTTTAGTTAAGAAGTCTTCAATCATGGCAACGTTCTTGCTCATCTTATCGATGACTTTTTCTTCAAAGCGCTTGTACATAAGTGAGAAGGAATATTCGATGCCTCCAACACCAAGAGGAAATCCTGCAAGTGTTGGCCAATTCTTATCTTCGCTATTAAATGCACAGTGATCTGTTCCAATTGTTAGAAGGGTATCGAAGTTATGAACCAATAATTGTCTTTCTCTTTCACTTCTAAGAGGTGGAGCAAATGTAAAGAGTTTGCCATTTTCTCCTTCTAAGAATGAATTGTTGAAAACAAAGTATTGAGGGCAGGATTCGATGAAAAGATTCTTGCCAATAATATCGCTATATTCTTCTTTGAGTTGACGTAATGTCTCACCACTTGAGCAGTGAACCATGTATAAAAATCCACCAGTTTTTTTCGCGTATTTAGCAAGTTTAAGTGCTTCAATTGTTTCGCTATAACCAGGACGAGAAATAGGTAAATCTTTATATGTCATTTCTGGTTTGATTGAGATCATATCGTCAGCCTCGATATGAGCTAAGATAAGAACATCATATTTCTTCGAAAGTTCTAAAAGTTTAATGATATCTTCATCATATGTACGGCGATGTGTATCAGAATAAGTTGTAAACAACTTAATTGTCTTCATGCCAAGCTTTTTGGTCATCTTGACATATTCTTCTAAATCGCCATTTGGCTCTCTAATGCAAGCGTGCATGTGATAATCAATCAAAGACTTTTCAGCGAGTTTAATTCTCGCATAGTAACTCTCTTCAAGTTCCTCAGCATTTCTTGTTGGATCAAGGAAGTCGACAATACTTGTGACTCCTCCATAAGCTGCTGCAACAGAACCATAATAGAAATCATCAACTGAGGTTACACGACCACAGTTAAGTTCAAAATGAACATGTGGATCAATAAGTCCAGGAAGAACTTTAAGACCACTACAATCAATGACTTCTTTAGCGTCTTTTATTTCATCACTAATATCAGCAATTTTTTCACCCAAAATATATAGGTTTTTCTTAACCCATTTTCCGTTGATGAATAATTGTCCGTTGATTAATGATTTATCAAACATTTATTTACCTTCTTTTGCTTTAACAGCTTCGAAAATATGTTCAGGTGTGATTGGGAGAGAATGAACTCTAACACCTAAAGCATTATATATTGCGTTACATAAAACTGCTGGAGGTGTATCAATACCAATTTCACCGACAGATTTAGCGCCGAATGGACCACTGACTTCATATGAATCAGCAAATTCAGTTGTAAGTTTTTCAACAGTTAAGCATGTTGGAATATGATATGTATCAAATGTGTTAGATAACATCTTTCCTTTAGGTGTGTATTTAACTTCTTCATATCCAGCCATGCCTAAACCTTGGAGGATACCACCTTCGACTTGTCCTTTAGCTAAGCCTGGATTAATTGTGGTTCCACAATCAACGACACTAACATAGTTAAGAACTTTATATTCATATGTTTCGGTATCAATTTCGATTTCAGCATAACCTGCCATAAATGGAGGTGGGCTAACATGACCGTGGAAACTATCTGTAACAGCGATTTGATGTGTATCGTTGTTATATAGTCTCATGGTTGAAAGATCATCAAGTGATAATGATTTACCTTTGGCTTTAAAGATCTTTCCATCAAATTCAACATCATCAACTTTGACTTCCATTAGCTTAGCAGCTTCTTCAAGTAGAACTTCTCTCATCTTGCAGGCTGCATTGTATGCAGCATTACCACTTACGTATGTTGTAGATGATGCATACGCACCACAATCGTATGGAGTTAAGTCTGTATCTGAAGAATAGATGATAATCTTATCCATTGTGGTTTGAAGTTCTTCTGCCACAATTTGAGAAATAATCGTGTCACTACCCTGACCAATATCAGTTGCACCAACAGTGACCATGTATGAGCCACCATCATTTAGTTTGATTGTACAACTTGCCATATCAAGGAATGGAATGCCACTACCTTGCATAGCAATAGCCATACCAACAGCTCTAACTTTATGTGGGCCAACTTCTTTACGAGGATATTTTTCATCCCAGCCAATGAGTTCACGACCACGTTTAATACAATATGGAAGTTTGCAGCTTTCCATAATCATCGCGGTACCTTTTGTACCTTCACCCATAATTTCAAAGATTGGGGATGTTTCTTTTTCTCTCATCGAGTTATCTTCGCGGAGTTTGATTGGATCAACACCCATCTTCTCTGCTAAGACATCAATGGTTGCTTCAAGAGCATAGTTACCTTGAATTGCACCATATCCACGATACGCACCTGCGGATACGTGGTTTGTGTAAACAACATCTCCACCGAATCTAACGGCATCAACTTTGTTATATAAAGGAAGAACCTTACTTCCAACAATCATAAAGACTGTTAAAGCGTGTTCACCATAAGCACCAGTATCTGAAAGTGAATGACAATCGATAGCGCGAATCTTACCATCTTTGGTCGCGCCAATCTTCATGGTAATTTTCATTGGGTGACGTGTGTATGAGCATCCAAATACTTCTTCACGTGTATAGACACAACGTGATGGTTTATGAGTTCTTAGCGTAACTAAAGCACAGAACATTTCACCATGGAAAGCTTGCTTTCCACCAAAGCCTCCACCAACACGTGGTTTTATGACACGTACTTTTTCAACAGGTAAACCTAAGGTCTTTGCTAAAATACGACGCATATGGAATGGTGTTTGAGTGGATGAATAGATGACTAGTCTATTATGTGCATCTAAACGTGCGTTCGATGCGTGTGGTTCAAGCATCGCGTGAGCTTGGGCTTGGGTGAGGAATGTTTCTTCAACAACGTAGTCACATTTCTTAAATACTTCATCAACATCACCGACGTTCATGTGATATGATGCAGCAATATTTCTTTTTGGCTCAAAACCAATTGGGAACATTTCATGAATGCCGTCTTCTGGGTGGATGACAACCTTGTTATCAACAGCATTTTCAAAGTTAAGAATTGGTTCAAGAACTTCATATTCAACTTTGATGAGTTTTAATGCTTGGTTAGCGATATCTTCACTTACTGCGGCAACCGCGGCAACTTCATCACCAACATAACGAACGTATTCATCTAAGACGAACTTATCGTGTGGAGATGGTTCTGGATAACCTTGTCCTGCACGTGAGAATGAGACGTGTGGAACATTCTTATGAGTTAAGACACATTCAACACCTGGAAGTTTTTCAGCTTCAGATGTATCGATGTTCTTAATGCGTGCAAAAGCATGTGGGCTTCTAAGAATCTTTACTACTAAAGAATGATGTTCGGCAAGATCATCTGTGTAGTATGGACGACCCATCATTAAACCTTTTCCGTGTTTAGAAGGAGTAAGGTTATTTACAACTTTGAATTGTTTCATTATTTTAGTCCTCCTAAATATCTTTTAACGGCCAGGAATTGAGATTGATATCCTGTGCAACGGCAGAGGTTACCAACTAAGAAGCGTTTAATTTCTTCATCGGTTGGATTCTTATATTCTTTACTAAGTGCGTAAATGATTAAGGCAAAAGCAGAGTTACAGTATCCGCATTGATCTGCACCTTCTTTGCCAAAGCATTCAGCAACTTTTTCAGCGACATCTTGGATACCTTCAACTGTTGTGATTTCATGTCCATCACATTTAGCAGTTAAAAGTGAGCAAGATAACACTGGTTTTCCATCAAGAAGTACTGTGCATACTCCACAGGCACTTCCATCGCATCCTTTTTTAAGGGATTTAACATCTTCTTTTAATGTATCAAGGAGGAATTCTCCTGGTTCGATGTCATATTTTACATCAAGACCATTTAGTTTAAATTTCACTAACATTATTTGCTTACCTCCTCTAGACCACGTCTAACATATACTTCAGCAAGATGAGCGCGGTATTCGGCTTTGCTTGCTAAACTATCGTTAAATTTCATCTTCAATACTTCTTTAGCAACTTTTTCAAAGTCACGTTCGCCAGCTTCAAGTGCTTTCATGACATCTTCTGCCAAAGCAGCAACGCCAGCACGTGAACCAACAGCGACTGTATATTTATCGTGTTTTACACAATGTGTAATAGCGACTGAAATGATTGGATAATCAAGTTCAGTTAAACCAACACGTTTATAGAATGAAAGTCTATGACATTGTTTCACAATGATATGAGTAAGAATCTCTTTAGAAAGACCTGGTTCTTTTAAGTATTCTTCAAGAGACTTCTCACCACTTGGATAAAATCTAAGTGATGCATTGCATGCAAGAAGAGCGGTAATAACATCAGAGAATGCAAGCTTGCCTGCAACGCTTCCTCCGATTGTGGCAATGTTTCTAAAGGCTGGACCCATCACTAAGCCAGCGGCTTTTGAAACTAAACTATGAAATGCTTCTTGAAGGAGCTCAGATTTTTCAACTTCTCTAAGAGTGACTAATGCACCGATTTCGATGAAGCCATCTTTTTCTTCGATCTTGTCTAAACCTAACCCACTTAAATCGATGAGCATGTTAAGATCCATGTTTCCTTTTTTAAGCCATAAGCCACCACCAACTACTCTATTGAGTGGATTAGCTTTTAAAAGAGAATAGGCTTCTTCTAGAGATTTAGCTTTTACATATTCTTTAACTTTCATATCTATTTCCTTTCTTTCAATAATTTTTCGTAATCTTCAATCGTATCTATATCGTTGAGAATGTTTTTGTCTTTAACTTCAACTGTCTCATAACCAACTTCATCACGGAATATCCTTAGATTTGATTCAAGCGGTTCATGAAGCATCTGACGACGATGGATTCTATTTACATACACTGGATGACCTGTGTGTCCGTTATATACAGGCACGCGTATAGAAAAATCGTCGCACTTTAATAGTGCCTTAAAAACATCCTTTGATACACATGGGCAATCCCCGGGAATGATAAAAAAGTTTCCTTCCGCTTGCATAACGCCTGCTTTAACAGAAGAAAACATTCCATCTTTATAATTCTGATTATGAATAACTTCAACATCCTTTAATAAAGGAGCCATCTCGTTATGATATTTACCCGTCACAACCACAACCTTATCAACAAAGGGTCTAACACTTTCAATTGTGTGCAAAAGAAGTGGTTTTCCGTTAACCTCGAGAAGTAATTTGTTTTGGCCGGCACGAGTAGACTCACCACCAGCAAGTATAATACCTGTAATCATATCTCTGGGATAATATACTATTATTTTACAAGTAACCCCCTTTCTTCGCAAGGGCGTATATACACGCATTAACTTCTTCAAGGTTTAGAAGTAATAAAACACTTATTTTTCAATTTAGATATAATAAATATGTTTCAAGGAGAAAAAA
>JAILIP010000008.1 GCA_024695235.1 Bacilli bacterium | reverse complement strand
TTCTCCGACGGGCGCAGCAGATTATAGTCGTGAATTATCTCCTTCACTTCCGTCAGTTCTTCAATCAGTTGCGGGTCAATAGCGGAATACACCTCGCCTGCCAACATCTTTTCTTTCTCAGTCTTCATAAATACTCATATTCTTCATGGTGAGTACAGTCATGATGGTCGCATGATTCTAAAGAATCCTTTAGTTCGCCATTTTGATAAGACCTGAGTACATCATCCACTTTGCCATGACAGCCTCTGATGACGGTGATGCCGTGGGCTGACAGCTGGTTATGAGAACGATGGAATCTATGATGAATTATTCCTTCGTGCAACTCGTGTTCTCAAAGGTGATAGCAAAGAAACTCGATTTATTGCATTCATATATGACATCGATGATGTTCAAAAATGGGATGACATAAATGAGCTTCGAAAAGCAAATCCAAATCTTGGTATTAGTGTGTTGGTGGATTACCTATTAGAGGAAATCAACATTGCTAAAGGATCATTATCCAAGAAGGCAGAGTTCTTAACTAAGTACTGTAATGTTAAACAGAACTCATCTACCGCTTGGCTTAGTACCGATACCATCGAAAAGGCAACTTGTGAGCATCTTGACTTCAAGAAGTTCATGAATATGTATGCAGTCGTTGGAATCGACTTATCCAGGACCACCGACTTGACTGCTGTCACTTGTGTCATTGAGAAAAAAGGTATTGAGTATGTCTTTGCTCACTTCTTCATGCCATCAGAAAAGGTTGATGAATTGAGTGTTAGAGACAATCTTCCATACCGTATGTTCGTCTCAAAAGGTTGGTTAACACTTAGTGAAGGTAATGCTGTTGACTATAATGACTGCTACAAGTGGGTTACTAACCTTATTGAGGAGTACAAAATCTATCCATTATGTGTAGGGTACGATAGATATTCATCTCTGTACCTCGTTAAAGACTTAAAAGCATATGGATTCAAAACTGATGATGTATTCCAAGGATTCAATCTCACTCCGATCATCCGAGAATTTGAAGGTCAAATCAAGGATGGAACGATAAAGATTGGAGACAACGGACTACTTAAAATCCATCTTCTAAATGCTGCATTAAAGGTGGAGAACGAAACCGAGAGATTGAAACTTATTAAACAATCTCCAAGAGAACACGTAGATGGTGTTGCAGCTCTCCTTGATGCCAAATGTGTCAAGGCTAAATGGACCGATGAAATTGGTGCTCAATTAAAAAATTAGGAAGGAGACACAATGTCACTGTTAGATAAAATCTTTGGTAAGAAGCCAGAAATACCATCAAAGAAAGAAATTAGTAGCTTCTTCAAAACATTCACTGGATATTCTCCTGTTTTTACTTCCTGGGGTGGAGCATTATATGAAGTTCAACAAGTTCGTAGTGCTATCAACATTATTGCCACTCATGTTTCGAAATTGAAAGTCGAAATCGAAGGATCAAGCAAAGCAATAATTAAAGCAACCTTAATACATAGACCAAATGGATTTAGCACTTGGTCTCAATTCTTATATCGTTTAGCAACAATTTTATATGTACAAAATACCGCCTTTATAGTTCCAATTTTAGATAAGTATGGAAGAGTCAATGGTGTTTATCCAGTTCTTCCTAGCAAATGTGAAATTGTCGAATTTGAAGGCGTTTTATATTTAAGATACACATTTAGAAATGGTGATAAGGCCGCTATCGAATTAGATAGATGTGGCATTATGACAAAATTCCAATATAAAGATGACTTCTTCGGTGAGAAAAATAGTGCACTTAATCCAACATTATCTCTCATCGATATCAATAACCAAGGAATTAGAGAAGGTATTAAATCTTCTGCTTCATTCCGTTTTATGGCTAAAACTACCAACTTCACTAAAGAAGATGACTTGGCTAAAGAAAGAAAAAGATTCAATGAGGCATCGTTCAAAGATGAGGGCGGAGGTTTATTGCTCTTTCCTAATACATACGCGGATATTAAGCAAATCGATTCCAAACCATTTACTATCTCGGACAAACAAATGGAACTCATTGATAACAATATCAACAACTACTTCGGTGTTAATAAAGATGTTCTCCAAAATTCAGCGTTCGGTGATAAATGGAGTGCATTCTATGAAGGATGTGTTGAACCGTTCGCGATTCAATTCAGTGAAGTCCTTACCAAGATGTTCTTCAGTGATATTGAACAATCGACTGGTAACGAAGTGATGGCAACCGCAAACAGACTTCAATATATGTCTAACCAGGAGAAATTAAATGTTTCATCTCAACTCTCTGATCGAGGTATTCTCAATCGAGATGAGGTTAGAGAGATATGGAACTTACCTCCTCTTCCAAATGATGAAGGTAAGAAATATATCATTCGTGGCGAATATAAAGATGCTAATGAACAGTTGGGTAATTCCGACAATGACAATAAATAACTAGGAAAGGAGGATGTCACCATGGGCAAAAAAGATTTAGAACAAAAAATAAGCCAAGGTAGAGAGTATCGAAATTTATCAGTTCCATTATGTGTTCGTGAGAAAGTTGATGGAAATGATGACGATTATGTAGTTGAAGGTTATGCAACGACATTTAACGAGAGATATTTATTATTCGAATACAAAGGTTGGAATAACAAATTATATCGTGTCTTTGAAGTTGTTGATTCTAAGGCTTTCGACTCATGCGATATGGGTGATGTGATTATGCAATACAACCATGAAGGTCGTGTGTATGCCAGAACTCGTAATAAAACATTAGATATTACTCCTGATGAACACGGTTTGAAAGTCAGAGCTAATTTAAGTGGTACTGAACTTGGCAAACAATTGTTCGAAGAAATTAAAGGTGGGTATACCGACAAAATGTCCTTTGGATTCACTATCGAAGATGAAAAACGCGATAGTCATGAAGAAGATGATGTCGTAACCATAACACGTACGATTACCAGGATTGGTAAGTTGTACGACGTTAGCGCGGTGTCAATTCCAGCTAACGATGCAACAGAGATTTCTGCTCGTTCATTCCAAGATGGATTTATCAAGGAACTTGAGTCGGAGAGAGCGAAAGTAGAAAAGAGAGAAGCTCTGAGGCTAAGAATTAAGATTCGATCGGAGGGAAATTAAAGATGAATCTCGAAACAAAAACCATCGAAGAACTCCAAGCAAGAAAGAAAGAGATTGAAACTCTTTCCGAAACTGAAGAATCAGTTGAAGTACTTGGTCAACTCGATGAAGAGCACAGAGCTATCATTGCCGAGCTCGAGAAACGTGCTAATGATGAACAAAAAAGAGCAGAAATTCGCTCTAAAATCGCTGCTGGCAAAGAAGGCGAAGTTAAAGAAAGTGAGGTTACTATGGGTAACGAAAAGAAAGAACTTAACCAATCTACTTACCGCTCAGCTTGGTTAAAGACCTTAATGCAAAAAGAACTAAACGAAGAAGAAACTCGTACTTTAGTAGACTATCGTGCATTTGCATCCAATAGCACTTATGCTATTCCAACACAAGTTGCAGATAAAGTCGTTGAATGCTTAAAGAAGAGAGCGGTTCTGATCAATGAAATCGAATTATTCGAAGTCGTTGGTAATTTAAGAATTCCATATGAAGTAACAGTTAATGAAGCTGCTGCTCATACCGAAAACTATCAAGAAAGCGCATCTGCTGATGCAGTCGCCTATGTAGATTTAGCTGGTGAAGAAATCATCAAGATTCTTGAAATTTCTAAAGTCGCTTTATCTCAATCCGTTGATGCTTTCGAAAGATGGTTAGTCGACAACCTTGCTAGAAAACTTGGTGACAAGATCGATGACAAGATTGCTGGTGCTTTCGGTAGTGGTACATTCACCACCAATACCAACCAAATCGTCAATACTCAAGGTCCAGACTATGATGACATTTGCGACTTAATCGCTCTTGTTCCAGCTGCCTTAGATAATGGTTCTAAGTTCTTCATGAACAAAGCCACATTCTGGGATTGCCAAAAAATCAAAGATACCAACAAACGTCCTATTTTAGATCCTGAAAGAAGAACCTTAATGGGATATCCAGTTGTTATCGATGACTACATCTCAAAATCCAACAGCTTAATTTACTTCGGTAATGCTTTCGAAGCTGTTAAAGGTAAAGCAGGTGCGATGGAAGTCGAACCAAACGAACATGGTAGTGGTTGGGAAAAAGGACTTGTCTCCTTCCGTGGCTATACCACATTCGTGGCAAAGAAAGTCGGTACCGTTGGTATCGTCAGATTTGTAACTACAGCCTGATAAAACCGAGGGGTGAGACTAGCCGCCTTACTCCTCTTAATTCTAGCGGCTACTAATAGGGAGATAGCAAATGAAGATATTGGTTTTAATTCCTTGTATGGAATTCTTAGACAAACCATTCGTGGAATCGTTAGTGAACATTGAATGGCCATGTGAATACGAGATTAAGTTCTCATCTTCAACATTAGTACATGTATCCAGGGAAAGACTTGGAGAGCATGCAATTTATCGTAGCGATGCAGATTATGTTCTCTGGTTCGATAGCGATATGGTGTTCAAACCAGATATCGTGAAAAGAATGTTGGCATCAATTGAAGGAAAAGACTTCTTAACAGCCTTGTACTTCAATCGTAGACCTCCATTCACTCCAGTCATCTCAACAGACTTATCAATGTCTCGTGATGGGTTCATATCAGCTAGTCCATGTCTTAAATATCCTAAAGGTATTATTCAAGTTCGTGGATGTGGCTTCGGATGTGTCATGATGACTAGAAAAGTCCTACAAGATGTCAAAGAGAGATACAAATCTATGTTCGCGATGTTAAATAACGGAATTGTCGGAGAGGATTATTCCTTCTGTGCCAAAGCGTTAATATGTGGTTACAAGTTATATTGTGATACTACCATCACGCTAGGACATATGACTGATACAGTCGTATCGGAAGAAACCTACATGAATTATGATCATTCTAAACATCTTCCAAAAATAAATTAGCTAATACTCTTCGGAGTTAAGCTGTAGCGAGGTGGCTTGCTATTTACCGACCTCGCTACATTATAAAGAAAACAAGTAGCAAAGGAGCGCTTATGAAAACATTATTAGATAAAGTTAAATCATCCTTAAGAATAACCACTAACCAATTCGATGAAGAATTAGGTGGTTTGATTCAAGCTGGATTAACTGA
>JAILIP010000006.1 GCA_024695235.1 Bacilli bacterium | reverse complement strand
GAGATCTTCAAATAAGCCATATTGATCTTCAGTGACGATATTGAGGAAACGTTCTAAGACATCATCCTTCTTTGAAGAAGAGACGGAATCATAGATTGTACCCATGATATTTTCATAGATTTGATCGCCTTCAACGATTTTAGCTTCATAGTTTGCTGGGAGAGCTTCGATTGCATCACAGCCAGAGAGAAGTAATGCGCCAGCGAGGACGAGTAATACTTTATTAGTGAACTTTGTTGTCATAGCATGCTCCTCCTACTTCTGTCCATTCTGAACCTTTGGTTGCACTTTCAAAACCAATAGCACAGACATTTGCAATTCTCTTAACTGATTCGGCTTTTTCAACTTTGAGTGATTCAATATATGAATCCCAGACCTTTTCCCAGTTGATATTTTCATCGAATTCACTCTTCTTAGCTGTTGTTTCAATCCATTTGTTGATTGCATCAGCAATTGGTTGACCAGCTTCAGTGAATTTAATGTTTTGTTCTTGGACGTTGAGTTGATAAATGTGTTTGTTTAATTGTGGGTCAAAGTTTTTAATTTTACTTTCGACAGTTTCGGCCCTTGTTTTGTACTCTGCTTCGCTTTGAGCATAGTAGTTGACGTATGTTTGTAATTTGTTTCCGCTTCCATCGACTGGATATTCGCTTTGTGATGGACGATATGTGGTGTAGTAGTCATTTAAGGAGACACCCTTATCTGTTGGAATTAAACCAGAACGTTCAATAACAATGAAGTGAATTCCTTGATAGGAAGATGTACCAGCGCGAACAACTAAAATAGGTTGTCCTTCTTTGGTTCTAAGAATTGGCTTACCGACTAATGTGTCAAGACCATCACCATTAACATCAGTGAATGTAAATCCAGCTAATGCATCAAGTTCAGTACTTGTTGGTAAACCTTCAACAGCTTCTTTTGTGACAACACTCACAAAGTGATTGTTGAGATAGTTATTGAAGAAAATGTTTCTTGGGAAATATTTTGCATCACCATCGTTAACATCACGATTTAATTCATCTTTTGTGGTGTTGTAGTATTTTTTGATTTGAGCAAATGCACCGAATGGAATTGTGCCAATTTTGCCAGCTGATTCTTCAGCGACTTTTGCATATTCGCTTGCAATGCTATCTGTTTCACCAGCATCTATGGAGATGTTGGATGTTTTAGCAGCAGCTTTTGTAGCAGCATTATACATATTTTCGAATGCGTACATGCCTAATTTGAATTCAGGTACGTATTCTGTATCCTTATCAACGATTTCAAGTTCACCGAATTTGTCTTTGGATGAGTCATCGGAATATTGTTGAGCAATCTTACCAAATGTTTCAGTACCAGTTGCTAAAGCATTAGCAACGTCATAAAGAAGAGTTGCGTTTTCTTTAGAAATGGTGCCGTTCCAATAGTTGGTGGAACCTGAGTCATCAACTTTAACTAAGATGTGACGGACATGATAAGGAACTTTCTTTTCAAGATAACCAGAGTAGCCATCAGCTTCCTTGGTTTGATCACGAAGTTCTTTAATGTGGTTTTTGTAGAATTGATCGTTAAATTCTTTCAATTCTCTTTCATAAATGAAGTGTTCAAGAAGTTCATCTTCATCTTTGCAACCATAGCTATCGAGTAATGCTTCCCATTCCTTGTCATACTTACTGTCGTTTGTATCAGCATTTTCTTTAGCTTTAGATTTAACGCCTTCAACGTCATTTTCGGCGTTTTTCTTAATTTGGTCATAATCGCCCTTATGGTCAGCACCATTGAAATAGTTACGGACGATTAACTTATAGATGCTATCAAACATAGTTGATACTCTACTTGTATCGGTGAGATAAGTACCAAACAAGTCTTGCATGGTGAGATGTTGCTCTTCGCCATTAGCATCTTTGTAGGTCAATATATAGCCTTCTGGAGAATAGGTTGTTTCTTTACAGCCTGCAAGAAGTGCACAGCTCATAGCAGCAACGCTAATCCCTAAGGTCAATTTAGATTTTTTCATACTTAACCTTTCCTACCTCCTTTTTTCAAACATAGCGAGAGTATTTTACAACATAGATTGTATTAATACAACGAGATTTTTAGTATTTAACATAGATAGAATCTATAAGCAAAATCGTTTCGCTAAACCTAAAATTTCAATTCAAAGATAAATCTTTGATATAAAAAATTATCGTTTTATTTGATAGTGCATTTTCTTTTATATAGAATAGTAGCGGTTTAAGGAGAAAGCGTTATGCCTACTTTAGAAATTAGAAACTTACACGTAAGTGTTGAAGACAAAGAAATCCTAAAAGGCTTAGACCTAAAAATGGATTCGTTAAAAACGATTGCCTTATTAGGTCCAAACGGAAATGGTAAGTCAACTTTGCTTCAAACAATCATGGGAAATCCTAACTACAAGATCACTGAAGGACAAATCTTTTATGACGGAAAGGATATCACTAATCTTGAAGTTGATGAAAGAAGTAAACTTGGTATCTTTTTAGGCATGCAATATCCAAGTGAAGTTCCTGGAGTTAATAACGCTGATTTCTTAAAAGCATGTTTAAACGCTCACCGTGAAAAACCAGTACCATTATTCGAGTTTTATAAACTCCTTGATAATGCCTATAAAAGAACAGGCATTCCATTTGAAATGTCAAACCGTAATCTCAACGAAGGTTTTTCAGGTGGAGAAAAGAAGAAAAACGAAATTCTCCAAATGCTCGTCTTAAACCCATCTCTTGTCATGCTTGATGAAATTGATTCTGGCTTAGACGTTGATGCAATTCAAGTTGTCGCCAAAGTCCTCAAAGAAGAACAAGAAAAAAGAGGTTTCCTCATCGTTTCTCATTATGCACGTCTCTATGAACTATTAAAAGTAGATAGAGCGCTCATCCTTGTGAACGGCAAAATAGTTGCAGATGGAGGACGTGAACTCATCAAAAAAATCGATAAGGAAGGCTATGAATGGCTAAGAAAATCTCTCGGTATTGAAATTGAGAAAGAAACAAACATGAATCAAGTCTCAATTGGCACATGTGCAACAAAAGAAATGTTGAAAGGAAAATAATGTCAAAATCACTCATTAAACTTAATAATGAAGTCAAAGAAATTGAGCTAAATTTGCTCGATGATTTAGACATTGAAATTGGTGAAAATTCTTCACTAAATTTGAAGGTGCTTAACCTCGACAAAAATGGTGAATTTTCTCTCAACGCGAATGTTGGCAAAAACTCCGAATTAATCGTAACTTTTGCCGATTTTTCAAAAGGTAATATTTCTTTAAAAACAATGGTCAATTTAGTGAGTGAAAATGCCTCATGTGATTGGCATCTTGCAACCCTTGGAAATAGCGATGCTAAAAAGACATTTGATGTGTCCTTCAATCACATGGTTGGAAACACAACTGCTGTTATGAATAATTATGGTGTTGCACGTGATAATTCACGCATCGTATTCACAGGTGTAAATCATATAAAAGAACACGCGTCTAAATCAAAAACAGTTCAAAATGCAAAAATCATTGTTTTTGATGAAAAAGCATCAGGCGTGGCATCCCCAATTCTGAGGATTGATGAAAACGATGTTCAAGCTAGCCATGCCGCTATTGTTGGTCAACTCAACAACAACCACATGTTCTACTTGATGTCTCGTGGACTCACTAAAAAGGAAGCTAAGCTTCTCATCACCATGGGATATCTACAACCAATTAGTAATAACTTCTCTAAAGAGAACAAAGATAAAATTGAAGAAGCAATTAAGGAGGCAATGTAATGTTTGATGTTAAGAAAATTAGGCAAGACTTTCCAATGCTAAGAAACAATACTTTGATGCAAGGGAAACCACTCGTCTTTTTAGACAATGCCTCGACGACATTTAAACCTGATGTTGTCATCAATGACATCACCAAGTATTTAACTGAAGAAACCTCTAATTCTCATAGAGGTGATTATGATCTCTGCTTTACAGTGGACACCAAAATCAAAAATACTCGTAAGCACATTGCTGAATTCTTAAATGCTGATGAAGATGAAATCGTCTTCACGACAGGTGCAACTAATTCATTAAACACAATTGCCTTTGGGTATGGATATAAAAATCTTTCTAGAGGTGATGAAATTCTTGTAAGTGTTGAAGAACACGCTTCTAACTTACTTCCATGGTTTAGACTTCAAGAACTTGTTGGAGTAGTTGTGAAGTTCATTCCTTTAGATGAAAAAGGAAGAATAACATTAAATAATGTTAAAAAAGCAGTTACAAGTAAAACAAAACTCATCTCAATTGCTCATGTTAGCAATGTTTTAGGATATAAAGTAGATATGAAAGAAATATGCAAGTACGCACACGAAAAAGGCATACTTGTTTCCTGTGATGGAGCTCAATCCGTCCCTCACACCAAAATTGATGTGAAAGATATGGATGTTGATTTCCTCTCTTTCTCAGCTCACAAGATGTGTGGACCTACTGGAATAGGTGCTTTATATGCTAAAAAAGAAATCCTTGAGAAGATGGATCCATTCTCTCTAGGCGGAGGAATGAATGTTACATTCCATCAAGATGCAACATACAAATGTTTGCCTGCTCCAGCTAAATTTGAAGCAGGAACACTCAATGTCGAAGGTATATATGGCTTTGATGCCGCAATTCAATATATTCAATCTATCGGTATTGATAACATTGAAAAATATGAGCAAGAACTCAAAGCATATGCTGTTGAGAAAATGAAAAAAGTACCTGGAATCGTTATTTATAACGAAGAATCTGAAGCTGGTATTATAACCTTTAACATTAAAGGAGTGTTTTCACAAGATTTAGCAACATTCCTTAATAGCAGAGGTATTGCCGCTAGAAGCGGACAACACTGCGCTAAGATTCTTCCAGATTTCTTAAATGAACTCTCAACTGTAAGAGCTTCATTCTATATGTACACAACAAAAGAAGAAATCGATGCTTTAGTTGAAGCATTGATGAAAGGTGGTGACTTCTTAGATGCCTATTTCGCTTAGTCCTCAAATGATGAGACAAATCATCATGGACCATTATGATAATCCTCAACATAAGCATGAACCTAATGATGCAAATAAATATGAAAGTATCCATATGGATAGTGCGAATTGTATCGATGACATAATTGTCTATGTTAAAGAAGATAATGGAGTTGTTACTGACTGCTTCTTTAATGGAGTAGCATGCACAATTTCAACCGCCTCCACAGATATTATGTGTGGTCTTGTCATAGGTAAAACCTGTGAAGAAGCACTATATATCATTGATCAATATAAGAAAATGATTCATGAAGAAGAATATGATGATTCAGTATTAGATGAAGCTATCGTTTTCATGAATACATCAAAACAAGCTGCACGTATTAGATGTGCAACAATTGGATGGGATGGTTTAGAAGAAATCATTCACCATCATCATAAATAAGTATGGATAAGAAAGATTTACTGAAAGACGAAGATTATAAGTACGGGTTTA
Organism: Bacilli bacterium; assembly: GCA_024695235.1. Lineage (GTDB taxonomy): Bacteria > Bacillota_I > Bacilli_A > RFN20 > CAG-826 > Fiminaster. The sequence goes on along the minus strand of JAILIP010000006.1, from coordinate 107,578 downwards.
AAGACAAAGATGTCTCCATTTTAAACACTGGCAAAGGTTTAACAGAAGAAGTCGTACGCGAAATTTCGAAGTTGAAAAATGAGCCAGAATGGATGCTTGAATTTAGACTCAAAGCTTATAAAGCTTTCAAAGAGCTTCCAATGCCATCTTTTGGTCCAGATCTTTCTTTCTTAGATTTTGATTCTTACACATACTTTACTCGTCCATCTGCAAAGGTGGAAAAAGACTGGGATAAAGTTCCTGAAACAATCAAAAATACATTCCAAAAACTAGGTATTCCAGAAGCTGAGCAAAAGTTCCTTTCTGGTGTCACCACTCAATATGAAAGTGAAGCTGTTTACCATAACATGCTTAAAGAAGTTGAAGATAAAGGAGTCATTTTCTTATCTACAGACCAAGCACTTCAAATGTGCCCAGATATAATGAGAAAGTATTTTAATACTGTTGTTCCATATCGCGACAATAAGTTTGCTGCTTTAAATGGTGCAGTGTGGTCAGGTGGATCATTCATCTACGTTCCTAAAGGAGTCGTACTTGATAAACCACTTCAATCATACTTCCGTATCAATAACGAAAAGAGTGGTCAATTTGAAAGAACACTCATCATCGTTGATGAAGGAGCATCTGTTCATTACGTTGAAGGATGTACTGCTCCAATATACTCGCAAGATTCACTCCATGCCGCTGTTGTTGAAATCGTTGTCTTAAAAGATGCTAAATGTCGTTACTCAACAGTTCAAAACTGGTCTAATAACATAGTTAACTTAGTCACCAAGCGTGCTTTAGTGAAAGAAAACGGACTCATGGAATGGATCGATGGAAATATTGGTAGCCAAACCAATATGAAATACCCAGCATGTGTTCTTGCGGGAGAAGGTGCAACAGGAACATGTATCTCAATTGCTGTAGCCTCTAAAGGACAATATCAAGATGCTGGAGCAAGAATGATTCATCTTGCCTCAAACACAAACTCAACAATTATCTCTAAATCCATTGTTAAAAATGGAGGAGTCGCTAATTATAGAGGTACAGTTAGACACGTTAAGAATGCTCTTAACTGTAAGTCACATGTCGAATGTGACACTCTCATTTTAGATAACATATCTAAGAGTGATACCATTCCTAAGAACGAAGTCATGAATAACTCATCTTTTATTGAACATGAAGCAACAGTTAGTAAAATCAATGAGGATCAACTCTTCTATCTCATGAGTAGAGGTATGTCTAAAAAAGACGCTACTCAGATGATCATCATGGGATTCATTGAACCATTCTCAAAAGAACTTCCTATGGAATATGCTGTTGAACTAAATCAACTTATCAAAATGGATATGGATGGAAGTGTCGGATAATATGAAACAATACGAAGTAATAGTGGTTGGAGGAGGACACGCAGGTGTCGAAGCATGCGCTGCAAGCGCACGCATGGGACTTTCAACTCTCCTTATTACTTTAAACAAGAAAATGATATCCAATATGCCATGCAACCCTTCCATTGGAGGAAGTGCAAAAGGCATTGTTGTTAGAGAAATAGATGCCTTAGGCGGACTTATGGGTAAAGCTGCCGATCATGAATATCTTCAAATGAAGATGCTCAACACCGGTAAAGGACCTGGTGTGCAATGCCTAAGAGCACAAGAAGATAAGCATAATTACCCTCATTATATGCAAGAACTTTTGGATGAAATCCAAAATCTCGACATATTAGAAGGTGAAGTAGTGGACCTCATCCATGAAGGTAACGTCATCAAAGGAGTTGTCTTAAAAAATGGTGAACAAATCGCTTCCAAGGCAGTCATTATTGCAACAGGCACATACATGGAAAGTGTCATTCTCCGTGGAACATCTGTGACATCAGCAGGACCTGATGGAGAAAAACCATCTAAAGGCTTATCAAAAGCTCTTCAAAAGATGGGTATTGAAATCATTCGTTTCAAAACAGGAACCCCTCCAAGAATTAAAAAGTCATCAATTGATTTTTCAGGGGCATCTGTTCAACCAGGTATGCCTGGTAAGCTAGCCTTCTCGTATGAGACAGATACATTCCTTCCTTTGGAAGAACAAATGCCTTGTTGGTTAATATATTCCAATGAGAAGACTCATGAAATCATTAAAAATAACTTAGATAAAACAGCGACATATAACGGAATCCAAACAGGTGTTGGACCTCGTTATTGCCCATCCATTGAATCTAAGGTCATGACATTTATTGATAAGAAACGTCATCAACTTTTCCTTGAACCAGAATTTAAAGACGGTGAATCAATCTATCTTCAAGGTTTCTCAACCGCAATGAGAGAAGATATCCAAGAAGAAATGGTGCATTCTCTCAAAGGATTAGAAAAAGCTGAATTCCTTAAGTATGCATACGCGATTGAGTATGATGCGCTCGTGCCAACTCAATATGATCTCACTTTGAAAGTGAAAAACTTTGAAGGATTATATGGAGCAGGTCAAATATGTGGCACTTCTGGATATGAAGAAGCTGCTGGTCTTGGTCTAATTGCTGGTATCAATGCAGCACTTTGGATTAAAGGTAAAGAACCATTTATCTTAAAAAGAAATGAATCATATATCGGAGTGATGATTGATGATATTGTTACCAAAGGTACAAATGAACCATATCGTTTACTTTCATCTCGTGCAGAATATCGTTTGCTCCTTAGACACGATAATGCTGATATAAGACTTACTCCATACGGATATAAGCTAGGTCTCATCTCTATAGAAAGATATCAAAAGTTCTTAAAGAAAAATGAAGATGTTGCTAAAGCAATTGAAATACTTTCTAAAGTCCATTTAGGCTCAAGCAAGAGAGTAAATGACTATATGAAAGAACATAACCTTGAGCCATTAACTTCTGGTGTCAGTGGTCTTGAACTTCTAAAACGCCCATCAATCCATGTTGAAGACTTATTCAACTTGGTTGAAGAACTGAAAGATATTCATCTGGATCATATCGGAATGTCTCAATTAGAGATAAGCGTTAAATATGAAGGCTATATTTCAAGAGAAAAAGAAGAAGCATTATCTTTTGCTAAATTTGAAGAATATAAGATTCCAAAAGGAATTGATTATCTCAATATGAATGGCCTTGCATTAGAGGCTAGACAAAAGTTAAATAAGATTAGACCTCTCACCATTGGCCAAGCAGGCCGCATAAGTGGAGTCAATCCAAGCGATATATCAATTCTTATATTCAATATAAAGAAGGCTAAAAATGGATAAAGAATATCTTGAAAGTTTCATCAAAAACGAACTTCATCAAGAAGTGGACGGAGAGCTTTTAAAATTCTCTTTATATGAAAAGCTTCTAAAAGAATGGAATGAGAAATTCAATCTCACGGCCATCACTGATGATGAAGGAATTTTGGAAAAACACTTCATTGATTCGATCTATCCAATGAAGTTCGTGGATTTTAAAAACAAATCACTTTGTGATATTGGAACAGGTGCAGGATTCCCTGGAATTCCATTAGCAATTCTCAACCCATCACTCAAAGTTACACTTGTTGAATCCAATGGTAAAAAGGTTGCATTCTTAAATGAAGTCGTGAACTCATTATCTTTAGATAATGTTATCGTAGTGAAATCACGTGCTGAAGAGTTTAAGATAAGAGAAGAATTTGATTATGTTTCTGCTCGTGCAGTGACTCAATTGAATGTTTTAAGTGAACTCTCAATTCCTTTGCTTAAAGTGAATGGAGAACTCCTCGCATATAAGTTATTTGATGTTGAAGAAGAAGTGAAGAACGCTTTTAATGCATTAAAGGTTCTTGATTCTAAGATTGAAAGAATTGAGAAGTATAAGCTCCCTATTTCCGGAGACGGTAGAAGTCTTGTTATAGTAAGAAAACTGAAAGCTACCAAAAAGAAATATCCACGTCAGTTTTCTGAAATAAGTAGCAAGCCACTATAAGTGTGATATAATCAGTTTAGTTTCAGGGCAAGGTGAAATTCCTTAACCGGTGGTATACCCCACGAGCCGAATAGGCAGATCTAGTGAGATTCTAGAGGCGACAGTAAAGTCTGGATGAAAGAAACAAGTCATTTATTTGATGATGAAGTGCCCTGAAGAAGGGTATTTTTTATGAAAATATTAAGCGCAGTATTTACAACCATCATCTTCGTTGTTTGGTTTATTGCTTTAATCAAGTTATATCTTGATAACAGACCAAAAAATCCTCAAACCAACATTACCAAATTTATGGTGAGAGTTGCTATTTTTGGTAGCATCGCAGCGATTTTATATACTGTTCCAATTTTAAAATTCCCTGTACCTTTCTTCCCATCATTCCTTGAATTCCATTTTGATGAGATTCCAATCTTTATTGCCGGTTTTGCTTATGGTCCTTGGACTGCTCTTGCAATCATCGTTTTAAAAACACTCATCAAACTTCCATTTTCTGGAACACTCATGGTAGGGGAATTATCTGATTTGCTGTTTTCAACAGCATTCATTTTGCCTGCCACAATTATCTATAAGAAAATTCACACTATTAAAGGTGCTATCATTGGGCTATTTGTAGGCATGGTTATTCAAGTGGCTATTGCTATGGTAGGCAATGTCTATGCAATGGTGCCTTTCTATATGTACATGTATGGTTTAGATTCAAATGCTCTCCTTGGCTTCTGCAAACTAGCCAATCCAAAGATCACAAATGTTCAATGGTCATATGCGTTCTTAGCAGTACTTCCATTTAACTTAATGAAAGACGCGATCGTCATGATTGTTACTTTCCTTGTATACAAAAATATCCATCGTTATTTAGACAAAGTACAAGCCTAGAAGTTGACTTCCAAGTTGGTGATATCGTCATCATCGATGGTTGGAGAGGCGAAGTAAAAGCCATTGGAATTAGAACAACTAAGTTAGTTGATGCTGGTAGAAATATCAAAATCGTCTTTGATGATAATGGTGTCAACATTCCATTCCCACAAATCACTGTTTCATATGATGAAGGTTCTGACAAATCTAATGTCAGCTCCAAAGTCAAAGATCAAGCGGAAGAATTTGTTGAAGAACAAAAAGATCTTTTCAAAGATATTGATATCAAAAAATAGTCTCTTTAAAACATACAAAAAAGGATGCATCGATGTGCATCCTTTTCTTGCTAATTAATTATTCAACTTCGATTGCACCGAATGGGCATTCAAAACCGAGTTCGCCTTCGACTTCTTCGACGACTGCCTTTGCGTGGCCTTCATCATCAAATTCGAATACTTCTGGGCGAGCACCGACACATAAACCACAACCTTGGCATGCTTCGGACATAACTTTTACTTTTGGCATTGCTTTTTCCTCCAGCAAAAATAATTATAAATAAGTATTCATTCATATTCAATTCAAAATCGCATACAATATAAACATATTGAATATGGCAGAGTCTAGAGTAGAACTATACAAAGAGTATCGCAAAGAAATCCAAAACTCTTTTAAAGATGAAATCACTACCAAAAAGAAAACATCTGATAGGGTGAATAAGATACTTTCTGAAAGTGATCAAGAACACGAAATCAAAAAGAGTTCTGCTAGTTCAATTGCTTATAATGATTTGATTGGTGCATATGAACTATACGACAAGAACAGTGATACATATGTATCTCCACTTCAAAAACGCCATCAAAGACAAATAAGATATATAATTTTCTCCTCAATTATATTGCTAGTCTTATTAGCAGCCACTATTATTGTAGGAGTTATTGCATTCGGAGGTTAATTTATGAAAAAACGTGTCGTTGTCGCAATTGATGGTCCAGCCGCTGCTGGAAAATCAACCGTCAGCAAAGCTGTCGCTAAAATCTTAGGATACACATATATCGATACAGGTGCTATGTATCGTGCTTTTACAAGTTATGTCTTAGATAAAGGCGTTGATCCTCAAGATGAAAAAGCATCATGTGCTTTAATTCCAGAAGTTAAGATTACCCTTTATCCAGATGGTAAAGTCATGTGCTCTGGAAAAGATGTCACACGTATCATCCGTGAACCACTTGTAAGTGGTAACGTCTCATATATTGCCTCATATAAAGACATTAGGCTTGCTCTTGTAGAGCAACAAAGAAGAATGGCCGGGGAACAATCAGTCGTCATGGATGGAAGAGATATCGGAACATATGTTCTTCCAAACGCTGATGTAAAAGTGTTCATGGTTGCCTCTGTTAAAGAAAGAGCAGATCGCCGTTACAAGGAAAACATGGAGAAAGGTATTCCATGCACATACGAAGACATCGTTGCAGATGTTGAAAAACGTGACCGCATCGATTCTTCAAGAGCCTTCGCTCCACTTAAACCAGCTGAAGATTCTGTGAGACTTGATACTTCAGATCTCTCCATTGAAGAATCTATCAATGCTGTCTTAAAAATTATTAAAGATAAAGTTGGTGAATAATTATGGCATTAGGAGTCGTTGCTATCATCGGAAGTCCAAACGTTGGTAAGTCAACGATTTTTAATCGTATCATCGGAAGACGTCGTTCAATCGTTGATGATCAACCAGGTGTAACTAGAGATAGACTCTATGAAACAACATCATGGCTTGGAAAAGATTTCCGCCTCATTGATACCGGTGGTATTGAAGTCGCCAATAGACCATTCCAAGAGCAAATTCGAATCCAAGCTCAAATCGCTATTGATGAAGCTGATGTAATTGTCTTTGTTGGTGATGGTCAAAGAGGAGTGACTAGTGATGATAGACTCATCTCAAAGATGCTCCATAAATCAAATAAACCAGTCGTTTTAGCAGTCAATAAAACCGATAACCAAAACATGCTTGCTAATTTAGGAGAGTTTTACTCTCTTGGATTAGGTGATCCTATTCCTGTTAGTGGTGAACATGGTATTGGTATTGGCGATATGCTCGATAGCATCATTAAATCTCTCCCTCAAAAAGAAGATGAAAAATATGATGACGCTATTACATTTTCAATCATCGGTAGACCAAACGTTGGAAAATCTTCATTAGTGAACGCTATTTTGGATAAACAAAGAGTTATCGTCTCGGATATTGTTGGAACAACAAGAGACTCTGTTGATACTCCGTTTACTAAAGATGATCAAAACTATGTTGTTATTGATACAGCAGGCTTAAAGAAACGCGGAAAGATATACGAAAGTATTGATAAATATTCTGCCTTAAGAGCATTGTCCGCTATTGATAGAAGCGAAATCGTCTTATTCGTGATTGATGCAAACGAAGGCATCATTGAACAAGACAAGCACGTTGTCGGCTATGCCGTTGAGAAGAAAAAAGCCATCATCATTGTCGTCAACAAATGGGATTTGATGAAGAAAGAGCAAAATACACAGAGTGATTTTGAGAAGAGAATTAGAAAAGAGTTCCAATTCTTAGAATACGCTCCAATTGTGTTTATCTCCGCTAAGAACAAATCCAAGATTGATCGTATCTTTGAAAGCATTGATATGGTTCATAAAGCATATGACACTCATATTCCAACAAGTGTCTTAAATGATGTCCTTCAAGACGCTCAAACAATGAATGAAGCACCTGAATTCAATCATGGTAGATTAAAAATCTATTTCGCTAATCAGGCGAATACTTGTCCACCAACATTCGTGTTATTTGTAAACAAACCTAAGTACGCTCACTTTTCGTATATGAGATATCTTGAGAACAGATTAAGAGCAGCATTTAATTTAGATGGAACTCCAATTGAAATCGTATTAAGAGAAAGAGTATAATATATCGCGTCGCATTCGGAGGAAAATAGATGAATAAAGCAGATTTAATACAAGCAGTTAGTGTTCGCGCTGACGTTTCCCATTTAGATGCCGAAACAGTCATCGATGAATTTCTCTCACTCATTGAAAAAGCAATTATCAAAGGTGAGGAAGTAAAATTATCAGGATTTGGAATCTTTGAAAAGAAACAACGCAAAGAAAGAAGAGGAACAAATCCAAGTGATGGTAGACACATTATCATCCCAGCTAACGCCACAGTTAGCTTCCGTCCTTCAAAGACATTCAAAGCTAAAGTTAATTAATTAGTAAATAGGATAGAGGCCATGCGCCTCTTTTCTTATATCTAAATTTATAGTAGGATATTCTTATGAATAAGAATGTATTTGATCGTGTTGCGCTAATTTTTAATCAACACGGATATCGCCTTTATATGGTGGGTGGAGCAACAAGAGACTATCTTTTGGATCGCCCTATTTTAGACTATGACTTTGTCACAGATGCTACTCCTGATGAAATGAGAGTTTTCCTACCCGAGGCTGATTATACATTCGCTAGATTTGGCACTATCCGTATCAAAGTTAACGGCATCAAAGTTGACATCACTACTCTTAGAGTAGAAAGTGAATATGTTGACTACCGTCATCCATCAAAAGTTACATTCACTCGTTCAATTAAAGAAGACTATGTTAGAAGGGACTTCACAATTAATGCTATATACATGGATGAAGAATATAACATCATTGACTATTGTGGTGGACTCTCCGATTTAAATAACAAACTCATCCGCTTCATTGGTGATCCAGATAAACGTATCAAAGAAGATCCACTTCGTATTCTTCGTGCGGAACGCTTTGAAAAGAAACTTGGCTTCAAAATCGAAGATAAAACATTCAAAGCCATCGAAAGAAATCGCCACCTTATTGATGAGCTCAATCCACTTAAAGTACAAGCCGAACTCGACAAAATCAAAAATGAGATTTAAATCTCAACATTAATGTATTAGAATATCAACTATGTCAAACATTCAAATGGAAGCTTTAGACTTCCGCTATCTACTTCTTGAATATTACAAAAAACTCAAACTCAGTGAGAATGATGTTGCTGTCATTTTAATGATTGATCATCTTTTAGGACAAAAGAACTCTTTAATCACTCCTGATCTTCTTTCATTAAAGATGAATCTTTCAACAAGAGAAATCGATAAGATTCTTGTCTCTCTTATTGACCGTAATTTCCTTGTATATGATGTCGGTAAAAAGATTAAAGTATCTTTAAAACCACTTCATAAGAAACTATATGATACTTTCCAAGTTGCTTTAGCAAAAGAACAAGAAGTAGCATCCAGTGAACGCAAATCCGCCGCGTTAAAGAACATTTACGAAGTGTTTGAAAAAGAACTCAATCGTACATTAACACCTCTTGAATTCTCTTTAATTGGAGAATGGGTTAACGATGGCTTCAGTGATGAAGTTATTATTGCCGCACTTAACGAATGCCTTTCTAAAGGAAAGAAAACTCTCAAGAGTGTTGATCGTCTTCTCGTTCAATGGAAAGCAAGAGATGATATGGAAAAAGAAGGCATCTCTTTAGTAAAAGAAACATGGGATGATGATATTGAAAAGACTTTAGAAATCGCCCGCGCTAAATGGATAGATGATTGATAAAAATTTTTTCTTTTCATATTTAGATGAGCTTTATAGCGATGCTCATTGTGAACTCAATTACACGAAAGATTATGAGTTATTAATCGCTATAATGCTATCTGCCCAAACAACCGATAAAGCAGTTAATAAAGCGACTGCTATTTTATTTTCTCGTTATCATTCACTTGAAGAACTTGCTAATACCGATATCAAAGATATCGAAAAGTGCCTTGCTTTCCTTGGAATGTATAAAAACAAGGCTAAGAATGTTATTGGAATTGCCCAAAGAATCGTGAATGACTTTGATGGTAAAGTTCCATCTAATGGAGATGATTTACTCTCTCTTCCTGGTATTGGAAATAAAACCAAGAATTGCTATTTAGCAGAGATGTATCATGAACCACTTTTAGCGGTGGATACTCACGTTCAAAGAATCTCTAAGCGCCTTGGCATTTGCAAAGAAAAAGATGATGTCGTCACCATGGAAAAGAAACTCATAAAATATATTCCAAGTGATAGACTCATCAAAACAAATCATCAAATTATTTGGTTTGGTAGATATTTCTGCAAAGCAGTTAAGCCAAACTGTGAAGAATGCAAAATAAAAGCGTTCTGCAAGGAACGCCATTAATCTTTGAAGTAAACTTTCTCAACAACTTCAAGATAGTCAAGACGAGGGTGATACCCTCTTTTTATTAAATGACCATGCTCAATGATAAAATCATGAGAAATGGATTTTCTTTCTTTTGAATTTACTAGGTCAATTACATATTGAGCATCAAGAAGATATGTTTCTTGCTTTATAGCAAACTCAATGATGAAGAAGGCAATGCCTCCATGACGGATGACACCTTTTAGGTGTTCTATTTGTTGAGGTGGTATGTTATGAAGTGGAAGCGATGTCTTTGATTGAGTTGATTTAGCTTCAAAATCAATGTATCTACCTTTATAGACACCGTTATAGTCAGTGGTGGATTGCTTTTCAAAGTATGCGTTAGTGATTATCGCTCCATGAGTGTAATCGACTTTTACAACATTGATTGGAGTAGGTCTTTTTGTGATGAGACACAAATCCTTTTCCTTATAGTAAAGATTGGAGTCATTGATGTCTCCTTCAAGTCCCATACCTCTATTACCAGATGCAACTGGTTTGCGAGTGATGGTTTTCTTTGAATATGTACCTACTTTACCGTTAGGATATTTGATCATTTAAGTGATTCCTCAACAAGATGGTCGAAATCTTCTGGAGTGACATTTTCTCCGTTGGAGAGTTTTGCAATAACTCCTTGAATTGGAGATGGAAGATGACGATATTTAGCGAGCACTTTCTTGTATTCAACTTTCATGATGTCGCGATTCTTTAGCATCGCATCATATAGGTATGCAAGATTTAGTGCATCGGCGTATGCATTATGTTGAGTGCCTTTGAAATCTACTCCAAAGACTTTAAGCATATTCGCAAGCGAATATGTGTTGTTGTTTTCATCCTTAACAAATGTTGAGATGAATTCTCCTAAATCAAAAGAATGTTTGATCATAAGTTGAACATCATCTTTAGGAGCGTCTAGATTATAAGCAAGAGATTGAGCAAGTATTCTTAAATCGTGTGAACCAAAGGTTACGAATAATGTTTTGGTGAAATCTCTACCAAGATATTTCTTTAAATCGGAAATGACCACTCTAAATGGTTTACCATTCTTTTTGACTTGTTCATCGGTGATACTGGTTAATTCAACAACGACTTTACCTACTCTATTTTTAGCTTTAACAAGAGAATAGTACCCCTTGTGATATTTTTTGATGGTCATGTCTTTTCTTAAATCAACCTTAACTGCACCGATAGCAATCATCTCGTGAGAGAATTGAGTGCCTTCTAAGTCAAGGAATAATAATGAGTGACGATGGTTAATGTATTTTTCGAGTTCTTTCATAATTCGGCAAATATTATATCACTGAAAGTCTTACTTTTTAAGTAAAAAATGTTTGTCATATTTATGCCACTTAAATATAATATTTATGCTTTGGAGATAATATGCCTACGAAGATACAGTTTAATTCTGAATCCTTATTGAATCTCAAATTCGATAAGAACGTAAAAGGATATGATGCCTATCAAGTCGATGTCGCTCTTGATAGAGTCATCCTTGATTATCGTTTCTATGAAAGCTTTTATCGCGAAGCCAAGGAATACATCGCAAAGCTTGAAAAGGATGTCAAAAGACTTGCCGATGAAGGAAGAAAAAAAGATGTTGAATTAGCTAAATACAAGAATCGTTTTGATGGAATCAAAGATGATTCAAATGTTTCTAAGGAAAATCTCTCCCTTCTCCGTAGAATTGATAAACTTGAAAGAGAGCTATACGCTCACGGTGTAGATCCAAACAAAATCAAATAATCCGATCTGGATAATTGCTGGCTATTAGCTAGAGGAAAGTCCATGCTCGCACTACCTGAGACGGTAGTAGTGATTGCGCTAGCGGAAGAAATAACGCTAGGTATGCAGGAGTGCATAACGGCGGGATATGTCTAAAACTTCGGTCATGACTATGCCCTGAAAGTGCCACAGTGACGATATTGATAGAAATATCAAGTGGAACGGGTAAACCCCACAAGCGAGAAACCTAAATTTGGTAAGGGAAGCACAAAAGGAGAATCAAATCCTGATGGGCATACACTATGTGTATAGATAAATTATTATCCTCGACAAAACATGGCTTATAGGATCGGAACTCAAAAAGGAGAAGTTATGAATTTACCAAACAAAATTACTATCTCAAGAATCGTCCTAATCGTTGCAATGATTGTGGCGATGTTTGTTTTAGCATTCATCCCAAACTTTTTTGCGCCTGATTTAGGTAATAGTGGTATTAACCTTGTCTATTTAATCTTTGCCTGCGTCTTTGTAATCGCAGCCTTTACAGATTATTTAGATGGTCATATCGCTCGTAAATACAATTTAGTAACAAACTTTGGTAAATTCCTTGATCCTATCGCTGATAAACTTCTCAACGACGGTCTAATGATATTCCTACTTGTTCCACAAGCATACGCTCTTTCTCAAAGAAGAGATCCACTTGCCTTAACAATCCTCATGGTTTGTGTCATCTGCATGATTGCTCGTGATTTAGTAGTGGATGCGCTTAGATTAATCGCTGTTCAAAAAGGCGATGTCATTGCTGCTAATATCTTTGGAAAAGCAAAGACCGTACTTCAAATGATTGCTATCCCAATGCTTCTTTTAAATGATTGGCCATTTAGATATTTTGATCACTCTTGGCCAGAAGCATTACAGGTTTCAAATATTTTCTTCTATTTAGCTACCCTTATGTCACTAATTAGTGGTATAATTTATTTAGTACAAAACCATAAGGTTTTGAAAGAGACTAAATAGGCGATGGAAAATTTAATTAAAGAACTCAAAGAAAAAGGACTAACATTAGGCTCTGTTGAATCATTAACAGGAGGCCTTTTTGCTGCATCTGTTACTTCTGTTCCAGGCGCAAGTAAAGTCTTTAAAGGCGCTTTAATTACATATACTGCCGAAGAGAAAATTGCTCTTGCCAATGTTAAGAAAGAAACACTTGATAAATTCGGTGTTGTCTCTAGCGAAGTCGCTTTAGAAATGGCTAGAGGTGGAAGAGAGAAACTTAACGTTGATATTTGTGTATCTGTCACTGGAAATGCAGGTCCTACTTGTGAGCCTGGAGGTAAGCCGGTTGGTGAGGTTCATCTTGGAATCTCGATGAAGGGCTATGAAAAAAGTTTCCAAATTAGTCTCACGGGAAATCGCGCTCACATACAAAGTATGTGCGTCGAAGAAATGAAAAAATTAGTCTCACGTAGTCTCAAACTTGCATCCAAAAGCGAGATTTAATTTGCAAAATGTGCTGAAATATAACCGAAAGGTAGGAAACATATGAAAAAAGAAGAAACAAAAAATAATGAAGTTCTCGATTCTACTTTGAAAGAAATCGAAAAAATGTTTGGCAAGGGTTCTGTCATGCGCTTACGTGATCGCCCAGAGGTCAGCGAGGAAGTAATTCCAAGCGGATCCTTAGTTCTTGATAATGCCTTAGGCGTAGGCGGATACCCAAAGGGACGTATTATTGAAATATTTGGGCCTGAATCAAGTGGTAAGACCACATTAGCCTTACACGCGATTGCTGAATGCCAAAAACAAGGCGGTAGAGCAGCATTCATTGATGCTGAGCACTCAATCGATCCTTTATACGCTCAATCATTACACGTAAATATTGATGAACTTATCCTTTCTCAACCAGATAGCGGTGAAGAAGCACTCTCTATCGTAGAAATGCTCGCTAATAGTGGTGCAATCAACCTCATTATCGTTGATAGTGTCGCCGCACTTGTCCCACAAGCAGAGCTTGATGGAGAAATGGGAGACAATCAAGTTGGCTTACAAGCTAGACTTATGTCTAAGGCTATGAGAAAACTCGCTGCCATTCTTAATTTAAAGAAATGTACAGTTATCTTCCTTAACCAATTACGTGAAAAGGTTGGAGTTATCTATGGTAACCCAGAAACTACTACTGGCGGACGTGCTCTTAAGTTCTATTCAACCATTAGACTTGATATCCGTCGTTCAGAAGCCATCAAAGATGGAAGCGGTATTGTTGGAAACACAGTCAATGTCAAAGTTGTTAAAAACAAAGTTGCCCCTCCATTTAAAACAGTTCAAATTGATATCATCTATGGAAAAGGTATCGATGCAAGCAGTGAACTATTAACAGTTGGTGTTGAAAAAGGCATCCTTAAAAGAGCAGGTGCTTGGTACGAACTTGATGGCGAAAGATTTGCTAACGGCAAAGACGCCGCTAAGAAGTACTTGGCTGATAACCCAGAGTTCAAAGCTGCTCTTGAAGCGAAAGTTAGAGAATCCATTAAACAAGATTAACGCACTAGTTGCGTTTTTCTTTTTTGCAAATCATATCATTATTGATATAATGTTAGCGTATCGCAAGATACTTATTACCTTAGATTTATCAGGATTTCGATCCTTAACATAAATATTGTTATTGCCCCACTTTTTTGGGTAATAACCTCCCGGTAATAATCATAATTATTGATGTTTTATCTATGATAAACATCTTCACATATTAGGAGGTATAGACATGGAATGGTATGTCTGGCTAATCCTAGTTATCGTAGCTTTAATCGTTGGAGTTTTAGGAACATTTTTGATTACAAAATTGCTTCCTGCTTTTAAAGCAAAAGAAGCTGATCGCAAAGCTGAAAAGATCATTCGTGATGCTGAAATTAAAGCTGAACAAATTAGGAAAAACGCTCAATTAGACGGGAAACAACTCGTCGCTGAATTAAGACAAGAAGCTGATCGCGATATTCGCGAAAGAAAACAAGAATACGCCAATCTTGAAAACAAATTAAATCAACGCGAAGCAAATATCGACAAACGTGATGCTAACTTACTTAACAAAGAAAACGCTCTTGAAGAAAAGAGTGAAACATTATCTCGTAGATTAAGAGAATGTGATAAGAAGGAAGCTCTCCTTCAATCTAAAATCGATTCCATCATTGCTGAACTAGAAAAAGTCGCTCAACTTTCAGTTAAGGAAGCAAGAGACGAAATTTTTGCACGTGTTGAAAGCAAGATGTCGATGGAAATCGCTGCTTACATCAAAAACAAAGAAGATGAAGCAAAAGCAGAATGTGATGAAAAAGCTAAGAACATGCTTGGCTTAGCCATCTCACGCTTCTCTCAAGAAGCAGTCACTGAAAGAACAGTTACGACTGTCGCTCTTCCAAGTGATGAAATGAAAGGACGTATTATTGGTCGTGAAGGTCGTAACATTCGTTCTTTAGAACAACTTCTCGGTGTTGATTTAATTATCGATGACACTCCAGAAGTTATCACAGTTAGCTGCTTTAATCCAATTCGTCGTGAAATTGCTCGTCGCACCCTTGATATTCTTATTAAGGATGGACGTATCCAACCAGGAAGAATTGAAGAAGTTACTGCTAAAGTCCAAGGCGAAATGGACGAATCAATCCGTAAAGCCGGTGAAGAAGCAGCCTTCAAACTTGGTTTACCTAAGATTAATAAAGATTTATTAATGTATGTTGGTAGACTTAAATATCGTACATCATATGGCCAAAACGCTTATGATCACTCAATGGAAGTTGCCTACCTTGCAGGTATCATGGCAGCTGAACTTGGTTTAGACCAAAATCTCGCTAAGAGAGCAGGTCTTCTCCACGATATTGGTAAATCAGTTGACTTCGAACAAGATGGTTCACACGTTGAACTTGGTTCAAGACTTGCTAAGAAGTATGGTGAGCCAGATGTAGTTATTAACTCCATTGAATCTCACCATGGTGATGTTCCTGCAAAATGTATCATCGCTCACTTAGTCCAAGCTGCTGATACTCTTTCAGCTGCTCGCCCAGGTGCACGTAGTGAAACACTTGAAAACTACATCAAACGTATCGAACAACTCGAAACAATTTGTAAATCATACGACGGAGTATATCAATGCTTTGCTATGCAAAGTGGTCGTGAAGTCCGCGTTATGGTAGTCCCAGATAAAGTCGATGACTTATCTGCCTTTAAACTTGCACGTGATATCCGTGAAAGAATTGAAACTGAAATGACTTATCCAGGTCAAATCAAAGTTTCAGTCATCCGTGAATATCGCGCTGTTGAAACAGCTAAATAATTATGAAAGTTCTTTTCTTTGGTGATATCGTAGGCCGTATTGGCCGCAATGCCGTAAAGCATTTTCTCCCAAGTTTGGTAAAAAAATACCAACCAGATTTTGTTATTGCCAATGGTGAGAATGCTACTCATGGAAAAGGACTCATTGAAAAGCACTATAACGAACTCATTGATGCTGGAGTGGACGCTATTACCTTGGGTAATCACTACATGTCTAAAAACGATATCAATAATTATATTGATCGTGCGACATGTCTCATTAGACCACTCAACCTCATCAATGATTTCGGTGGTGTTGGCTCACAAGTATTTGATGTTAATGGCATCAAAGTAAGAGTGACCAATATCTTAGGCGTTGCCTTTATGAAACAAGAAGTTAATTCTCCATATCTTTCTTTGAAAGAACTTCTTGATGAAAACGAAGAAGACGTCGTTCACATTGTTGATTTCCATGCCGAAGCAACTGGAGAAAAGCTTTGCTTTGGAAATGTCTTCGATGGTCAAGTCAGCGCTGTCGTATGCACTCATACACATGTCCAAACAAACGATGCTCGTGTTCTTGAACACGGTACAGCATATATAAGCGATGTTGGAATGTGTGGAGCGGCTAACGGAGTGCTTGGTTTTGATAAAGAAACAGTCATTGGCAAAACCATCTTTGGTTCCGATCAACGTTTTGAAATCAATCAAGACGATAAAGAGATGGTTAATGCCGTGTTAATTGATATTGATGATGAGAATAAACTCGCCAAGAGTATCATCACCATTAACTTAGTTGGAGATAGTAATGGCAAATAAGTGCGAATTTATTTCCCTTCCAGATGATAAACTTGAAAGACGAAGAAATTTGTCTTTCTCTTTTAATTATGAAGAAATAACTATTCCTTCTACATTAGCTAGCTTTGCTAAAGGAAGAACTTATTTTATTCACACTCTTGGTTGCCAAGCTAACTATCGTGATGAAGAAGTGATGGGCGGCATTTTAGAAAAAGCCGGCTTTAAAAAGGTCGCAAGTGAGAAAGATGCGAATATCATTATCATCAACACATGTGCTGTTAGAGAAAATGCTGAAGACAAAGTCTTTGGCTACATTGGTAATCTAAAAGCCATTAAAGCTGCTAGAAAAGACACTATAATTGCTATATGCGGATGCATGGTCCAACAAAAGCACATCATCGAGAAGATTCTTGATATCTATAAGCATGTTGATTTGATATTTGGAACCCATAACATCTATGAACTTGCATCAATGCTAAATGAAGTCGTTACCAAACGCGTTCGTTTGATCGATGTTAAGTCTCTTCCAAGCGATATCAAAGAAAACTTACCAAGCACTAGATTATCTTCATTCAAAGCATTCGTGAACATCTCATATGGCTGCGATAAGTTCTGCACATATTGCATCGTTCCATATACACGTGGAAAAGAACGTTCACGTAAGATGGTAGATATCCTTAAAGAATGCCAAGAACTTAAAGACGCTGGTTATCAAGAAGTTACATTACTTGGCCAAAACGTTAACGCTTATGGCAAGGATTTGAATGATGGCTCATCATTTGCTCATCTTTTAGATGAAGTTGCTAAAATTGGTATTCCTCGCGTTAGATTTTTAACATCTCACCCTTGGGATTTTAAAGAAGAAATGATTGATGTTATTGCTAAACACAAAAACATCATGAAATACATTCATTTGCCAGTTCAAAGTGGTGATGATGAGATTCTTAAACTCATGGGTAGAAGGTATACTTCTGCTCAATATAAAGAGCTCGTTGATTTAATCAAAAGAAAAATCCCAGGAGTTGCTATCTCCACAGATATCATTGTCGGTTTCCCAAATGAAACATATGAGCAATTCTTAAAGACTGTTGAAATGGTGAAATATGTCCGTTATGATTCGGCGTTTACATTCATCTATTCACCACGAAACAACACTCCCGCAGCGAAGATAAAAGATAACGTTACTGCTAAAGAAAAATCACAACGCTTTAGAGAATTAGTTAAAGAACTTGAAGTAACAGTAGGGGAATCATCATCAAAGATGGTTGGAAATACTTATCCTGTATTAGTAGAAGGCGCTTCAGAAAAGAATCCTAAAATGCTTTCTGGATATACTGAAACAAATAAACTTGTTCACTTCAAAGGAGATATCTCCTTGGTGGGGCAAATCGTCAACGTGAAAATCAACGAATCTCACGTCTACTCGTTAATGGGAGAACTCGTTAAATGAAAAGCGTTGATGAAGCCCTTTTAGATGTCAAAGAAGAGTTATTTTCTCTTCCTTTAATCCAAGAATATTTACATGTTAAATCTCAAATTGAAAACGACGAATATCTAGTAAAACTAGATAAAGAAGTTAGAGAACATCAAAAGAAGATGTGTGAGAATGTACAAAATGATGAAGTGTATCTAAAAGAGAAGACACTATTTGAAACCAAAGATAACAAACTCAAGGATAACCCACTTTATCAAAACTACTTGTCACTTAAAGAAGAAGTCGTCGCATTACTCGAACAAATAAAGGATTCACTCCAATGATAATTGTTATCTCAGGTCCAACATGTTTAGGAAAAAGTGAAACAGCCTTAAAGGTTGCTTTATCTTTTAACGCTGAGATTATTAACGGAGATGCTTTCCAATCATACAAGGAAATGGATATCGGAGTGGCAAAACCTCCAAAGGAATACTTTGATAAAGTTCCACATCATCTATTCTCCTTTGTTGAACCTAATGAGCCATATTCAATCATGGTTTATCAAAAGAATCTCCGTAAGAAAGTTGATGAAATTCTTTCCGTAGGAAAAAATGTCGTAATTGTTGGAGGAAGTGGCTTATATATTCGCTCTGCTTTATATGACTATGAGTTCAAAGATGAAGATGCAGTAGATATGTCTTCATATGAGAATTTATCCAATCAAGAACTACATCGTAAACTTGAAGAAATCGATCCTGAAGATGCAAAAAAGATTCATCCAAATAATCGCAAAAGATTACTTCGTGCTTTAGCAATTTATCTTTCACAAAATGAGGCCAAAAGCGATATTATTGCAAAGCAAAATCATAAGCCAATATATGATGATGTTCACTTTTATGTAAGAGATTTACCACGCGAAGAACTCTATGAGAGAATCAATAAACGTGTTGATAAGATGATTGAACAAGGTTTAGAGAAAGAAGTGAGATCTTTATACGAAAAATATGGAGATAAACCTCAATCAATGCAAGCCATTGGTTATAAAGAATATATCCCGTACTTTAAAGGTGAGGAATCGTTGGATTCGGTTATCGAAAAAATCAAACAACACACAAGAAACTACGCTAAAAGACAAATGACTTATATTCGTCATCAATTCCCAACCGAATTTTATAAGAATGATGATGAATTAATGGAGATGATTAAAAATGCCTGATTATTTATCAAGAAGTAAAGAACTATTAGGTGAAGACAAAATCACATCTTTTAATGACAAAGTCATTATGGTCGTTGGCTTGGGTGGAGTCGGAGGCACTGCTTTTAATGCTTTGCTCCGTTCTGGTTTTAAGCATTTCATCATCGTTGATTTTGATGTGGTGGATCCAACAAATCTCAATCGTCAAATCATGTACACATCTAAAGATATTGGCAAAAACAAAGTCGATGTCTGTGAAGCTTTCGCAAAAGACTTTTCAAAAGACATCATCATTGAAAAACACAATATGTTTGTAGATGAGAACTCACTTAGCGAATTCAAGGATAAAAAGATTGATTATATTGTCGATGCAATTGATAAAATTCCAAGCAAGTTATCTTTGATAAAGTTTGCCAATGATAGAAAAATTCCAATCATTGTTTCTTTAGGAATGGGTAATAGAATCAACCCTGAAGATGTGATGATTACAAAGCTTCATAAAACTGAAAATGATCCACTCGCCAAAAGACTAAGATATCTTTTAAGAAAAGAGAGTGTTGATTTAAAGTCGATCAACGTTGTCTTTTCAAAAGAAACCCCAATTGTTAAAAAAGAAAAACCGGCATCAATGATTATGGTTCCATCAACAGCCGGTCTATTGATTGCAAAGCACATTATAGAGTCCATATAATGATTAAGGAGAAAACTTATGGCCTTAGAGAATATTTACGAAATTGCTAAAAAAGCTAAAATCGACGAAAAGTACGTCGAACCTTATGGAAAATACAAAGCTAAAATCGACTTATCTATTTTAGATGAACTCAAAGATAAAAAAGATGGCAAGTTGGTGTTAGTGACCGCTATTACACCTACTAAAGTAGGTGAAGGCAAGACAACAATGTCAATTGCTCTTGCTGATGGTCTAGCAAAAATCAACAAAAACTGCATGCTTTGTTTACGTGAACCATCCCTTGGCCCAGTCTTTGGACTTAAAGGTGGTGCAACTGGTGGAGGTAAAGCGACTGTTGAACCTCACGAAGATATCAACCTTCACTTCACAGGTGACATGCACGCTTTAACAAGCAGCATTAACTTGATCTCGGCTGTTATTGATAACCATATTTTCCAAGGCAATGAGCTTAACATCAATCCTGATAGAGTCGTTTGGAAACGTGCTTTAGACATGAACGACCGTGCACTTAGAGAAATTGAGTGTGCTTTAGGAAATAAAAACGGCACTCCAAGAAAAGATTCATTCCTCATCACTGTTGCCAGTGAAATGATGGCAATCTTCTGTCTTGCAAAAGACGAAGCAGACTTCAGAAGAAGAGTCAACAATATAATTGTTGCTTATACATTTGATGAAAAACCTGTCTATTTAAAACAACTTAGAATTTCTAACGCTATTCTCAAACTCATGAGAGAAGCACTTAAGCCAAATCTTGTTCAAACAGGTGAAAATAATCCTGCTCTTATCCATGGTGGCCCATTTGCAAATATTGCACATGGATGCAATTCCATCATCGCATTAAAGCTTGGACTTAAACTTGGCGACATTGTCGTCACAGAAGCAGGCTTCGGTGCTGACTTAGGTGCAGAGAAATTCTTAGATATTTGCTGCCCAACTGGTGGTTTTAAACCAGATGGTGTTTGTGTTGTTGCAACCATTAGAGCACTTAAACTCCATGGTGGAGTCCTCTTTGAGGAACTTGATACTTCTAATGTAGAAGCTATGCTTCGCGGTATCGAAAACCTTAGAACTCACCTTGAAAATGTTCAAAAATATGGTCTACCTGTCGTAGTAGCTATCAACCACTTTGCAAGTGATTCCCAAGATGAAATTGATGCTCTCACCAAGTGGTGCAAAGATAACGGCTATGAAGTCTCATTTGTTGATGCCTACTTAAAAGGTGGAGAAGGCTCAGTTGATTTTGCTAACAAAGTCGTCGAAATGCTTTCTAAGAAAGAATCTAAATATCACAAACTTTATGACTATAATCTTCCAATTAAAGAGAAGATTGAAATCGTCTCAAAAGAAATCTATAGAGCAAAAGATGTTGAATTCGCTCCTAAGGCCCTTGAACAAATCGCTATGTATGAGAAGCTAGGATTTGATAAAACAGCCGTCTGCATGGCTAAAACACCGCTTTCTTTAACAGATAGCCCTAAGATTCAAGGTGCTCCAAAAGATCATACCATTCATGTTAAGGAAGTTAACCTCTCAGCAGGTGCTAACTTTGTTGTTGCTTTGACAGGTTCAGTTATGACTATGCCTGGACTACCTAAAGTTCCAGCTGCTGTCAAAATGGAAGACGAATAATGAAAACATACGACTACAAACTTGGCGATATTGTGGAAATGAAAAAGCCACACCCATGTACATCTAAAAGTACACAATTTGAGATCGTACGTGTAGGTGCGGATTTAAAGATTAAATGCCTTGGTTGTGGTAATGTCTTAATTATTTCTAGAGACAACTTCAATAAACGCTTCAAAAGAGTAGTGAAATAAAAAGTTTAAAATTTTTAAAATAGTTCCCTATGGGAACTTTTTTATTATACGAGTTTTGACACACTTTAGATTTTTTTGACTACATAAAGGGTAGGAGGTTATTTTTGTGTCTATCTTTTCTATCACCGGATTATCTATTAAATACCCCAACTCATCCCATAACAACAATTCATTCGAACTCAAAATTCCCTTTTTGAAAATTCAGAATAACGGCCTTCTTTCTATTGTCGGCAAATCCGGATGTGGAAAGTCGACGTTCCTTAATATTCTTTATGGAATTGTTAAACCAGATCAAGGCACCATTAAGTTTTTAGGAAAGGATATCGCGAGAATGAAAGATAAAGAGTTTTCCTTTGCTCACTCGCACGACGTGTCTATGGTTTTTCAACACTATAACCTCTTTGAAGATTTATCAGCCAAAGAAAACGTTATTCTACCTCTTTTAATTAGAGGCGTAAAAAGGAAAATAGCTTTAGATAAAGCTGAAGTCCTATTTAAGAAGTTTTCATTAGAACATACATTTAACCAAAAAGCTTCAACTCTTTCAGGAGGAGAAAAACAAAGAGTAGCAATACTTAGAAGTTTAATTATTACTCCGAAAGTTATTCTTTGCGATGAACCTACTGGAGCGCTAGATTCTAAAAACTCCGAAGTAGTGATGGAGATGTTTAAAGAGATATCTAAAGACATCACAATCATCATGGTGTCTCATAACCTCGAACTAGTTAATAAGTACGCTGATAGGGTTATCACCATGAGTGAAGGTAAAATCGTGGATGACAAAGCAATTAACGGTACTCCAAAAGCACACCGTCTTCCTTCAAAACCTCAAAAGAGCAAAGACAATTGGAACAATATATTTGTTAAAAACAAATTCATTAAGAATAAATGGAGAAACGTCATCTCATTTATATCGGCATCTTTTGGCTTTTTATCTATCTTCTTATCAATTGGCTTTACAGTAGGATCAAAAGCATCTCAAGATGCAGCCATCTCAAATAATTACGGGGCAGGGTATGCGACAGCTTCGATTAAATCATTCTATGAAATTGAAAACTCTCCTTTGATGTATGAGAAAAGCGTTCGCCCAGATTTAGAAACGCTTGATGAAAAGCTCTCAATTCCGTCTTTAAAATGCGAACTCAATTTAGATTATGCATTTTCTCGTTGCCCTTCTTTAAGATATAACGATGAGAATTATCTAAATTTTGAAATGACTCCTATTTATGATGAGAGTCAATCATTGAATGAAGTCATCATAAATGAAGAGATGTTAAAACTTCTCAACGAAAAGAAAGAACACATCCTTAACAAAACTTTAATCATCTCTAACGACATAACTTTCTCAACAAATTCAGATGATATATCAAACCCATTTATTAAGGACAATATTACATATGTTTTAGAGTTTAACATCAAAGATGTTGTTAAGGAATTTTCGTTTTTAAATTCTCCGAAAATCTATTATTCATATTTAGGTGTAAAAGAGTTTTTAAAAACCCAAGTATTAATGAATATTTCTCGATTCAAAAAAGAATCTATTAGCGCCTACGACTTTATTGATATGGCAAGCGAAGATGATGTTTCAACCTCATATTCATATAACTTATTTGTTACAGATAGGAGTGAATTGGATTCTTTTTATTCTTACATTAGAGAACTCAAAGATAGTGGTGATCCTTTACAAATTAATTCCACGTCTTATGAAATAAAAGAAAGTTACAAGTCATTTATTAATTCGTTTTCAAATGCCTTGTTCGTGTTTGTAATAATTGCATTTATTGGAGTTAACTTCATTATTGGGATGCTATCTTTTTCAAGCTTTATCGAAAGCAAGAAGGAAGCAGCGATATTAACTTGCCTAGGTGCAAATAATAAATCAATCATCAGCATATATCTCAAAGAGAACATACTTATTGTTTTGTTATCTTTTACATTAGCGTTATCACTGATTTATCCATTTCAACTATTAATCAATAAAATCGTTTCTTTGAAGTTTGGGTTAGAAAACATCATTAGTGTTCCGCTTTTAAGATATTTTAATTTCCCGTTATTACTGCCTATATCGATGCTCGTAATTTCACTTATTGTAGTCTCTGTTTTTGTGTTAGTCCCGCTTCTTTTCTATAGAAAAATACCTTTAGTGAATGAGTTAAAAGACGAATGATTGAGATCAAAAACTTAACTAAAAAATATAATGAAAGAGTCGTTTTAAATGGCTTAAACATTTCATTACCAAACAAAGGTTTTGTTACCCTTTTTGGAGCGTCTGGTTCAGGAAAAACGACCTTGCTTAATGCACTAGGTGGAATAGATAGAGATATTGACGGATCAATATCTATTGATGGATTACATATCTCATCTCTTAATGATAATGAAATGTTAGATTATCGTTTAAATAACATCGGCTATATATTTCAAAACTTCAATCTTTTTAATTTAGAAAGTGCATATGAAAACATCAAAATACCTTTAGATTCATCCGCGATTCTTTCTGAACGCATTAAGAAAAGAAGAGTGAATGATGCGATGCATTTGTTGGGTATTAGTAATCTAAAAACTAAAAACATAAACCAATTATCTGGTGGAGAAAAACAAAGAGTTGCTATCGCTAGAGCAATTATCAATTCTCCGAAGATTATTCTTTGCGATGAACCAACTGGTTCTTTGGACGAGACTAATACAACTCAAATATTTCAAATCCTAAAGAAACTCTCAAAGAAGATGTTGGTTGTGGTGGCAAGCCATGATCAAAGCATTAAAAAGTATTCTGACATTATTTTAAATCTGGAAGACGGGAACATAGTTTCACAGAGTGAAAACAACGCGGTTGAAGAGCAATATTTTCCTCCGTTAATAGGAGAGAATTTTGTAAAGAAAAAGCCTCATTTATCTTCTAGATTTAAAGTCGTTCACGCTTTTAGAAAGATGAAGAGCAAAAAGTTTAGAAGCCTCATTATCAACGGAGTGCTCTCTATGTCTTTAACCGGGATAGGCATATCTTTGATAATCTCGTTGTCTTTATCAAGCAAGATTAAAAACGCTTTTTCGTCTTTAACTAATGGCAATCAAATAGTTATGAATCTGAAACAAGACAATCAAAACACTGTTTCAACAGCGTATTCGGCTCCATCTCATATGGTGGAAGCAATTCATCAAAAATATGAGTCAGATATTGAAGGAGTCGGAGCAACTTATCTGGTGAACTTTGAAAACTTCTTTAAAGATAGAAACAATTTCTACTTATCATCCACATCGTATAAAGTTGATATCCCTTCTTTATCCACAAGAAATATCAACGACTATCGTTGGTTAAATAACGAAAGTCCAATGCTTCTTTATCCATACACTCCGACAAAACTTGAAAACGACGAACTTATTTTAGGACTCAACTATGTTGATATGGTAAATATATGTTTCAAACTGCAGATACAAAGAAACTATTATTCGCTAGGCGAATATGCAAGAACGCATGATCTTACTATTACCTTAGAGGTTAGGAATTCTTATTGGCAATACGATGATGAGCAACTATTCAAAGTAGTAGCAGTTACTGAAACAAACAAATCATGTTTTTATCATTATAACCAACGGTGGAACGAAGCTGTTTTTGAGGACATGATGCGTCTTCCTAGTGATGATGATGGAGTGAGTATTTACCCATGGGAAATGTACAAAATTTATTACTTCAAAACATACGAAGATCCATCTGTGTTTATTAACAAAACATTTTATGATCCAAACCTGTATGATTTTGTTTTTGAAAGAGTGAGTTATTCATATAATCCCTTGATATGTAAAAGCAATGAAGTGTGTAGAGAAAAACGAGTATTTATCTACTTTGTAGATAAAAATGCGATTAATGCAGAAGTAGTGAATAAAGTATCTTCTTTGGAAAAGGGGATGGATAACTACTACTTCATATCTGATTATGGATATGCATCATACGCTTCAAACATGCTGAGCGGGTTTTCTAAAAACGTGTACATGTCCTTATCTGAAAACCTTTTAAATCAGACAATTGATGCCGATTCTTCATTAGACATTGAAAGCGATTTAAATGTTTCTTTGCTTGATGGAGTGGTTGGAGGGAACTACCTAAAAAGTCTTTCAGGTGGATTAAAGTTTTCTACCAAACCAAAAGAATTCATCTCTGGGCGAATGCCTGCCCACAACAAAGAAATAGCAATATCAAAAGGACTTAATGAAAAGCTAGGTGGGAATGCTTATGGAAAAGAGCTATATATTTCGGGTGTTATAAACGAATATTTGAACAATGATAATTCACTCCAAAAAGATTACTACACTGCTAAAGTAGTGGTTACTGGCATAGTAAACGAAAATGCCACCTATATTTATCACGACAATGATTGGACCATATCTTTCTTTAGAGATGAACTTGGAATATCGATGTTCAATCTAATCCCAAAAGCAGTTGTCTTTGAGTTAGATGAAAAAGCTGATTCAGAAAAGATATGCGATCGCTTCAATAAAATATTTAGTAACTATACGTTCTCGAGCCCAACAGTTGAAATATCTAAAAGCATTGGCTCAACACTTTCATATGCGAACACGATTCTTATCGCATTTTCAGTATTAGCCACAATCATATCTGTTTTGTTACTAAGCACAGTTGTGATGTTAAACGTTATTGAAAGTAAAGATGAACTAAATCTCTTCTACTATTTAGGGATTAGAATCAAAGATTCTCAATCGACATTTGTTGTTCAATCACTTTTACACGGCCTTGTCTCATTTGCACTAGCAGCAATAGAGATTGTTTTAGTCGACGTCATACTTTCAAAAAAACTCGGAGACATGGTGATGGCAAGCGTCAAATATCAGTTCAATCCATTGCCTTTATTGATTGTGTTCGGAATCTCAATATTTGTTAGCGCCATAACAAGCTATGTAGTTGTAAAACTCATTACCAAAAAGAAAAGGGGTGATAAAAATGTCACACAAAAATAGACAAAAGCATTATAGAAAATATCCTAATGGCGGAGATGGTATGTTTTTCTTCCATAAAAAAACCAAGCATCCTGCAAAACAGATTTCGCATACAGAAAAAACATGGACTAATTTAAGATACACTCATAGTCCGAACAATTTAAGCAACTATGTTGTTGATGAAGAATTATCCACGAAAGAATACTTAGTTTATCATCACAAAAGTCTATTTGTAGATAGTATCTATACTAGAGGATATCCTTATAAGATAAAGAAAAAGCGTTGATGGCAACGCTATGCTGGTCGCAGAACCGAGGTTCAGAATTCAACACTAATAAGTGGAATCTAGCTCCAGCTCAATTATTAAAACATATTTGTATTCATCTTTCAATAGATGAAATAAAAATATTCACACTTGCAATCTTTTGCCTACTTTACTAATATATATGGCGGTCTATTAGCTCATTTAAGTTAATAGAATGCGTCATGTAGAACTTGTTCTACGGTTAGTAGAGAATTGAATTATGGATATAAAAGAAAACATTGCAAATAATATTACTCAGCTCCGCAAGAAAAACCATTGGACTCAAGCGGATTTGGCTGAAAAAATAAACTATTCTGATAAAGCAGTATCAAAGTGGGAAAGAGGAGAAGCAGTTCCTGATATTGAAACCCTATATCTTTTGTCACGACTCTTTGGAGTAGATATTGAATATTTCTTAAATGACGACAAAGACATTCAAAAGGAATATGTTGCTCCAAAAGTACGCGGCCTATTCAAAAAGATGGCGGTTCTTTTCCTTTGCTCCTTAGCAACTTTGTTAGTGTCCCTTATCGTTTTCATTATCGGTTTTTATAGAACTGGTCAAACACATTACTGGCTCGCCTTTGTTTGGGCCACACCATTAATCAGTGTCTTCACATACATATTCTTCAAGATAATCAACGTCTGGTTAGGACAATTGCTATCAAGTTGCTTCATAGTCGTGTCCTTATCAGCATGTGCATATCTAACCATGTCATTTGTCATTGGAAACTATTCTATTTGGATGATTTGGTTAATCACTGTTTTGCTTGTAGGAGCTGTTGTTTTGCTTTTCTTCATGAAAAAAGAGAAGAAATAACTTATTATAAATAGTAGAGATATGAAATATTTTGGTTATTTAGCTCTCATATTGTCCTCAAGTGTTACCTTAACATCATGTTTTGCTAAGCCTAAAAAATTCGAGTATGACATTCCAGAAATAGCTGCCGCTCAACCTGATGAAGGGGATGGCTATCGTAAAGTCACTGACTATGCATACTCTTTGAATGATGTTCATAAAACTCTTGGCATGTACAATTTACAATCGACTGGAGACGCTAAAATATTAGTTGTTCCAGTTATGGCAACAGATGCTCCGGTATGGACAACAAAGATGCTTAACAATGTTAAAAATGGTTTCTTTGGTGAACCAGACGATACGGGTTGGCACTCAGTTAAATCATTTTATTATTATTCAAGCTTTGGAAAACTTAATATCAGCGGTGAAGTTGCTCCAGTATTAAAGAGTCAATACTCTACAAGCCAATTAACTAGATTAGGCACAAACGGAGATGATGTTAATCCGGATACCATCATTGTTCAAGAATTTGAAAATAGTTCATCTTATTCATCATTGCGTGAGCAATATGATACCGATAACAATGGTTTTATCGATTCTGTAATCTTTGTCTACTCCAATGAAATCAATGCTGACAATGGTTATTGGGCATGGGTCTATTGGAATGATAGTGATCCAAGTTCATCTCTTCCAACAGTTAATAGTTACATGTGGGTTTCATATGACTTCATCATCCAAAATAAGAAAAGCGAATATGTCTATGCCGCTTATGGTGATCAAATCGATGGTCACACAATAATTCATGAGACTGGACACCTTCTAGGCCTCGATGATTATTACTGTTATGACCAAGGTGGATGGGATCCATCTGGCAAAATTGAAATGCATTCATTTAACATTGGTGATGAAAGCGTCTACTCCAAGATGTCTTTGGGTTGGACAAATCCTTACTATGTTAAAACTGATTCATCAGTAACACTCACTCTTAGAACATCTGCTGGTTACGGCGATGCGATCATTGTTAACGATAATTGGAATGGCTCTATTCAGGATGAATATATCGCAATTGAATACTACACTCCTAACGGAATGAATCTAAAAGATTCACAAAGCGCATATCCAGGTAATGGTTATCAAATGTACACCATTCCAGGATTTAGAATTTATCACATTGACGCTCGTGTTGTTGAACTCGGTGTGAGAGGAAAAATGGTGGACTATGTCACATCATTAACTCCAGGAAAAACATACGCTGTTGGAGCCTCAAATTCAAAATCATACTCCTATTTAAACGAGCACAAAGACGATTACAAATTACTCCATTTACTCGAAGCAAATGGAACAAATACATTCAAAACTGGAAAAGCTGCATCGAACAATACTTTGTTCACAAGTGGAAAAACACTTGAAGCATCTTCTCAATTCTTTTATAATTCAACTAAGTTTAATGGTGGCAATACAGTCGGTTACCGTTTCTCAATTGGAAACTGTGACCAATTTCAAGGCACCATAACTATATCCAAACTTTGATAAGCTGCTTCATTTGCAGTAGGGGGAGAGAACATGAAAGGCAAAGTTGTTCGCTTCAATCCGAAGAAAGGTTTTGGTTTTATTAGAAGTGATGACAAGAGGGATATCTTCTTCCATTACTCGTCGCTTGTTATGGACGGTTTTAAAACCGTCGATGTTGATGCTGATGTTGAGTTCGACCTCGAAGAATCTGAAAAAGGATTACGCGCGTTAAATATAAAAGTTTATAAATGACGTTAAAAAGTCTACAATTTGTAGGCTTTTTATTTTTGTGCTTTACTTTAGTAACTTCTTATTATAAAATAAGCCGGTCCTAAGGAAAGAATTATGTCATTAAAAGCAGGTATTGTCGGTCTCCCAAACGTTGGTAAGTCAACCTTATTCAACGCTATTACAAATTCACACGTTGAAGCTGCGAATTATCCTTTCGCAACAATCAACCCAAATACCGGTGTTGTTAATGTCCCAGATGAGAGATTGACTTTCTTGTCCAATCTTTTCAATCCAAAAAAGACAATTCAAGCAACATTTGAATTCTATGACATTGCTGGCCTTGTTAGAGGTGCGAGTAAAGGTGAAGGACTTGGAAACCAATTCCTCTCTCACATTCGTGAGTGTGATGCAATTGTTGAAGTTGTCCGCTGTTTTGATTCAAACGAAATCATCCACGTTGATGAAAGTGTTGATCCAAAGCGCGATATCGAGACAATCAATCTTGAACTTGCGATGGCGGATTTAGCTACCGTTGAAAAACGCATTGCAAATATCTCTAATAAAGCCCGTATCAACAAGGACAAAGAATCGGTGTATGAAATGTCCATTCTTACTCCGCTTCAAGAAATTCTTCTTAAGGGCGAACCAGCACGTTTACTCAAACTAAAAGATGAAGACTATGAATTTGCTTTCAAAAACTATCATCTTTTAACTCTTAAGCCAATCATCTATGTTGCTAACGTCTCTGACAGCGATTACATGGATTTAGACAATTGCAAATATCTAAATCAAGTTAAAGAGATCGCAGATAAAGAGGGTTCTCAAGTTATTCCTATCTCTTGTGAGATAGAATATGAATTATCTTCTCTTCCTAAAGAAGAAAGAATGGAATTCTTGACTACATTAGGTGCAACTGAATCAGGCTTAGATAAAATCATCAAAGCAACATATAAGCTACTCAATCTTTCCACCTTCTTTACAGTTGGGGAAGATGAGTGCCGTGCTTGGACATTTAAAGATGGCATGCTTGCTCCTCAATGCGCTGGCATCATTCACACTGACTTTGAAAAAGGATTCATTAAAGCAGAAGTGTATTCCTATGATGACATCAAAGCTCTCGGTAGTGAACAAGCCGTCAAAGATGCTGGAAAATTAAGAATTGAAGGAAAGACATATCAAATGAAAGATGGAGATATAGTCTTTTATAAATTTAATGTGTAAAGGAGAAATAAACCATGTTTAGAATTGGTTTTAGTGAAGATATCCACCCATTCAAAGAAGGAAGAAAACTTTTCCTTGGTGGAATTGAAATCAAAAACGAAGTCGGTCTTGATGGTCATAGTGACGCTGACGTCGTTCTCCATGTTGTTACCGAAGCTATTTTAGGTGCAATGACATATGGAGA
This sequence comes from Bacilli bacterium, assembly GCA_024695235.1. Classification (GTDB taxonomy): domain Bacteria; phylum Bacillota_I; class Bacilli_A; order RFN20; family CAG-826; genus Fiminaster. The sequence goes on along the minus strand of JAILIP010000006.1, from coordinate 76,441 downwards.
TCTTGGAACTTTGTTCCCAGAAACAGATCCAAAGTACAAAGATATCTCTAGTGCAGAATTCTTAAAGACTGTTGTTGAGATCATGCACAAAGAAGGATTTAAGATCAATAACGTTGATATTCAAATTGCAACTGCTCATCCATATCTTCGTGAATATATTGTGCCAATGAGAGAAAGAATTGCTGAACTACTTGATACACGTCCAATCAACGTTTCAATCAAGGCCATGACATTCAACAAAATTGGCCCAATCGGTGAGGGCAAAGCTTGCAAAGCTCAATGTGTTCTTATGTTAAAACATAAATAACACTTGCAAGAGCAATATTCCTTAAATATAATTATCGTGCTTTATGAACATTGAATTAGATTTAAAACAAAGAGTGATAGATGCATTACATAATCATGGTATCGCTGATGCCAGTGATGATTTTGTTGTTGAAAACACCAAAAATCCACTTCATGGTGATTACGCATGTAATGCTGCTTTAAAGTATGCATCTAAAGCTAAATGTGCTCCAAGAGCGCTTGCTGAAGCTCTTATTGCTTTAATTGATAAAAAAGGAATCGCCAAGATTGAAATTGCGGGTCCTGGTTTTATCAACTTTTTCTTAGAAAAAGACACAATCAATTCAATTGTCAAAAAAGTTCTCGATGAGGATAAAAACTATGGTAGAGGAGAAAAGAAAAACATTAAAGTTAATGTTGAATTCGTCTCCGCTAACCCAACTGGCGATCTCCACTTAGGTCACGCACGTATCGCAGCCGTTGGAGATTCCATTTGCAGAATCTATGATTTTGCTGGCTATGATGTCACACGTGAATATTATGTCAACAATGCTGGTAATCAAATCTACACCCTTGGGTTATCTTTAGATATTAGATATCGTCAACTCAACGGGGAGAAAGTTGAACTTCCGGAAGACTCATATCACGCTCAAGATATCATAGATATCGCCACAGAATTCAATAAGAAATATGGTGCTAAGTACCTTGAAAAGACAAAAGAGAATTTTGAATTCATTACCCAATTTGGTATGGAAGCCGAACTCAACAAAATCTGGAAAGATCTTGAAGAGTATCGCGTCAAATTCGACATTGTCACTTTAGAAACTGATGTCCGCAAGGATAATCATGTTCAAAAAGTTCTTGAAGAGAAATATAAAAATTACTCCTATGTTCAAGATGGTGCCGTTTTCTTAAGAACAACCGATTTCTTAGACGATAAGGATCGTTGCGTTGTTAAATCCGATGGATCATACACCTACATGATGCCTGATATTGCATATCACCTTATCAAGCTCTCAAGAGGATATGATTTGCTCATCGACGTTTTAGGCGCAGACCATCATGGTTACATCAACCGTATGAAATCTGCTCTTATGATGCAAGGATATTCCAAAGATACCCTTGAAATCGAACTCATTCAAATCGTCCGTCTTATCAAAGATGGCGAAGAAGTTAGAATGTCTAAAAGAACAGGTGCAGGTATTTCACTACGTGAACTCTGTGAAGAAGTTGGAGTGGACGCTGCTAGATACTTCTTTGTAGCTCGTGCAGGAAGTGCTCACCTTGACTTCAACCTCAACCTTGCTTTAGAACATTCTTCATCAAACCCTGTCTACTACGCCCAATACGCTCATGCACGTTTATTTAAAGTATTGGAGCAAGCCAAAGATATTCCTTTGGATGAGACAGGTAAACAGTTGAAAGAAAAGCAAGAAATCGATTTGCTCAAATGTATCAACGATTTCCCAAAAGTCATTCAAAATGCCGCAGTTAAACGTGCGCCCCACATTGTCGCTACATACATTCAAGAACTCGCGAGTGCAATTCACTCCTTCTACACTGAATGTCGTGTTATCGACCGTGACAATCTCAATGTCACTTCTAGCCGTCTTGCTCTAGCAAAGGCTGCTAAAATCACTATGAGAAATGCCCTTGATGTTATTGGGGTATCATCTCCTAATGTCATGTAAGAGGTAATTAAAATGTCTGAAACATCCCTAATCAATCACGCATTGAATGTCCTAAATGCATCAAACAAACCATTAACGTTCAAAGAACTCTTTGATCGTTCAGTAAAAGAAGGCAATCTTCAAATTTCAGAAGATGCTTTAAAAAGCAAAATCTCTTCTTTGTACACTCAGTTATTATCCGACTCAAGATTCACTCTTTTAGATGATAAGACTTGGGATCTATCATCCAGATATTCTTATGAAAAAACTCATAAGCAATATGATTTCTTAGACGAAGATGATGAAGAAGAAATCGACGCCGAAGAAAAAGAACTTCTCGAAGAAGAACTCGGTGAAGAACTCTCAAAAAGAGACGAAGAAAATGAAGAAGTAGATTATGATAAACCTAAAGATGAGGATGAAGATTTCTAATGGATAAAGCTGCAAAAGAAATTCTCAAGTTAATCAAAAAGTACGACATCATCACAATCCATGGTCATGTTAATCCTGACTGCGATTGCTATGGTTCTTCTTTAGGCTTACGCGAAATTCTTCGTGATAATTTCAAAAACAAGAGAATATATTCTCTTGGATATGGCCAAGATGCTTTATATGATATGCTTGGAAAATATGATGAAGTCGATGATGAAACAGTCAAGAACTCTCTTGCTATCATCGTTGATTGCAGTGAAACGCCTCGTATCATGGATCAACGTATCGTGACCGCTAGACAAATCGTCAAAATCGATCACCACATTGAATCCACACCATTCATTGGCATCAAATGGGTTGATACTGATTCAATCGCATGTGCCCAAATGATTGTTGAATTTGCGGAAGCATTCCATCTAAAGATTTCCTCAAAAGCTGCTCACTTACTCTACTTAGGTATTTGTACAGACTCTGGAAGATTTAGATACTCTCCAACAAATTCCAAAACCCATCGCCTTGTCGCAGACTTATACGACATCGGAGTTGATCCTCAAAAGATGTTTAAGGTCTTATACCAAAGCGATGCTAACTATGTTAAATATCAAGCTTTGCTTGTTTCTAAATTTAAAACTACTGAACATAATGTCATCTACTGCTTTGCAGATGTCCCTGATTATGAACAATTTGGTCTAAAGTATGAACAAGTAAGCAAGAATGTTAACGTCATCGGTAATATTAAAGGTTGCCCAGTATGGACACTATTCACAAGAAGCCCAGAAGGAACAATCCGTGTCGAATTTAGAAGCCATAACTATAACGTCCAAAAAGTCGCTGTTAAGTATGGTGGTGGAGGACACGAACATGCTGCCGGTGCACGTCTAGATAACCAAAAAGATTTCTCCCTTGCTATGAAAGTCGTTGAAGACTTAGAAGCAATGGTTGTAGAAGAATTAAAAAAAGATGCTAAATAAAGAACTAGAAGTTTCACTTAATGCTGTAAAAAAAGCCTCCAAAGTCATCATGGAAGTTTATACTTCACGTGACTTAGGTGTGGAAATTAAGTCTGATAACTCTCCAGTCACAAAAGCCGATAAAGCCGCGGACAACATTATCCGTGGCCTTTTAAGTTCTGCTTTTCCGTCTTATGGCTTATTAACCGAAGAATCAGTCGATGATAGAAGTAGACTTGATAAAGACTATGTCTTTATCGTTGACCCAATTGATGGGACAAAAGAGTATGTTGCTCATAGCGATGAATTCACCGTGAATATCGGTCTATCATATAAGCACGAACCAGTCTTAGGAGTGATCATGATTCCTGTTACTGGTGAGATATTCTACGCAGTTAAAGGTGAAGGGTCATTCTACCTAAAAAATGAGCACTCTAAGCCAGTTAAGATTCATTGCAATGATAAGACAACTGATTTAACCACTCTTGTGTCTCGCTTCCATAGTAATGAAACTGAACAAGCGATGATTAAAAAACACTCCGATGTTATCAAACATCAACATATCGTTGGAGCGACAATTAAAGGTTGTGTTATTGCTAAAGGTGAAGCAGAAATGTCATATCGTTTTTCAAGTAACACCAAGGAATGGGATACCTGCGCTATGCAAGCAATCGTTGAACAAGCAGGTGGATTTATCCTTAAATTTGATGGCACTCCAATTAGATATAATCGCGAAGATGTATACAATCGTGACGGCTATGTAATTGTTAACAGAAAGGAAAATTTTCTATTATAATAGAATTAATAAGGAGATAAATTATGAAGAAAAAACTTATTCCTGTTTTACTTATTCTTCCTCTTCTAACTTCTTGTAGTGGTGGAAAGGCTGTTGATCATGTTCCAGCAGATTACACACCTGATTTACCACAATTCAAAGACAAAGGTAGTGGAGCAGTTAAACAAGATGACACCTATGCTTATTTTGATATTTACGAAGTAAGTGACTTCCATGGTGCTACTGTTTATAACAAAGATGAAAAAGAACTTGGTATTGAAAGACTATCATCATATTTTGATGCTAAACGTGAAGACAATCCAGGTGGAACAATCCTCATCTCTGGCGGAGATATGTGGCAAGGAAGCGCTGATTCTAACGTTACACGTGGAAATCTTGTTACATACGCAATGGATGTTATGAATTTTTCTGCTATGACATTTGGTAACCACGAGTTCGACTGGGAAGCAGGAGAAACTTCTTGGATTCAAAACAATAAAGACCGTGCTACATTCCCATTCTTGGGTGCAAATATCTTCAAAAAAGGCACAACTGATCATCCAGAATACTGCCAAGCTTCTACTATAGTAGAACGTGGTGGATTTAAAGTTGGTATCGTCGGTACAATCGGCGATAACATCCGCGATTCAATTCTTGCAGCAGCTATTACTGATTTAGAATTCACTGATGAAGTCGCTGCAGCTAAATCTGAAGCCGCTAAACTTCGCGAACAAGGATGCGATATTGTTGTTTGGTCAACACATAATGATATTGATTCAATTCAAACTAGAGTAGCTACAGTTCCTGATTTAGGCGTTGATGCTATCTTCGGTGGTCACACACACGCTAATATCACAAAAGAATCAGTGACAGGCGCACCAATGCTTGAAACCAAAAACTATGGTCGCGGTATTGCTCATGCTTCTATTAAGATTAATAAATCTACCAAAGAAATAGTCTCAGCAACTGGTAATGTTGATGCTGATCCAACTTATCAAGATTATTCTCCAGATAAAGATATCACCGGTATCTATGATCAATATAGCAAGAAATATATCAACGCTGTTAAGAATCGTAAACTCGGTAAAGCAGATGCTAAGTTCTCTAAAGAAGATGAACTCGGCAACCTCGCAGTTTATTCTATGAATAAAGCAACATCTGCTAAGTATAATGAAATTGAAATCTCAGCCGCCTTCACAAATAAGAGTGGTGGAGTTCGTGCTGACTTAGAAAAAGGTAAGATCATCTATGGTGATGTCTACGCTGCTTTCCCATTTGATAATGAAATTGTCATCATGAAGACAAGTGGCAAGAACCTTAAATCTTATTTAAGTTCAACTAAGCTCAATGCTGCTAGATACAATAATGTCTACGATAAGACAATTGATTCAAGTAAAGATTATTACTATCTCACAACTGATTATCTAGCCACAAATGCTTCCTTCCCATTCATGGAAAACGGTGATCCAGTCATCGAATACACAAAACTCAATGTTCGTGATGTCATCGCTGATACAATCCAAGAAATGGGCAAGATTAAAGCTCAAGATTTTAAGACATCTGCTAATAAGCAATATCAAAGAATCAAATAACTAATTACTGCGTAATTAAAAAGGAAGGATTATTCTCCTTCCTTTTTTGCTGGCATTTGACTTGCGAGCTTAACTCCGAGCACTCCTGGAACTTCATCCATAAGAATGATTTCAATTCCTTCTGAGAGAGTTGAATCGATGAGTGAACAGCCCTCACATGCTCCGAGCATTTTGACATAGACGATTCCATCAATAAAATCGACATATTCAATATCTCCTCCATCGCGATTGATGAAGGGACGAATTTTATCTAACGTTTCTTTGATTAATTCAATTGTTTCTTTTTCGTTCATATAAAAGAATTATACTAATCTAATTTTTCTTTTCAAGAAATATGCTAAACTAATTTTATGCCAAAGCGTAAAAAAGTAAGCGAATTTCATTTAACTGTTTCCCATTATAAGATCATGGAAACAATTAAAGAACTTAACGATATCCATAAATATCCAACCCCAAAGGGTGTGAATAATATTTTGATGGGCAAATTAGACACCGAAACACGCCAATACATCGCCATTAGCACCTTCGGCACGTTAATATCCTTCCAAGGAAGAAAACTCTGCTCATATATCCTAAATATGGTCAGAAGAGGATACCTAAGTTACATATATGACGAGAATAGTGATGGAATGTATCTTCGTATAACTGAAAAAGGTGAAGAAGAATTATATTCTCATTTAATGAAACATAACTACTCCCATAAAAAGAAAACCCCACATCGTAAATGTGAGATTGTCGAGATTAAATAAAACTGGCACATGGCCAGTTTTATTTTTACTTTCTAATGTAAGAATATTGTTGTGATTTTGGTTTGCTTAGTTGATTCTTTTCTTCTCTAAGTCTCATAACTCCGACATAGACAAGAAGTCCACCGACGACAGTAAGAACACCGCCGATAACGTATGCTAACCAACCAGCTTGAACTTTGCCATTATCATAGATAATCATGAACCATAATGGCATAAGGAGAATCATAATTCCACCAAGAGCAACAAGCACTCCTCCGAGTAACGATAGGACTGAGCTTTTCTTGGATAATCCTAAGCTTGCAAGACCAAGAGCTAAGAATACAAGAGCAATGATTCCGCCGGCAGAAGCTCTGCCTTTGGCATTGTCTACAAAGTATGTGCTTTTGACAACATAATGGAAGATAACTTCATATCCGTTCAAGTATGTTTGAGGGATAGTTTTGATTCCACCATTAAGTAATGCAAATCCAGGAATGAACATTAATCCGACACAAACAAGAACAACTGCGATGCCGATTAATGACAACATGAATGGGTTTTTCTTCATTAATGTTTCTCCTTTCCTTATGTGGCTGGGGCGACTGGGATCGAACCAGTGCTCGCGAATTCAGAGTCCGCTGCCTTACCACTTGGCTACGCCCCAATGTAATTTAAAAGGCGGCGTAATTGATATGGTGCCCGGGACCGGACTTGAACCGGTATGAGTTATTCACTCGAGGGATTTTAAGTCCCTTGCGTCTACCAATTTCGCCACCTGGGCTTTTTAAATGGTCTCCCCGAGACGATTTGAACGTCCGACCCCTTGATTAAAAGTCGAGTGCTCTAGCCAACTGAGCTACGGGGAGACTTACGCAATTTATATAAAATTGCTTTGTTATTATCTCACATGTAAATATAATATGCTACAATTTTTTGATTTTTTTATACAAAAGAATAAAAAAAGACTGACATTCTACGCGTCAATCTAATGGTTGGGGTGGCTGGGATCGAACCAGCGAAGTGACAGAGTCAAAGTCTGTTGCCTTACCGCTTGGCTACACCCCAATGAGAGTGGTGGAGGAAGGTGGATTTGAACCACCGAACCCTAAGGAATTGATTTACAGTCAACCGCGTTTGGCCGCTTCGCTATTCCTCCACATACGCTTTTTTAGATAATGGTGGATGTTAAGAGGCTCGAACTCCTGACCCCCGCCGTGTAAAGGCGATGCTCTCCCAACTGAGCTAAACATCCACAATTACACTCTTTCAAAGCGTGCTAAATAAATATAACAAACTTGATTTAAATAATCAAATAAATTAATAACCTTTTTTACCGAGGAGATGGAACATATTTTTCTTATACACTTCAACGCCTGGTTGGTTGAATGGATTCACATCAAGTAGATATGCACTCATCGCGCAAGTTTTCATAAAGAAATAGAACAAATATCCCATTGCTTCATCGTTAAGTTTTTCCATCTCAAGAATGCAGTTAGGAACTTTGCCTGTTTCGGTATGAGCTTTAAGTGTTCCTAAGAAGGCTTTCTCGTTGACAAATTGAAGTGATTTACCTTTAAGGTAATTTAGACCATCTAAGTCTTCTTTATCTTCAGGAATAATGACTTCGTTCATTGGCTTTTTGATGAATAAAATTGTTTCAAAAAGAACCTTTGATCCGTCTTGAATAAATTGTCCAAGAGAGTGTAAATCAGTGGAGAAAGTTGCAGAATCTGGGAGTAATCCTTTGATGTCTTTTCCTTCGCTTTCGCCAAAGAGTTGTTTGAACCATTCACCTAATTGAACTAGTCTTGGTTCATAGCTAACAAATAGTTCAACTTGTTTACCATTACGATAGAAGTAATCACGGATAACAGCATACTTATATGCTTGGTTTTCTTTAAGTGATGGATTACGTAATTCAACCATGGCTTTGTAAGCACCTGCCATGAGTTTTCTAACATCAACACCTGCCACTGCAAGGGGAAGTAATCCGACAGCGGTGAACACTGAATAACGTCCTCCGACATCTCCTGGAAGAACGAATGTTTGATAGCCTTCCTTTATTGAAAGTTCTTTTAAAGCGCCCTTAGATGCATCAGTTGTAGCAAAGATAGCTTTTTGGGCTTCTTTTTTGCCAACCTTCTTTTCAAGAAGTTCTTTCAAAAGTCTAAACGAGATAGCAGTTTCGGTTGTCGTGCCACTCTTAGAAATGACATTGATCGCGAACTTCTTATCCTTGATATATTCAAGGGTTTCATAAACATAGTCTGAGGAGAATGTTTGGCCTAAGAAGATGATCTCTGGTTTATCTTTGCTATGGAGACCTTTAAGAGCCTCAATACCTGCTCTTGCTCCAAGATAAGATCCACCGATACCACATACGACTAATACATCGAAATTTTTGCGAATAAATACGGCTGATTTAATGATTTGTTCTAACTCAGCTTTATCATATGTTTCTGGATAGTTTAGCCATCCTAAAAAGTCATTACCTGGACCAGATTTTTCATCGATCATTTTGTTGACTTCGTTAGCTCTTTTTTGATATTTATCAAAATCAATGTTAACTAATAGATTTTCAGCGTTTACTTTTACCATACTAATTTTCTTCCTTTGTCCATTCTTCAATTTTGTTTTTGAGTGCTTCAAAATCAATACAATCTTCACTCACAGGAGTTCTTTTTACGTTGCTTGAACGATATTGATCTTTTTCCTCTTGGGTGATTTTTGACATTGATACTTTTAAGAAACCATCATCTGCTATTTCGATAACCTTAACTTGGTATGTTTTACCAATGAGCAGATAACGGTAGATGTTTTTAATAAAACTATTGGCGATTTCGGAAATATGAAGCAAACCTTTTGTTCCATCATCAAAAAGCATAATCGCTCCGAAAGGACGGATATTGATTATTGTGCCTTCAACAATTTCTCCTATTTTATATTTGATCATTTTTGCTCCTTAAGATAACCTTCGACCATCTTGATGTCTTCGATAGTTGTTACCTTATTAAACTTTTTACTTCCTTCAACGTACGCCACTTTAACGTTCATCCCTAAACATAGTTGAGCATCATCGCTTGCTGAGAAAGCATCGACTTGATGTGCTCTAAGAATAGTCATGAACTTAAATGCTTGAGGGGTTTGGATTTTAACATATCTACTGCGATCAGGAATTTGAACGATTTTACCGTCTTCGATAACTCCTAATGTATCTTCACTTGGAAGAGCTAATGTAGCAGCTTGATTATCTTTGAGCGCCTCAATCAGTTTTAAGATATGTTCATCATCCAAGAATAATCTTGCTCCATCATGAATAAGAACGTTGTCGTTATCATCAACTTTATCTTTTAGATAACTGATAGCTTTTTTGACTGATTCATGACGAGACGCTCCACCTTCAATAGTAGTGACTTCGTTGAAGTATTTTTTAATATCACCGAAGTATTCTTTCTTAGAAACAACTAAAACAGAATCAATATGCTTTGATTCCACAAAAGGTTTGACGGAATAGTAAAATAACGGCTTTCCATTCACCTCAAATAGTTGTTTAGGAGAATCACTTTTAAATCTCGTGGAATCTCCCGCAAGAAGAATTACAGCAATATTTTTCATTATTTTTTCTCGGTACGAAGTTCTTTTCTAAGAAGTTGTTCTTCTTTGACCTTGATTTGATGTTTTAATGAAACCTCATCAATGATGAGTTTGATTGTTTGATCGACATCACTACCTTCACGATAGTCGGCGACACATGCGAAATTAACACGCCCTCCACGGATAAGTGATGCAACGTTGACTTGGTCTTTCTTGTTATAAATAGCGATTGCGTTACCGCCATTTTGTTTAACAAGAACCATACATGGAACATCAGTCATTCCATCGCCAAGATAAATCATATTTTCAAACGGGATTCTCTTAGAGACGGCTTTGTTATTAACAGAGTCATCAGTTGAATCTGTAATACCTTTTTGAATTCTGAAGATGTATTGTGTCTTTTGGGTATAGTTAATAGCGAACTTTGGCCAAATTGGTAATTTGGTTTCTGGATCGTAATAAAACTCACAGCCGTAAATCTTTTTGAATTCTTTAGCGATTGATGTACCTTCAACAATCTCTTTTGTACCGCTACTGATGAGATAGTGTTCAACGATAACACCATGATCAGCGCCGTACTTATTGATACGTTTGAACCATGATTCAACACCTTGATAGTAGACGACATCTTTTCCAAGGGAATTGAGCCATTTCTCTGTGCATTGAATGCCTTTTTCTTTAGAAAGAGCAATCATCATCCACATATAAGAAAGAATTCTTTCAGTGCCAGTAGCAGCGGAGAATTCGCCTGTCTTACCCCAGAATTCATTTGGGGTCATGCCTAAAGCAGGAATGAATCCATAGTTTTGCATATCTGTAGTACTAAGAGTTTTGTCAAAGTCATACATGATTGCGATAATTGGTTTTTTCTTCATATTTACTTCCTCGCAAAAAGATTATCATTTAGATAAACATAAGTCAATTCAAGCAATTGACTAATGAAATCACAAATTATCTATTTTTAGTACCTATTCACGTAAGCAAGAAAAAAAGATGGATTTTATCCATCTCAATTTACTATCTGGTGCAGTTAGTGAGACTTGAACTCACATGGGTCGCCCCATACGCCCCTCAAACGTACGTGTCTACCAATTCCACCATAACTGCAGGGGTAACGACAATTACTATACACTTTTATTTGCTCACTAACAAGTGAAAGTTATATCAAAGTAAATGCGATAGTAGCAATTCCTAAATAAGATATCAAAGCAAGGACATCTACGATAGTTGTTAAAAGTGGTTGAGCAACGATAGCTGGATCTTTCTTCAAAGCTGCAACGCCAAGTGGTAAGCAAACTGCGACAAACTTAGCGATGAATGATGCAGCAAATAAAGTGATGGAAACTGTTGCAGATACCTTAACAGCATGAGCAAAGAAATCCATTGACCAGCATTGTTTGTTCCAGATGGTCATTGCTGGACCAGTTGGATCATTAATATTTAGTCCGACAATACCAGTGTATTGTTCCATGGTGAACCAAAGGAATGAGAAAACAAGGATAACGCTTGAGACAATTAACGCAGTTAAAACTTCCTTCAAGATAACTTTTAAGAAGTCTCTTGGAGTGAATTCTTTCGTGGCTAAACCACGAATCATAAGAGCGATTGTTTGCCCGCCAGCATTACCACCTGTATCCATGAGTGTTGGAACGAAAGCAATCAAGATTGGAACCATTGTGAAAACGGCTTGATCTTGTAACTTATCAAGAACCATTGTGGTGAATGTGCCAAGAATCAATAAGATGATAATCCATGGAACACATTTCTTCGCCATAGAGAATGGTGAAGTATCAAGATAAGAATCTTCCAAAGGAGTAACGTGGCTTAAAGCAGCAACGTCCTCGGTCGCTTCTTGTTCGATGACGTCGATGATATCGTCAACGGTAATAATACCGACGAGTCTATCTTCATTGTTCAAGACTGCGATAGCATTCAAGTCGTAACGTTTAATCAAGTTAGCGACTTCTTCTTGGTCGGTGTTAATGTTAACTGTGACAAAGTCACGATTCATTAAATCACTTAAGATTTCATCACCTTTTGCGAAGATTAAATCATCTAAGTCGAGGGTACCGACAAGGTTGCGTCTCTTGTCGATGATAAACAATGTGTAAATTGTTTCTTTTGTTTTACCAACTTTACGAATTTGAGCGATAGCTTCATCAACACTTAAGGTATCTAAGAGAACCAAAAATTCGGTGGTCATGATTGAACCGGCGGTGTTCTCTTTATAGTTCAAAAGACGATTGATTGTCGCTCTTCTTTCTTTAGAAACGTTCTTTAAAACACGGTATACCAAGTTGGCAGGTAAATCTTCAATATCATCGACTAAGTCATCGGTGAATTGAGACTCGATAATGTCTGCAAGTTCGCTATCAGACATTGCAGCAATTAATTTCTCTTTGGTGTCTGGGTGAAGTTCAGCGAATAAATCCGCGGTATATTCACTCTTAACAGTCTTAAAAATAAAGACGATTTGTTTGACATCTTCAATATCATCAATTGCTTCAGCAATATCGATTGTAGGGACGACTTCAAAGATACGTCTAATTTCTTTGACGTTTTTAGTTTCGATAAGTTGAACTAACTGTTCAGTTGAAATTAATTCGTTCTCCATTAGTCTTCTCCTTGTTAAAGTTTACTCACTTTATATCTATAAAGGAAGAAAAAAAGTAAAAATCGTATTATTTCGATTTTCTTATGATAAAATACTTACGCTAAGAGGTTAGAAAAATGAAAGAAATTTTAGTAGAAACAAGTGCCCGCCATGTCCACGTTACTCAAGAATCTTTAGAAGTGCTTTTTGGTAAAGGACATCAATTAGAAGTTAGAAAGATGCTTTCTCAACCAGGCCAATTTGCATCAACCGATAAAGTTGAAGTTGTTGGATATAACGCCAAAGATCCAAATGGCCCACGTCCAAGCGCCATGCTTTCAATTCTTGGACCAGTCAGAAAATCAAACCAAGTCGAAGTATCATTTACCGATGCTAGAACACTTGGTTTAGTTGCTCCAGTTAGAGAAAGTGGAGATATCGCTGGAAGTGGCAAATGCACCCTCAGAGGTCCTGCTGGTGAAGTAGAACTTCAAGAAGGCGTAATTATCGCAAAACGTCACATCCATATGACACCTGCTGATGCTGAAGAATTCGGTGTTAAAAATGGTGACATTGTCAATGTTGAAGTTGATACTGGAAAAGGTCGTAAAACCATCTTCGGTGACACAGTTATTCGTGTCAGTGAAAAATTCGCACTTGCCATGCACATTGATACAGATGAGTGCAATGCATCATGCGCAGCTGGACAAGTATTTGGAAGGATTGTCAAATAATGGAAAAAACCATCACCTTTCAACCATCAAATGTCTGCTCAAGATGGATCTATATCACCGCTGAAGACGGAGTCATCAAATCCGTCAAATTCGTTGGAGGCTGTCAAGGCAACACAACCGGAGTATGTCGTCTAGTCGAAGGAATGAAGGTTGAAGAAGCAATCAAGCGACTTGAAGGCATCGAGTGCCGTGGTTCTAGAACGGGTAAAACTTCTTGCCCAGATCAACTTGCTCAAGCATTAAAACAATTGGACTAGAAAACTAGTCCTTTTTTATATTGAATATAAATAATAGTTAATATATAATAACGACATAACTTATCCAGAACTGCGAAAATAAGGAATGTAAAATCGCAGTAGCAACTCTCGAATATGAGTAAGTGCTCTTCCTTAGCAGAGGCCCACCCTCTGAACGATAAGTGGATATCCTCATAACGGTTATCCTTTGGTGGGATTACCGTTTTTCTTTAGGAGGATTCCAAGATGTTAAAGGAAATCAATTTATTCACTTCTGAATCAGTATCAGAAGGACATCCAGATAAAGTATGTGATCAAATCGCCGATGCAATACTCGACTATTGTTTGAGTGTTGATCCAACTTCACGTGTTGCATGTGAAGTTTTTGCTACCTCAAATTATGTTCTAATTGGTGGTGAAATCACCTCAAAAGCAAAGCCTGATTACGACAAGATTGCGCGTGATGTCATACGTCGAATTGGTTATACCAAAAAAGAGTATGGTTTCTCTGCTGATGATGTCAAAATCGATGTCAAAGTTCAACTTCAATCACCAGATATTTCCCAAGGCGTTGATATCGGTGGAGCAGGGGACCAAGGTATCATGTTTGGCTATGCCACAAACGAGACAGAAGGCTACATGCCAATGGCGATTTCTATCGCTCATAAACTTGTTCGTGTTGCCACAAATCTTCGTAAGAGTGGTGAGTTCAAATACGCTCGTCCAGACATGAAATCACAAGTCACAATTGACTACGAAGATCCAAAACATCCACGTGTAGTGACAGTCCTCATGTCCATTCAACATGATGAAGACTATAACAAAGAAGAATTTGTTAAATACATCAAAGAAAAAATCATGAAACCAGTTATTAAATCCTTTGGATTTGAGACTGATTTTGAAGTGCTCATCAACCCAACTGGTTCATTCGTAATTGGTGGTCCTGCAGGTGATACAGGTGTCACAGGTAGAAAGATCATTGTTGATACCTATGGTGGTGCATCTCGTCATGGCGGAGGAGCTTTCTCCGGCAAAGATCCAACTAAAGTCGATCGCTCTGCAGCATACATGGCTAGATATATTGCCAAGAACCTTGTCGCAGCAGGTGTTGCAGATAGACTTGAGATTCAACTTGGCTATGCCATTGGAAAAGCCGATCCAGTTTCCCTAGGAATCACAACATTTGGAACTGCTCATTATGATGACGAAAAGATTCTTGAAATCATCCACAAAGTCTTCGACTTAAGACCAAATGAAATCATCAAAACTTTATCTCTTAGAAAACCTCCGTTTAAGTATGAAGAGATTGCTGCTTATGGTCACTTTGGAAGACCTGATTTAAATCTTCCTTGGGAAAAACTCGATAAGGTCGAACAAATTAAAAAGTTATTAAAATAAAATATCGAAATAGACTATATTTTTAAATGCATTTTTGCGATAATAAAATTAGAAATTATCTCATAGCATAATTTGGAAAGGAGAGCTTTATGAAATACCAAATTATTGGTAAGAACATTGAGGTCACCGAAGGCATCCGTTCAGCTGTTGAACATAAGCTTTCACGTATGGACAAATACTTCGTCATTAACGAAGGTGTTTCTTGCCGCGTTGTTGTAAGATCCTACAAGGTTGGATCAAAGATTGAGGTAACAATTTTCACACCTCAAATGGACCTACGTGCTGAAGTCAGTCATCCTGATTTATACGCCGGAGTTGATCTAGCAGTCGATAAACTTGAAGGACAAATGAGAAAACTCAAAACGAGAATGGATCGTTCCCGTGGTGGTAAATTATCACTTGGTAAAGCTATTGCTTTAGAAAATATCGAACCAATCGCTGAACCAGAGGAAAACGATACAGTCGTTCGTACTAAATCGATATATCTAGAACCAATGAGCCTTGATGAGGCCATCACCAGAATGGAAGCGATCGATCACACATTCTTCATCTATCTTGATGAGGAAGATGATCGCATCTCCGTTTGCTATACAAGAGAAGATGGCGGCTATGGTGTTATCCAAGCCGAAAACGTTCTAAAGTAAGACGTATCTTAGATTAGAGCCATTAAATTGGCTCTTTTCTTTTTGTTTTAATTGTAATTCTTACATGTTGTTAATATAATTAACGCTATGGGAAAAGTTATCGCAACTGATTTAGATGGCACCCTTTTCTATCCAAAGAAAAGAATTTCCATGATTCCGAAGGATAGTCTCGCCTTTCTAAGGCGTCATATTGATAATGGCGGAAGAGTAGTTCTTATAAGTGGTCGCAATTATGAATCACTTAAAAAAACAGCTGAAAGAATTGATCGTCCAGTCGACATGATTGGATGTAACTCTTCCTATATCGTTGCGGACAGTAGATTCATTAAGAAAACATACTTTGATAGTAATAAGTTAAGAGAAGTTCTCGATGAAATTGAAAAAAAGTATTCTCCGAAAGCTTTTATGTTAATGAGTGATGATGGACAATTTGTTTCTAGACAAAAGTTTAAATCCATCATCTATCGCATCGTCTACAAAATATGGTTATTTCAACAAGGTGTTTATAAAGAACCTTTTGAAGTCAATAAAGAAAAATATGAAGACATCCTCTCAAATGGCCACGTTTACAAAGTAATGATTTTTTTTGGTGTCGGTAAAAAGAATGTCAATAACTGCAAAGAGGCCAATAAAATTATTCGTGAAGAATATGGAAATTGTGTCGAGTCTTCATGGTCAAATGAATTTATTGAACTTTCTCCACATGGTTGTTCTAAATCAGAGGGGTTGAAATATTATCTAGATTATTTTAAGATTAATCACAGCGACGTTTACGTCGTCGGAGATTCAGGCAATGATATATCAATGTTCACTGCCTTCCCTGAACGCAGTTTCTGTATGTCTCATGCATCACTATCGGTCTCGAAGTATGCAAAGCACACTCTTAAACGTTTCGCAGATTTAGAGAATTACATTGATATAGAAAGGAACAAAGAAAATGAATAATTTCACAGCTGCTATCTCAAGCTTCTTAAGATTCGATGTTGTTGTTTTCAACACCCTTGAATACGTTATGAAAAAAGATAGCTATGATGTCAATGCCTATAAGGCAAGAAAAGAAATCATCAACACTGAAATCACCCAAAACACACCTTTAAAAAGTTGCTTAGACAATTCTGGTGAAGCCGGAGAAAAACTCATGGCCAAGATCAAAGAACTTCTTGACACAGTTTACTCAGAGAATTCAACAATTGTTAAGTTAAACACTGAAGGTACAGAAGTTCGTGTTGATTCCGCTCAACACATTGCCGTTTATGAAGCAGTTCTTCCAATTCACGAAGAAATGCGCGCTATTATTGCTGCACACGTTAATGAAGCAAGAAAGCAAGAAAAATATGATGAAGCCGAACTCGATTCTCTCTTAGAGAAAGAAGAATATTTCTACCGTGGTCTCACCAATATGCTCTTACTTAATGATCTCGATCATTTGTTTGCTGAATATAACAAAGCAAGACAAGAAGCTAATGGAGCAATTACTCCACAATCTAACTTCATTCAAAATGACTTATCTAAGATTGTCGGTTTCTTATCAAGTCTCCGTCAACACAGCCCACTTATCAGTGCTGACTATTATGAACTTATCGACCCATTATTTGCCTTAATCGAAATGACAAATGGTCGTCGTGCTCTTCCAGAAGGAAAGAACTTCGGTGATGTAATCACTGCTGTTAAGACCATCGCAAGAGACAAAACCATGAAATGGGAAAATGCTTGGAAGCCAGCATATGATAAGTACATTCAATACTTCGCTGAAGAGGCTCAAAAAATGCAAGGAGCCAAAGCTAGTGCATAATCATTTGAAAATGATTGTGAGTAGTGATAGTATTTACTAGCAAAGGAAAAACAATGAAAAAAGTCAAACTCTCTTGGAAAGAATTAGCATGGTATATCGCTGGCGGTATGATTGCTGTTTTTGGTGTTGCCTTAATGATATTTGGTATCATTGGTCACCATATTTCAAACCGTAACGCTAACTTTGTTAAGAATGCTGAAGAAGCATTGATTACCAAAATTAAAATCCCATTCGACTTTAGAGTCTGGGGTATCATCTTCCTTGCCTTTGGCATGCTCATTGTTATTCTTGCCCTTAACTACAATGCTAAGAAAGTTGATCGCGATATTGAAAAACAAATTCGTCGTCAACAAAGAACAAATGCTGGAATCAATAGAGACATTGAAGTCAAAGAGGCTGTCAAAGTCATCGAAGAACCAGCTCCTGCAGTTGAGGCAAAACCTGCTGAATAAGATGTGCATAGCACATCTTTTTTACATATGAGTGCTATAGAAATTCTCGTTCAAATATTCTTATATGGAATTGCTTTAAGCATGGATGCTTTTGCTGTTAGCATCACAGATGGTTTAACCTACTCTGATATCAATAAAAAGAAAGCATTATTCATCGCCATCACCTTTGGTGTAATGCAAGCCATCATGCCATTAATTAGTTTCTGGTTAGTTGAACTAATCGAAGTGCTTGCTGGTCAAGCCTCTGGAAGTAAAGCAGGGCATATTGTTAGTGTCATCGTTGTATGGTTAGCCTTCGCTCTTATCCTTTTCATTGGAATTAAGATGCTTGTTGAAGGGATTAGATCTTTAAGACACAAAGACGAAGAAACTGAAACCAAGAAATTCTCAGTCAAGGAAGTATTACTCTACGGAGTAGCTACTGCAATTGATGCCTTAGCAACAGGCGTTGCCTTCCATACTGGTTTATCCCAAGGATATGCATGTCCATGGTATCAAAGCATTTGGCTACATGTATCTATCGTGCTTGTATGCACATTTGTTATATCTTTAATTGGTGTTCTTCTTGGAAAGAAGATTACTAAGCTATTCAAAGGTAAATATGAGATTGCTGAAATTATAGGTGGTTCAATACTCATATTACTAGCCATTTGGATAGTGTTATCTCACTACTTAGGAATATAAAAAAGGCACTATGTGCCTTTTATTTTTAACTGGCGGAGGATAAGAGATTTGAACTCTTGCGACCCTTTCGAGCCCTATGAGCTTTCCAAGCCCACCCCTTCAGCCGCTTGGGTAATCCTCCGCGATAGTCTAAATTATAGTTTTAATTTCACTTAATTACAAATGAAACATATAATATTTTACGTATGATTGAATACAAAGTCTCTTTAAGAGAAGAAAATCAACGCATCGATAAATTCCTCAGGAAATATTTAAACGAGGCTCCTTTGAGCTTTATTTATAAGTTATTTCGTAAGAAAGATGTTAAGGTTAATGGCCATTGGGTCAAACAAGATTATATCTTGAAAAGAGATGAGCTCATTTCAATATACGTTACTGATGAGCAACTTAAAGAATTCTCTAAGCCAAAAGAGCTTCAAAAAGAACCATTTAAATATCAAATCATTTATGAAGATGAAAATATCCTCGTTGTCAATAAACCTAGAGGATTATTAGTTCACGGAGACGCTTCTGAAAAAAGAAACACCTTGTCTAATGAAGTTTTAAATTATTTATATTTCAAAGGTGAATATAATCCACGAGTTGATCATGGCTTCATTCCAGGACCTGCTCATAGACTCGACAGAAATACATCCGGCTTAGTTGTGTTTGGAAAGAATCTTCCGACCCTTCAACTATTAGAAGATCTCTTCAAAGATAAGACTGATATATCAAAGATATATTGCGCATTAGTAAATGGCAATCTTGATCACTATATGGAAGTTGATTTACCTCTTTTAAAAGATCCTAATAGTGGCTTAGTAAAAGTTGCGAAGATGAAAGACGGAGCAAAGTCTGCCTTAACCAAAGTTACACCTATCGAACACATTGGTGATATGTACACACTTGTTAATGTTGAACTTGTTACCGGTAGAACACATCAAATCCGCGTTCACCTTTCTAATGTTGGCTATCCAGTAGTAGGGGACGGAAAATACGGAGATTTCAAATCAAACCGATATTTCAAAGATAACTATAAGTTTGAAAACCAATTTTTACACGCTGAGAAAATCATGTTTAAGAATATTAAAAAACCACTTGATTATCTAAGTGGTAAGACTTTTATTGCTCCTTTAGCTAAAGAAGAAAAAGAACTATTAAATAATCTTAAATCTTAATTATCTTTTTAAGAGTGTGGTAGATACCATTATTCTCATTATCTTTGATAGAAACATGCGTTGCATGTTTTTTTAATGACTCTTTACCGTTTTTCATAGCGATAGATGTTCCGGCAATTTGGAACATCTCAACATCGTTTTCAGCATCACCAAAGACGATGATTTTTTCTTTTGGAATGTTATAGTACTCTGCGATTTTTTTAACAGATGCACCTTTAGAAGTGCACTTAAAATATAGTTCAAGATATGGACTTCCTGTCCAGTATCTAACATCGATATCTTTATATTGCTTAACTATGTTATCAATTGGAGAGTTATCTTTTAAATCCTCTTTCTTTTGGGCAATCATGGTCATCGGATTCTTGGTGAGAATTTCTGATATATCTCCTTTATGGATATTCATCCCCTTATACCAAAAGAATCTATCAAGATATAAATCTTCTTTATCCACCCAAATATCCGTGTCATCTTCACACATAACATGTTCGATGTATGGATGGAGTTCTTTATATAATTTTTGGACTACTTCCTTTGGAAACTCGAACTCAAATGGTGGAAAGTCTTTGTCATATGGAGAAAAAGTATAGGCTCCGTTATAACATATCATCGGAGTCTTAAGTTTAAGCTGGTTGTAATACGAGTACAAAGCTCTTGATGGGCGACCACTAGCAAGGACAATTAGATGTCCTTTCTTTGTAAGTTTTCTTAAATAATGGAGAGTTAAAAAAGAAATCTTCTTTTTTTCAGTAAGAAGAGTTCCATCCATATCAAATGCTATTAAGTATCTATCCATTATTTACGATATAATCCAACAGCTTTTTGTACTCTTGTTAAAACAACTTTAGAAGCATCGTATGCTTTCTTAGCGCCTTCTTCAAGCACCTTATCAACTAAGCCACTTGCAACGATTTCTTCATATTTAGCTTTGAATGGTTCCATTTCTTTTACGACAGCATCTGCTACTGCACGTTTGAAATCGCCATAACCTTTACCTTCAAATTCTTTTTCAATTTCTTCGAAGGATTTGCCTGATAATGATGACAAGATTGTCATCAAGTTAGAAATGCCTGGCTTATTTTCAGGATCATATTTAATTTCATGTCCTAAGTCAGTAACTGCCGACATGATTTTCTTTCTCATGACTTCGAGTGAATCTGAAAGATAGATATCACCCTTAGGTTCAGATTTGCTCATCTTTTTGGTTGGGTCACTTAGTGACATAATTCTTTTGCCAACTTTAGCAACTTCTGCTCTTGGCATAGTTAAGACTTCACCATAACGGTTATTGAAACGTTTCACTAAGTCACGTGCAAGCTCGACGTGTTGAACTTGGTCTTCTCCAACAGGAATTCTTTTTGCGTCATATAAGACGATATCTGCTGCCATTAAAACTGGGTAGGCAAATAAGCCTAAACCAATAGCTTCTTCTTTCATCTTTTGTGACTTATCTTTGAACTGAGTCATACGTGAAAGTTCACCCATATAGAGGTAGTTTTGCAATATGATTGCAAGTTCACTATGAGTGGACACATCACTTTGAAGGAAGATGGTTGAATGCTTTGGATCTAAACCAGCTGCTAAATAGTAAGCGGCAACATCGCGAGAATTCTTTCTTAAAACCTCTGGATCGATAGGAAGTGTAAGAGCGTGTAAATCAGCAATGAAAAGGAATGGTTCCCCATCATATTGAACACGTGAAAAGTTCTTGATAGCTCCGATGTAGTTACCAAGTGTTAATTGACCTGTAGGTTTGATTCCGCTTAAAATTCGATCCATAAGTTTATACCTCAAAACTAAATGATATTATAAGTCGTATATTTAATTAATGTCAATTTACATAAGTAATTGACTTATTGAATATAACATTGAATAATTATGGCATGATAAAAATCTACGTCTCACCAAGTTGTTCTTCATGCCGAAAGGTTAAAAAATGGTTTAAAGACCAAAACATCCCTTTTGAAGAAAAGAATATTTTTACTGATGAACTTAAAGCAGAAGAGCTTCGCAATATTCTTATGAAGACCGACAATGGTACAGAAGATATCATTTCCAACAAATCAAAAATCATCAAAGAGGGTAATGTTGATGTTGAATCAATGACTGTTTCTGAGATGATTGAATTTATTCGTAAAAATCCATCCGTCTTGCGTCGCCCAATCATGGTGGATGATGAACATGATCGCCTCCAAGTTGGCTATAATGCGGATGATATTTCTATCTTCATTCCAAGAGCAAGAAGGGAGCTCACAATGCCTTGCTTTTTGGATGACTGCTGTGATGATGATAACAAAAAATAGCCTATAGGCTATCTCTTGCTCTTTTTAGCTTACTAACGAAGTTCTCTTGATAAGGTACTTCGTTTTCTTTTAGAAATTCAATGAGGGTTGATTTTGCTTTCTCCATTGAGTCTGCTTCACATTCAACTTCATAGTCGGTGATGCCACTGAACGAGGAATTATCGATTGAGATTAGACATCCCTTATATTCAAGGTCTAGTCTAATTGTGACTAAAGTGGTGAAGACATATAACTTATTAACATCGATTTCATATTCTAAAAGTTTGATTTTAACCTCTCCTTCAGGGAAGATGCTTTTCACTTTTAAATTGAAAAAGTCTTTATCGGAAATGAGTTGGTTGATTTCAAGTTTGCCCTCTTTTTGCTTAACTTTTAGAGTTAACTCTAATTCACCATCTTTTTCTCTGACGCGAAGGCCAAGTTTCTTCTTGTGAAGTTCAGATTTTTTGTTGTCTAAATAATAATTAGTTTGGGTGTAACATTTATCAGTTTTACCTTCTACTAATTTACGATACGATTTCTCATCGATTAGTGATTTAGCTTCAATTTCAAGATTTGTAGACATATTTAACTTTTAATATGGTAACATATTGTCATGAAAATCTTGACTGATAATTCTCCAACAAGCAATCCATTAAATGATTTTTTGAAAAACTATGGCATTTGGATTGCTGTCGCATTAGCTGCTGCAGCATTTATTGCAGTAGTAGTTTTATTCATTATTGCAAAAGTTAAAAGTAAAAATGCAGTGGTGGAAGTTACTAAACCAGAATTAAGTGATAGAGGAGAACAAATCCTTCTTGCACTTGGTGGCAAAGAAAACATTCTTGAACATTCATTAACTGGTTCACGCATGACTTTAGTGTTAACAGATTACAATGTTGTTAATGAAGCTAAACTCAATGAGTTAGGTGTTGATTCAGTCATTAAAATGTCAAATAAAATCATCCTTGTTATCAAGGATGATATGTCCACTTTATATCGTGAAATGTTTTAGTCTTTGAAGCAGTGAGCTTTTATATCTTCAACTGGGAATCCAACGACGTTATAGAAGCTACCTTCAATATGATCGACTAAATTAAATTCTTTATCTTGAATTCCATAGGCTCCCGCTTTATCCATTGGTGAGCCACTTTTAATATATGCATTGATTGTTTCATCACTTAACTTGTTAAAGTACACATACGTTCTAACTGTTCTAGTGATTTCTTTATCTTTGTTGATATATGTATATCCAGAAATAACAACATGCTTATGTCCAGATAATTCTTGAAGCATTTCTTTAGCTTCTTTTTCATCTTTTGGTTTTCCAAGGATTTTGCCATTAGAAATGACGATTGTATCGCAAGCGATAATCGTGTCATTTGGATGAGTTGCAAAGATAGAATACGCTTTGAGCTTTGATAATTCGGCAGGAAGAGCGTGTGGTTCTGTATGGATGATGCTTTCATCAACATCACTTGGGATGACTTCAAATTCATCCACGAGCATTTTTATTAACTCTCTTCTCCTTGGAGAAGCACTTGCTAAAATAATCATTGTACAAGGTCCATAACCACTGGGACGACCATTGGTTCCCTTTCTGTTTTACGTTTAATAAATTGACTTACATCATTCTTAATTGCGGTCTTGATTTGGGCAAATGTTGCATGAGTAGAAACAATTTGATCAAGCTTTTCTTTTACAACATCTTTGATTTCATCAACGATTTGCTTGTCTTCAAACGAGAAAGCACGTGTGATAACGATCGGCTCAGAAATTACTTTGCCGGATTTTGAATCAATAGAAACGCTTATTGAGATAAGGCCATCACTTTTAAGTTTTGCTCTATCACGGATAACTGCACTATCAAGGCCACCGATATCTCTGCCATCAATATAGACTGGATCGGCAGGGAAACTTGTTCCGGTTGTGATCTTGTGTTTTAAAAGCTTAATGGTATCTCCATTATTCATAATGAAGATATTTTCTTTAGGCACGCCTAAAGACTCAGCGATTTGACCATGAATCTTAAGCATACGATATTCACCGTGAATAGGCATGAAATATTTTGGATTCATGAGTTTGAGCATCAAGCGTAGTTCTTGCTTTGATGGATGTCCAGAAGAGTGAACAGCATATAAGACAGAATTAGTCATAACCTCAGCACCTTTACGGGTGAGTTGGTTAACGATTCTATCAATGAAAATGGCATTTCCTGGAATAGCACTACTAGAGAAGACGACTGTATCTCCTGGGAAGATTGTTAAATCTTTGTGCTCGCCATTAGCGATTCTGCTTAAGGCTGCCATTGGTTCACCTTGTGAACCAGTACAAAGAATACATATTTCATTTAACTTATAATTACGTATTTCACTTACTGGAATAATTCTCTTATCAGGAATCTTGATATAGCCAAAGTCTCTAGCAAGTTGAACAACGTTTTCCATGCTACGACCGATGATGGCGATGTATCTATTGAATTCCAAAGCAACTTGAATAATTTGTTGAATACGTGAAATATTCGATGAGAATGTTGAAAGAATAAGTCTTCCCGGAGTAGCTTCAAATATTTCTCTAATTGATTTAAGAACATTTGTCTCGCTTGGAGTGTATCCTTCTATTTCAGCATTGGTTGAGTCACTTAGAAGTAGGTCAACACCTTCTTTACCAATCATGGCAATTTTTGTTAGTTCGATTTCGTGACCTACTGGAGTTAAATCAATTTTGAAGTCTCCAGTATGGACGATTCTACCTTGTGGGGTATCAATGCAGATGCCATAAGCATCTGGAATTGAGTGAGTCACATAGAAGAATGAAACTTTAAAAATATCAACATTAATAACGGAGTCTTGGTCATATTCAACGATTTTAACTTCTTCTTTAATGCGCATATCTTCTAATTTATGTTTAATTAGAGCGGCTGCTAATCTTGGGGCGTATATTACTGGAATGTGTAAGTTTTGTACTAGAAAAGGAATACCACCAATGTGGTCTTCATGACCATGGGTGATAAATAATGCTTTTACTTTTTGACGAGCTGATTTTAGTTTTGTGTAATCAGGAACCACATAGCTTACACCAGGAATATCTGCAGGTGGGAACATGACCCCGGCATCAATAATGATGATAGAATCATCACTTTCAAGACAGTAGGTGTTTTTCCCGACTTCACAGAGACCTCCTAAAGCATAAATAGATATAGGCGAATCCATATTAGCCTCCAATATTGACGAATTATCTTCGTTGATATTTTCTAAATGCATTATATTTAAAATATAATTCAATGTCAAATATAAGAAAAAATCTTGCTCAAGCAAGATTATAATCTAACTGAACCATCAATTACCTTGAATGGATCTTTTTTATCAATGTGGTCATAAAAGAGCACACCATTGAGATGATCAAGCTCATGTTGAAGGACAATTGCTTCATATCCATAAGCGGTGATGATAACCTCTTTTTTCTCTTTGACCTCATAGGCTTTAACAATGATTTTGTTTTTGCGATAAACATATCCGTTATGTTCATCGTTAACTGAGAGGCAGCCTTCTCCGTTAGCAAGATAAGCCAACTTAACACTTTCAGAAATTACTTTAGGATTGATAAGTCTATGGTCAACAACTACCTCATTCCCTTCAGCGTCTGTTGTTTTGTAATAAACAACAAGTGCGCGGATATTCTTTCCGATTTGAGGTGCTGCTAAACCTACACCTTCACGAAGATGATACTTTTCAGAAATCTCTTCGTCTTGGCTGGCGACTAAGTAGTCATGCATCTCATTGAGTAAATCGATATATTCTTGAGTGATCTCATTAACCTCGACGCTTCTTGCTCTAAGAGACTTTGCACTATCGTTAACAATCTTGAAAAACTTTTTCATAAATGTGATTGTATCATAAAGGATACAAATTTGATAATATTTACATATGAATTCTTCACTAAATGAAAAAATCATAACTCTTAAAGAGAGTATCAATAATGATCCTAGAGTCGTTCGCTTGAATGAACTTGATAAAAAACTTAGCTCAAACGAAGAGGTTATGACTTTGTCATATAAAAAGGATGTTGCTTTAGTGAACTTTGAAGATGCATTAAAGCATTTTAAAGAAGATTCACAAGAAGTTAGAAACGCTCAAAAAGCTCTATATGAAGCAAAGAAGAATCTCGATTTACATCCTTTAGTGAAAGAATACAATGATGCATATAAACAAGTGAGACTTTTATATAATAAAATCAATCAAGAATTGTTTGATAGTCTCATCAAAAATAGAGGTACTTTCTGTGATTAGAATTACATCAGGAACATTTCGTTCACGTTTACTTAAAACACCAGATTCCACTCTAACTAAACCGACAATGGATAAAGTTAGACTTGGAGTGTTTTCAGCTATCGCTGATCGAGTGAACAATGCCTATGTTTTAGATCTCTTCGCAGGCTGCGGAAGCTATGGCTTTGAAGCCTTATCACGTGGAGCTAAATCTGCAACATTCGTGGATAAGGGCTATGAGCAAGTTCAATGCATTAAATCTAACGCTAATAATTTAAATGTTAACGTGTCCGTACATATGCGTGATGTACTCTCATTTTTAAATGAGACAAGTGAAAAGTATGATCTAATATTTGTTGATCCTCCATATAAGCTAAATTGTTATAACGAAGTGGTGGATCTCATACTAAAAAGAAATCTATTAACCGATAATGGTATAATTGTTTTAGAAAGCGAAGATATTCTTTCGCTTGATGAAACTAAGTTCGCTAAAGTGAAGATGTATAAATATGGACTTGCTAAAGCCTATATATTGAGGAAATGATTATGAGAATTGCTGTATATCCTGGAAGTTTTGATCCAATTACCAATGGTCATCTTGATGTTTTAAAAAGATCACTTAAGGTTTTTGATAAAGTCATCGTCTTAGTAGCAGACAACCCAGAAAAGAAATGTGTCTTTTCAATGTCTGAAAGAGTTGAAATTATCAAAGAAGCAACCAAAGGAATGAAAAATGTTGAAGTTGATTCAACAACTGGACTCACTGTGAAATACGCTAAAAAGGTTGGAGCAGTGTGCCTCATCCGTGGTCTAAGAGCGGTCACTGACTTTGAATATGAATTCAAGATCTCAGCAGCTAATGAATATATCGATCCAAGCATTGATGAGATATTCTTCATGAGCCACGCTGAAACAAGCTTCATCTCATCGTCAGCCGTTAATGAACTATATAGTAGTGGAGTAGATATCTCTAAATTAGTTCCGGAAGCCGTTTTAAAAGCTTACAAGAGAAAATAACATTGTTATAAATAAAAGCTAGCAACGAATGCTAGCTTTTTAAGATTATTTGAGGACGAAATCGCCTTCATGGTTCCAACAATCAAGAAGCGTTTCAGCTTTAGAATAATCGTTGTCACCGGTAACCCCGAACATAACTTCTGTAATACCTGAATTACTACCAGTAAAATCTACAAGGAGGATAGTTGGTGTTAAGAAGTTTTCTGGGTCACATGATTCAACAGTTTGTAAATCACTTTCGGAGATTTTGCCATTGAGGAAGTAATCTGAGTTATATCCAGCAGAAGCAGCTTCTTCGAAGAAGTATGATTTACGATCCATATATTGGACGAATGCTGTTTGTTCATTGGTTGTGTCACTTGTGACTTCATCAGAGAAGATGGTGTACATCTTAAATGGTAAGCCATCGTTTGGTTTGAATGTATCTTCGAAGTGTTCTTCAAGAGTTTCAAAACCACCTTTAGCTTCTTTACAAGAAGAGCAGGACTCACTCACATATGCGAGGAAGAACTTTTCTCCGTAATTGGCTTTGACACTTTCAGCGTCGCCTTCAACTCCGCTCCAAATGGCATTGGTGAGTTTGTCAGCGTCGCTATCAGTACCATTGACTAAGCTTTGTTGGAACTTGTAGTAGTAGGTTTCAGCAGAGCTCTTCTTTTCAGCAAGTTTGTTGAATCCATCTACGATAGGTTTGATAGAGAAAATTAGGCCGAAAATAATTCCAACAATTAAAAGAGGTTGAACCCATGCGGTTTCCTTAATCCATCGCCATATCTTGGCGAAGAATGCTCCTATTGCTCTTAATACTGCCATTTTCCTATCTCCTTTTATAGATTGCTTGTCAATTTTAACACTATATAAATATAGATTCAACAACATTTTATTTCAATTTATAATTTCCTAATCTGGAAATTTTAAAAGGTTAGGCGTTTAACCTAACCAATTTAAATTAATGAATTAATTTAGTCTTGTGGGAAACCAATCTTAACGTATTTGCTTAAATCAGTTTCTTTGAGCTTCACATCACCTGTTTCGAATGACACGTTTGCGTAATTCTTATCGCTTGTGTTAAGCGTGTCACCAATGATGTGTTGATCGTATGATCTTTTGTATGAAGTGGTGATATTATCTTCTTCGCTACACTTATATGAGAAGCGACCATTAGAGAAGTCGATTTGATATTTGTGACGAATATTTGTTGATATTACATAATCAACCAATTCTTCTTCTCCAACTGTGGATTTGAATTCTTCTTCCTCGTCGAGAGAATATTCGATTGTGAAGACATTTTCGTTACGATAGTAGGTGTAACGTTTTGCTTCTTCTTCGTCCTCTCCGACATATTCGTGTAATTCGAATTCTTTAACTGAGCTTCTTGCACCGAATTTGATCCAGTTTTCAAAGACATCTTCGGCCTTATGGTCACCATCGATAATTTGATATGGACCATATTCTTTTCTAATATGGTCAACAGAGGCAAAATAGACGTGCTCGCCATGGAAAGTTCTTTGAAGGCCATTGATCTTTTTAGATGAGGCGGAAGATGAGCTTCTGCCGTAACTATCTTTTGCACTCTTTGAACTATGTTCAACTTCTGTTGATTGAGAAACTAGAGAAGATGTGTCGTATTTATCTTGCAAATTGGTGATTTTTTGCTCATCGCTTTGAGAGATAATTTTGTCATTACGACGGTTATCGATTATACTTGTATTTGCACGATAAGTTGTCTTAATCATTGGACGAAGAACACTATCGCTTTCTTTATAGAATTCGTTTTCTAATTTAACTTCTTCAATTGCCTCTTTAAATGCTTCAAATTCAAGTTGAGAACCATTGTTTTGGAATTCAATTGTTTTCACTTTGTTTGAGCTACAACCTGCCATTAATGGCAATGCGGCAAATAAAGGTAATATTTTTGCGATTTTTTTCATAACAATTCTCCTTTTTCAAGGTCGCACATATTATATCTAAATAAGATATATCTATCAAGCGCAAGGACATATTAAATTTATTGATTTAATAACGCTTTTCTTTTTGAATAGCGAGAGTATAATTATTTCTAGCATGAACAAGCGCAAGACATTAAAAAGAAAAGTAGATTCGTTCCTATATAACCACCTTTGGCTCAAATATATCCTTGAGTATGGTATTGCATTTCTTTTATCTGTTTTAAGCGCTGCAATATTTGCTTTTGGCATTGTCTGTTTTATGAAGCCAGGCCTTGAAGGCATTCCCGATCTTGTTAGTGGTGGTTCAAGTGGTCTTGCTCAGACATTTGCATTGGCCTTAGAAATGTGTGGTGTTCACCTTAATTCTAAGTCATCAAACTTACTATTCTCTCTTTGCTATTTAGCAATCAATATTCCATTAATTGTTTTGGCATTCATTGGTATTGGTAAAAGGTTTGCAATATTTACTATTGTAAATGTTGGTTCCGTATTTATCTTCTCTAATGTTATGCAAGGACAATTCTTTGAACAAGTTGCATATTTCATCAATAGCAATGGCGGACTTTTAGCTAGAGCCCTCTTTGCTGGTTTATGCACTGGTCTTAGTTCTGCAATTGCTTTCAAAATTGATTCTTCCGCTGGTGGTTTTGATATTGTTTCTTACTATATTTCTCTCCGCAAATCTACAGCTACAGGACCATATATCGCAATCATCAATGGCGTTATCATTTCTTCATTCTATTTCCTCACCGGAATTAGGGGTAATCCAATCGTCTTGATTAGTGGTGAATATACCTCTTGGGTAGGCGCTATTTGTGGTGTTCTATTCTCACTCATATATCTAATTGAAACTATGACTATCGTTGATTTAATCAACGTTCGTAATAAAAAAGTCCAAGTTCAAATCAATACTGAGAACCCAGATTTGCCAAGATTATTGCTCGCCAACATTCCTCATGGTGCAACAGTTGTTAAAGCAACAGGTGCATACTCAGGAAAAGAGCGTATCCTTGTGTATCTTGTCGTCTCTACGTATGAGTTAAAGAATGTCATAGAATTCATCAAAGAAATTGATCCAGAAAGCTTTGTGAATGTGACAAGCCTTCAACAAGTCGTTGGAAGATTCTACATTAAACCAGTTAAATAAAAAATATCCCACATGTGTGGGATTTATTTTTAATGGCGGAGGAAGAGGGATTTGAACCCCCGCTAAGCTTGCGCCTACTATCGGTTTTCGAAACCAACCCCTTCAGCCGCTTGGGTATTCCTCCGTGCTTAAAATTATAGCATAACACTATCTTGAGTTGTATACGCTAACGTTTGAGATGATAAGAAAATAAATCTTTGATTTGTGAGAGTTATTTTTGAAAACATACGTTGTATATCTTCGCGTGTAATTGTATAATTAAGCATATGTTTGAGAATGTGCTAAATATTCTAATAATTGTGGTGATTGTTTTAACAGCCCTTGCAATTATAACTATCGCCCTTCTTTTTGGTTTAACTTTCAAGCATGAAAAGTATTATGCTGCTCAAATGAAAGATGCTTCTAACTCAATTCGTATTTATACGGTTGATCTAGAAAATGAAATCGTTTCGTTTTTCAACCGTTCCAATCTTAGAAAAAGAAATACAATCTCTTTGTTACAGTTCTATGAACATTTCCCATCTGACGAAAGAGAAGATTTAATTGAATGGATTAATGCCTTAGCAAACGATGATCGCGATGTTCAAAAATTCAAAGAAATACATGTTGTATCAAAACATAGAAAACAACGTTTCTTCTCATTTTTAGAAGTGAAAGATGTGAACTTTGAAAAGAAGATTATCCGTCTTGATTCGTATCTATTAAAATCCACAAACGTTAGAAAAGCTAAAAAGGATGTTGCCACCCACTTTTCATCGCTTGATGCCTTTAACACATATTTATCTTCTGCATCAGCATCCAAGGGATACACTGTTGCATTTGATTTCTTTAATATTCGTAACAACGATCAAATTTCTTTCTTGGTATTTGCTCAAATTAAAAATATCTTCAAAAGATATATTCTCCCAAATAGACTAATCATCGAACTTAGTGAACATCAAATCATTGTCTCTGATTTTAAAGCATCCAATAGACTCCAATTTGTTCAATTAGTTAATTCAATTAAAAATGATATTAACTCATATTTAATGATTTCATCATTATTAGAGCAAATTAACTATGTTTGCTCGGCGATTGAAAATAAGTACATGGTCCAACAACCAGAGAAACTTGTTGATACTTTGGTGTCCCTTATTGATATTGCTAAAGATGATAATGAATCAATCATTTGGTATGAAGAAGGTAAAGATATGGAATCACTTCACGGCGATGAAACATATCGTACTGAAGTTGAAAGAATTATCCGTGATAAGAAATTATCTTATAAGTTCAGATCTATCATCGATTTAGATAAAGCTAGAATCGTTGGCTATCAATCTTCTGTCACTCCGCTTGACTCATTCTTTGGATCAATTAACGAACTCAAGACGTATGCCGCTAGAACAGAAGATGATCGTGCATTGTTTACAACAATCGCTAGAAACATCATCACTCGTTATACTCAAGAAAAGAGCAATGAAACACATCGTTTGTTCTTACAAGTTAATAACTTTGAAAGACACTATGTTAATAGAACATTTGCTCACATTGCAAATATCAAAACAATTCATATTGTATTAGTCTACAGCGAAGCTGAGTTATCAAATCTCACCGATAATATCTCAACTATTAATGAAATCAGAAACTTCAAATCTCGTGGTTATCAAGTCGCATTAGAACTTGATGATAACGATATGGCACTTCCAAGTGCTTTATACGAAGTATTTGATTACTTCTTCGTTGATGTTGATGACTCAATCAAGATTGGCCATAAGAGCATGCAACGTTCTCTGCTTGCCTTTAGAAGCATGGTTGAACAATTACTCAAGTATCATCGACCCATCATTGCTGTCGATATTCCTTCCTGGGATACAGTCGAATTAATTTATAAATTAGGTATCTCTTTAGTTAGTAGTGATGTCATCGCTCCGTTTACCGAAAATGTCTTACCGCTTCCATCAAAGAGTTTAATCAAGATTAAAAATATCAAAAAGTAGAGGTGTTTATTATGAATAATAAAAACGAATCAATCACAAGACAAGAAGACGATTTCGCTCAATGGTATACGGATGTATGCCTCAAAGCCGAATTAATGGATTATTCATCCGTTAAAGGTTTTATTATCTATCGTCCTTATGGATACGCCTTATGGGAAAATATCCAACATTATATGGATAAGAAATTCAAAGATGTTGGAGTGGAAAACGTTTATCTCCCAATGGTTATTCCAACCTCTTTGTTCCAAAAAGAAAAAGATCACGTCGTAGGATTTGCTCCTGAAACATTAATTGCCACACAAGGTGGAAAGAATGAACTTGAAGATCCTCTTATCATTCGTCCAACTAGTGAAACTCTTTTCTGTGAACACTACGCCAAAATCATCGAATCATATCGTGATCTTCCAAAAAGATATAACCAATGGTGTTCAGTAGTCCGTTGGGAAAAGACAACTCGTCCATTCCTTCGTGGCAGTGAATTCCTCTGGCAAGAAGGTCATACTATGTATGAAACTGAAGAAGAAGCTAGAAAAGACGCTTTAAGAATGCTTGAGATATATGATGCGGTTGGAAGAGATTTGCTCGCTATCCCATTTGTTAAAGGCATCAAAACTGATAAAGAAAAATTCGCTGGAGCGGTGGAGACATATTCTATTGAGGCTTTAATGCCAGATGGCAAGGCTCTCCAAAGTGGAACAACACACTATTTTGGTGATGGATTCGCTAAAGCCTTTGGCATTTCCTTCCTTGGAAGGAATAACAAGCTTGAAACACCTCATCAAACAAGTTGGGGTGTCTCTACTAGACTACTAGGCGCTATCATCATGGTTCATGGTGATGATAACGGTCTTGTCTTACCTCCATATGTTGCACCTACTCAAGTAGTCATCATTCCAATTCAACAAAAAAATCCGGAAGTTTTGAAGAAAGCTCGTGAATACTATGAGAAGCTTAAAGCCGCTGGTATTCGTGTTAAACTCGATGATTCTGATAAATCACCTGGATGGAAGTATTCTGAATACGAAATGAAAG
Organism: Bacilli bacterium; assembly: GCA_024695235.1. Classification (GTDB taxonomy): domain Bacteria; phylum Bacillota_I; class Bacilli_A; order RFN20; family CAG-826; genus Fiminaster. The sequence goes on along the minus strand of JAILIP010000006.1, from coordinate 43,054 downwards.
GTGTCCCACTCCGCTTAGAAGTTGGCCCAAGAGATATTGCTAACGGAGTATGCGTCATCGCTAAACGTAACGATTCATCAAAGATGACTGTTAAAGAAGAAGATGTTTTAAAGGAAATCCCACATCTATTTGAAGTCATTCATGATGAGATGTATAAGAGAGCATTTAGATATCTTCTTGATCACACAACAGAAGCTCATTCCATTAAAGAACTTGGAGAAATCCTTGATCGTGGTGGATACGCTAAAGTCATGTGGTGTGGTGAAAGAGAATGTGAAGACAAAATTAAAGAGCTATATCAAGCTACTGCAAGATGTATTCCATTTGAACAAAACCCATTCGATGACAAGTGTCTCGTCTGTGGTAAAAAAGCTAAGAAGGTTGTCTTCTTCGCAAGAGCCTACTAATAAAAGAGGTGTGCGATGCACACCTTTTCTTTTACTTAAGCATTATCGCAAGTATCTTATCAAAGTCGTTTGAGAATGGATACTTGTTTAAATCCTTTTTATCAACAAAGAACACTTCACCTTCTTTAGAAGATTTAAGTTTTCCTTTATAAGTTTTTGTCTTATATAACATTGAGAAGTGACGTAGACCATCACCGAATTCATTATTCCATTCAATGTGGCCCATCTCTATAAGATCGCTAACTTCTAAGCCTGTCTCTTCTTTTATTTCACGAATGCAGGCTTCTTCACATGTTTCATCATCTTCAACATGTCCTCCGGGAAAAGTTAATCCTGGCCAATCTTTTTTAAGACGATTCTCTACGAGAATTCTCCCGTTATTATCTTCTACCATACACATAATTGTTAGAATAACTGGTCTCATGCTTTTTCCTCCTCAACAATGTTGACTGATAATGTTTTTGTATTTTCCCATCTTCGCATGAAATAGTAAATGATACAGGCGATAAGAGAAAATACGGTTGATATAGCATATGCAAGTCCTACGACATACATAGATGCGTTTAGGACTACTGCGAGCACGAGTGCTACAGGTACACGCACAGCGAAAGTGACACCTAAGTTTTGAGACATCGCAAATATTGTTTTTCCTGATCCAATAAATATCGCATTAATTGGGAACACTAAGGTGCACACGAATATATCAAGCGATGTGGATCTGATGTATGGAACAGCAATATCCCTTGCCTCTATGTTGCCTCCGGCGAATATTGATGCAAGCTGTTCTGGTATAACTTGGCACAAAATGCCAATGATACCGCCGCTGATGATGCATACTAGTAGCCCCCAGAGCATGTACTTTTTAGCGTTATTAACGTTTCCTGCTCCCATGTTTTGAGCAGTAGCAGTGGATACTGCACTACCAATTGCACTTAGTGGTACAAAACCAAAGCTAGTGACTCTATCTGTTACTCCAACAGCAGAAGTGTAATTAACGCCTCTAACACTAACTGCAGCTAGAATTATTGCAAATGAAATAATAACCAATCCATCTTGAATTGCGATAGGTAATCCACATTTAACAATTTCTCTAATGATAGATCTATCCATTTTAAGATTTCTAAAACTGACTTTATAAGGGAGTTTCTTTAAGAAGAGATAGACCAAAGATGATATAAGTCCAACTGCTTGTCCAATCAATGTTGCAAAGGCTGCTCCAACAGCGCCTTGTTTTAAGACAATTACAAACAAAGCGTCTAGACCAATATTAGTGACAACAGCAAGTGAAAAGAAGATAAATGGAGCGAATGAATTTCCGAGTCCTCTAAGTATTGCTGATACAGTTGTGTATCCGGTGTATAAAGGTATCCCTAGAACAAGGATAAATAGATACATTCTTGAGATTCTAAGTGCGCCTTCATCTAGCTGCATCCACTTAGGAATAAAGAAGAATAATCCAAGCATTATCACTAAAAGTGATATCGCAACGATTGCCATGTAGATAACAAGATTCTTTGTAACTACATTTATGTCTTTGTTTTTAGCACCAAAATATTGACCGATAACAACTGTCCCACCAGTAGCTAAACCAGCGATAACAGAGTTAATGGCAAACATGATAGTTGTGCCGCTACTAACTGCGGCAATGTTATATGTATCAGAGAATTGACCAATGAAAATTAGATCAATTGCTGAATAAAGTGAGTTAAGAAAATATGAGATGAAAAATGGTAATGCAAACAATACGAGATTCTTTGCAATATTACCTTTGGTAAGATCAATTTGCCCAAATAGTTTTTTCATCCTTACGCTTCTTTGTGTTTAAGAGCTTTCTTTTCTATTTTTTCTGCTTTCTTTGAAGCCTTTTTAGCTTTTTTAAGTTTCTTATGTTCTTTTTTCCATTCATCTTTATCGTAACCGATAGCTTCTAAAACATAAGTTTCCCCTGTAAGACCAATTACAATAGTGGTGAGTTCTACAAGTGGTACTCCAAGATAAATTGCAATAATTGGATTAACGACAAAGAATAGGATGACAAATAACACAATTCCGATAGCAATAACTGTTAAGTCTCCTAAAAGGAGGAAACCAACATTCTTAGGTTTAATTAACTCTTTAAGAGTGACTTTGCCTCTGCCGAAGAACCAGAATGCTTCTAAGACAGAGAATACTTCTCCTCCAACAATTCCAATGAGGAAGAATATGAATCCTAATGGACCCCATAATTTTCCCATGAGATTAGCGATAATAAATGTTGAAGCAACAACACCTAAATCAATAAAGCTTAATAAAAGCAATTTTCCAATTGTGATTTGAGTGAGTTCTCTTCTTACTAAGAAGGATAGAATGATGTATCCGACAACAATACCAACTAAGTTTAATACTAAAGCAGTAACAAAATAGGTAGCAATTTTACCAACACAAATGCTAATAGCACTCATGACTTGATCAACGACATCTTTAAGATCACCAAAGACATCACCTAAAGCGGCATATAATGTGGATGTGAGCCAATCTTTGTTTAGCATTGACTTAATGCCAGCAATGATGCCTCCACTCCAATCGACTGCTTTAATAGCGCCCCAGATCGTTTGCCAAATTTCTCCCCATTTAAATTGAATTGATGTTTCACCAACAATCTTTCCAACATCACTGAATAAGTCAGAAATAGCTGTTGTAGTTCCTTTGATAAAAACAACAAAACCAATCAGGCAGAAGATTGACATTACTCCTAATGGAGTAAAATAGAATTTAAGACTTTTCAAATAGTCTTTAAGTGAACGTGTATACATGAGTACACCTCCTATAGATGGATTGCCACAGCAATCACAATAAATACCACAACCAAGCTAAAGGTTACCAAGAATAATGGCCATGATTTTTTAAGCCATTTAAAATATGAAACCTCGATCATTGATAATCCTATCAATAATACAGGGGAGGTTGGGAATAATAAATTAGTGTATCCATCTGCAAATAGATAGATAAGAACCTGACTCTCTTTGGAAATTGACAAAGTCAAGACACTTAAAATAGACATCACAAACATCGCTTTAGCGGTGCTGCTTGAAATGAAGAATTCTAAAACAATAATGATTGCAAATAGTAGAAGTGCTAGAGCATATGGGTTCTTTCCTTCGACAACTGTGTTGATTGAATGGGCAATTGTTGGAAGAATGTGTCCTTCTACTAAGACATATTTAATTGATGCCGCTAAAAGAATAAAGGTGACAGTTGGAAGAGCACTTAGTGCACCCTTGCCAAATGATTTGAATGTTAACTTGAAATTGAAGTTTGATGAAATTAGAGCGGCTAATAAACCACCAATGAGGAATACAGCAATCAAAGCAACAACTGTGTAGTCTCTAATTGCATTTATACATGAAAAGACAATAATAACTGCTAGAGCAACTAAAAAGAAGATAAGATAAGATATAAATATCTTCTTTTCATTTTGAATCTCAACTTCTTCAAATATCTGATCTTTAATCTTTTCATCGTGAGCGGTGGTCAATGATTTCTCAGGATGCTTTTTTATGAGCCTTGTATATAAGAAGATAGCAAGAAGCATCACTCCATACATTACAACGAAGACGATGATTCTATACCAAACCGCACTCATTGGATTGATGCCCATAATTTGAGAAGCAAACAAAACAGTGAATGGATTTGTAATCGCACTTGAAAAGCCAAAGCCACAAGCGACGATAGAAACTAAGAAACCTGTAAATGAGTCATATCCTATGGATACGCACAAAATAACAATAATTGGTAAAAGGGTAAGCATTTCCTCAAAAAGCCCGAGGAAAGAGCCAAAAAGCATGAAAATCAAAGCAATAATTGCTAACAGCAAGAACTGATGTGCTTTGAATCTAGCAATAATGCGATTAACGATAACTTTGATACCGTTATTATCGTTCATTGCCTGGAAGGCACCCGCAATGACAACCAAGAAGAGTGAAAGCATGATGATGCTTAAACCATCGCTTCCTCCTAGTTGCATGAATGGAGCGAGCAATCCTTTCCAAATTGGAATACCTTTTGCGTTTTCTAAAGCGATATATTCACCATAGTTGGTAACTCCATCTGCTACTCCGAACTCTCCTTTAGGAAGAACGTATGTTAAAACGATCGCTACAATCATCAAAGAAAAGAGCATGATTAAAACGGAAATAAACGTTTTTTGAGAAATGTTTATGAGTTTATTATTCGTTTTCTTTTGAACAACTTCTTCGCTCATATTCTTCTAACTCCTTTTTAATTTCAAACACTAATGCAATTCTTGTGCAAACACTTCTATCAACATTAGTTGGATAAAAGTAATATAGTTCGTTATTGAAATACATTTCAAATTCTTCATTTACTGAATAAGGAATGCCTTCTAATTCATGGTTTTTGAATTCAAATACAAGTCCGTTTTCGTTCTCGTATCTTACTCCATCAACATCTAAATGGAATGTGCCTTTTTCAAGACGTGGTTCTTTAACCCCATCTGTAAAGATCTTTGTGTCTACTTCAACATCAATTTTTGTTTCATTAATATGTTCTTTTTCATATTCCTTGATCGCTTGATAGTAATCATGAATATTTTTATATTCGCCATCTTTAAATTGATAATGGTTATCTATTTCATAAGTTGTTCCACATTTTGAACAAGTCATTGTGTTACCCTTGGTAACATTTGAGTAGAATTCTCCACAATGTGGGCAGCGATACAAGATGTGTTCAAGGCCATGAGCCTTATTTCTTCCTTTCGCAACAATGTTTTCGTTTTCGAATTCGTTGAAATAAAGGTTTGATTCGATGATATTTAAAAGCTCCTCATCGCTCATTGAAGCATATGTTTCTGGCTTAAGGACTACTTTTACTTCACTATCAAATCTTCCTCTTTTCATCGTGCCTCTCCATTTTGGCATAACAAAATAAGCATTACGAAGTTGCACTAAAACTAAAGGGATATTAAGTTTTCTTATAAGTTTTACAATGCTTGGATTTATCATTGAGTGTCCACCATCGGTAGAAAGTCTTGCTTCTGGGAACATTAAAATTGGATAACCATCTTTCTTAGCTTTAAGTATTCCCTTGATGCAATTAATATCAACAGTGAACATCTTTTTAGGAATAGCACCTGACTTTTTAAGCCATCTACCCAAAAATGGCAACCTTAGAATGTAGTTGTTAGAGACAATTGAATAACGTTGATCTTTATCAAGATAATATATGCCCATAAAGTCAAACCAAGCATGATGGTTTGCTAAAAGCAAATATGATCCTTCAAGTTCCTTAACAGCTTCTTTGTTGATCGTATGATATCTAACAAAAAAGCCAGTGAAAATTCTCATGACAGTTGCCATTAAGCCATAGTACCAAGAGTAGGGAGTATTTTCGTTTTGCTTAAAGAAAAAGTGGTGGAGAACAAAAGCAAGCAAGACAAAAAGTATTGCTGCAGCTCCGATGATGATAAGAACAAGTAACCAAATTGGTATGGAGTTAGCAATGAACTCTTTAACCGCTGTGCCCATCAATATTGATGTAGCTATAGAAGGAATAACCCCGGTTCCACATGTAATAACATATTTCCAATATGGAACCTTCTTACTTGATCCATAGTAGCAAATCGCACCAAAAGGAATGATTGGCATGATAAACAAAACATACATCAATGCCATTGTTGAGTTACTTCTTGATAGTCTTGCGTACTTTTCAATCTTACTTGAACGATTAAAGATATCACCATCAAACTTAAAAATATTTACTAAAAAGTAAATAATTGTAGATCCAAGAATAACCCCGATATCGCAAAGGATAATTGCTATCCACCAAGGATAGGCCATTCCACTAGTGAGTTGAATAAATTCAGCTGGAATAAAAATAACTACCATCTGTAAGGCTTCAATAACACTGACAGTGATAAAACCAATCCAACCTTTGGATGCCAATAATTCTTTTGCACCATCAAAATCTCTAGCAATCTCTAACTTAATAAATGGAAAAAATGTTCCACTTAAGAAATATACAAGTAAACCGATGACTCCAAGAGCTACAAGAAGGATAACAACCCTCTCAATTATGATTTTCTTTTTTGATTTTTTAACAGCGTCCATTATTCGAAAATATACGAAAGAATTATAAAATAATTTGTTTTGTATATCAACACGCATAATTATTAGCGTTAAGCGCACATAATGTAAAAGAAAAACAGTAGACCAAGCTACTGATTTTTGCTTCGTGGCGGAGCAGGAGGGATTCGAACCCTCGCACCAGTAACCCGATCTAACGGTTTAGCAAACCGTCCCCTTGAGCCTCTTGGGTACTGCTCCAAACTAACATAGATTATATCAAATGTTTGATTTTTATCTACAATAAATTACTTGATAAGTTTCTTTTCTTTTAAATACTCGATTAATTGTTTAAGAGCCTCCGCTCTATGAGAATATTTGTTTTTTACTTCTTCAGGAGCTATTCCAAAGCACATTTTGGCTTTATTTGAATAGAAAACAGGATCATATCCAAAGCCACCTTCACCCTCTGGTTTATCAAGAATATATCCAGGACAAATGCCTTTGAATTGAACCGGTTTATCTTCAACATTTAACAAAGTGATGACACATGTGAAAAATGCGCTTTTATCTTCGTGTGGTTTTAGCATCTCAATTAGTTTTAAATTAGCTACTGCATTACCGCCATTTTCTTTAGCAAATCTGGATGAGAAAATGCCTGGGAAATTGTTTAAGGCAACAACATTTAAACCGGAGTCATCAGCGATAATTGGAAGATCAGAATACTTTTGTAAGGCTTTAGCCTTAATTAAGGAGTTTGCCTCATAAGAATCACCATCTTCAACTGGATCATCATGAATGTTAAGATCCTTCGGAGCAACTACTTCAATTCCGTATTGAGTGAACATCTTTTTGTACTCATGAATCTTGTGATCATTATTTGTAGCAACTAATAATTTCATAGCAAAAACTCCTAGACACTATAAGGGGCAAACCATAACCCTAAATCAATATTAGAAAGCACTAAGAAAGTGACATATGTTCCGATAAGAAGAATACCAAATGTAATGAATATAATTCGATATGCAATAGTGGCTCTAAAACTCTTTGATAATGTCATCAATATTGAGATAAGTGCAATCAATAAAGAGAATCCACCAAGGATAAGTAGGAAGAATGATGATTGATCTGCTTTATATAATGTCGTTTTTGTGTTGAATGATAAGGCATCTGCAAGCGCCAAGATGATGAAATTAAATGTACAGCTTCCAAGGATGTTTCCATAGGCAGCATTGAAGTTTTTCTTCTTGCATAAGTTGATTGTGGATGTCATCTCTGGAAGTGATGTTGCAACACCTAAGAATAAAGCACCACCAAAGGTGGAACCGAATCCATATACATCAACAACCCAACTTGTGAGGTATGTAATACCAATTGATGCACCGATTAGAAGAATGGCAAATAATGTGAATAACAAAGCGATTTGTTTAACCGTTAATTTTGAAGCATCTTCTTCCTCATCATCAGGTTCTTCAATCTTAGGGGTTTTCCAAACACAAATAGCGTAGATAATAACAATTGCAATGCTCATTGGGTTAAACCAACCCCAGAGGATGCCTCTAAAGTCAAAGACAAATGATGCGATAGTGGTTACTGCATAGAAAATACCAACAAACATCAAAGTAATGAGGTGGAATTTTCCAACTTTACTTGTTGCCAGTTTCTTGAAGAAGAATATGTATACAATCGCGAATAACGTGATATTAAAAATATCACTGCCTAAGATATTTCCCAAAACAAGAGAATTATCGTGAATCAAAACAGTAGCAGTGATAGATGTAAATAATTCTGGGAGTGAGGTAACAGCTGCTAAAAGAATACTTCCAAGAAGTGCTCCTGATAGATTTGTCTTTTTGTCTAACAAATCAACAAAATCAGATAACTTGATTGAAAGAAAGACAACAATAGCCGCTACAACGACATAGGATAGTAATGAAACTGGATACGCCCACATACACAAATATTGAAACACTATATTACGTAAATGTCTAATATAAATATTAGAAATATACTATGAAAATAAAAAAAACAGTAGCAAAGCTACTGTTGATATCAAATGGAGCAGATGGCGGGAATCGAACCCGTATAATTAGCTTGGAAGGCTAATGTTCTACCACTGAACTACATCTGCAGCTTCCTGGCGGATCATAGGGGAGTCGAACCCCTCTCGCCTCCGTGACAGGGAGGCATCATAAACCGATAGACCAATGATCCTAATCAGTGCTTAAAATCTTAACACACTTATTTGTTAAATAAAAGTTATTTCACAAAGTTGCGTAAATTTTCTAGAGGCATATAACCGGTTGCGACATTAACTGGCTTGCCATCTTTGAATAAGACGAGTGTTGGAATTGACATTACTCTGAACTTTTGAGCGACTGCTGGAAGTTCATCGACGTCAACTTTGATGACTTTAATTTCCATTTCTTTGTCTAAGTCTTCAATGACTGGCGCGAGCATTGAGCATGGTCCACACCAAGTGGCAAAGAAATCGACTAAAACGAGTTTGCCTTGAATTTCTTCTCCGAAGTTATCTTGTTTTGATAAGTGTTTGATCATAAATATATCCTCTTTCCACTTTTATAATAATGTAAATAACAAAAATATGATAACAATATGCACCGGGAAATATAAATAACATCCATATTTGAACCATTTCGCATTATATCCGCGTGCACCATTATAGAAAAGAATTAGTAGGGCAGCAGCCAAAGACCATGTCTCAACTGATGCGATATAAATATCGAATATTGCGATGTTATTCACATCGATAAATGAGAGAACAAAGATGATGACGTTTGCAACAAAAAGCACCATGATTTGTGAAATATTCACAACTCTTCTAAAATACAATGTCTCTTTAGCAGTTTCTTCATCAAGATTTGCACCCTTAAACATCTTAAGTGCAACATCATATGCATAGTAGAATCCAATGGATAATGCTAAAGCAAACAATGAATAGCTAGGTCTAATATAGAACGGGAACCATTTCACGCTGACTTCTTTAGCGAGTTCAAATACTTGAATGCCTGTCGCTAGAAGAACAAATGCAATTGGAATAATGGCAAGGAAAGATAGTTTATCTTTTCGATGCAATAACATAAGTGTTACTCCACATAATGCCAAATCAATAAGTGGGGATGTGACGCTTCCAATCGCAGAGTCGATGAAATAATAGATGATAACTTCTGCAATCATCACAACACTTGCTAACATGCAAATGCGCAAAATATACATTCCGACATTCTTCGAATGTCTTATACCTTCAGTGAGCAACAAAACAAATAATGGGAATGATACTCTTCCAATGCATCTAAACACCAATCCAGCCTTTGCAATTGTAGGATCTGGATTTGCCATCATAAAAATACCAATATGGTCCAAAGTCATGAAGACCATGGCAAGTATCTTCAATATAAAGCCGTTCAGTTTTTGAATCTTTTCCATCATAGAATCATGAATGCTGTTTTAGAAAGAAGCAATGTTGATAGAACACTAGCTAAGTTATTTGTCGCATGGCAAGCAAATGACGCTCCAAAACCGATCTTTTCATAAAGGAATGTGAAGACAAATGCTGCCGCTAAATAATATGGCAAGTTAAGGAATTCATTGATAAGCGTTGCTCCACCAATAGAAAATGCCTCAAAGTCAAAGTGAATGAAGGCAAAGAAAACCATCGTTAGGGCATATGCTAAGTACTTGTTAATTCTTCTAAAGAATGAATAAAAACCAACTCTATATGTGAGTTCCTCACATAATGGTCCAACTAATCCAATAATTAATATAGATAATAATGGATATACAGTAGTGATCGAATTAATGGAAGTTTCGTTCGCGTTATCACTGATATCTAAATGTATGAGTTTAATGATAGATCCATACACCATGTTGAAAGTCAATATAGCGATGAATCCGACAATAGCAGATACAGGTACAAGCCATTTCTTAAACGATAAAGCCAGTTCTTTTAAATGCTTGCAAGAAATAGCAATCATAATTCCACCTAATAATCCATAGGCAGAAAATGTTAATACTGCTTCTTTGACGATAACATCCCATGGAGCAAGTTTAATCACTAGTGATAGCACAAGTCCAAGGACTTGAAAACCAAGCCAGCCAACTGCAAATAAAACAATTTCTAACCAGAATGGCACAAAAGTTGCTTTGTTTCCGAAAAACTTATGTTGAGGAACCTTTTCATTAGGCTCATTACAATGAGGGCAGTTTTGCTTCATCTCATCGTATGGTTGATTACACTTAGGACAATTGATTTTACGAAACATATATTGAAATTATACCTAATTTAAAAATAAAAGGTATAATTAAATGCGATGCAGACAATATTAGAAAGAAGTGAAGCAATAATTGTTAAAGATAGAAGCCAATTCATTGGTGTTTTAGTGCATGTCACTTCTTTAGAAAGCATCAAGCAAAATCTTGAGGCTATCAAAAAAGAATATCCAAAAGCAAAACATTACTGTTATGCATATATCCTTGGAGATAAAAAGAAAGCCTTCGATGATGGCGAACCATCAAAGACGGCTGGTAGACCTTTATTAGAACTCCTTGAGAAGAAGGAAATGGATGAATGCCTCTTAGTGGTGGTCCGTTACTTCGGAGGAGTGCTTCTAGGCGCAAGTAGACTGATGTCTACATATCTAGAAACAGGTGTTGAAACAATCTCTCGTGCAGATCTACTTCAAATCGAGAATAGATATGTATATCACTGCGAACTAGATTACAAAGATTTTGATGAATTTAAACATTTAGAAAGAAAATTAGACTTTTCTTTGGAAAATGTTTTGTATGAAGATAAAATAAAAGTCGATGTTCTCGCTCATGATTCAATAGGCGAAGAACTACCGGTCCACTTCCCAAACATGAAAATTGATGTCATTGGAATGAAAAAAGTATATAGGAGATAGTTATGATAGAAGTTGAAGAATATGTCCAAAGACGTAGAAATATCTTAGAGAAAATGGATAACGGATCCATCCTCATTCTTTTTGCTGGCCAAGGCCGTAAAAGAAGTGGTGATGCAAATTATCCTTTTGAGCCAAATAGAAACTTTTATTACCTTACGGGTATCTCTCAAGAAAACTCCGCTTTAATGCTCGTTAAAGCTGATGGGGAAGATAGTTCATATCTTTTCATTGATCCAAAAGATGAAAAAGTTGAGAAATGGCTCGGTATCAAACTCTCACTTGATGAAGCAAGAGAAATCTCTGGCATTCAAAATGTCCTTGTGAGAAACACTCTTGATGGCAAGCTTGATGCTGGTTTAAAAGATATGACTTACTTTGGAGAGATATATAAAATATATCTAGACTTAGAAAAAGAACTCAAAATAGCAGAGTGTAAATCCACAAATCAATATAAGGATGAACTCCAAGCAAAATATCCAAATATTCAATTTGATGACATCAATCAAAAGATGTGGGAACTCCGCATGGTTAAATCACCAGCCGAAGTAGAAATAATTAAAGAAGCCATTCACACAACAGATGTTGGCCTAAAGAATGTCCTTAGAAATCTCTCTGCAGGTAGATTTGAATATAACATGCGTAACATCTTTGAATTCAATGTCTTTGAAATGAACTGTGGTCTTGCATTTGATAGCATCGTCGCTGGAGGAAAGAATGCAACCATTCTTCACTATCCAGATGCAAAAGATATCTTACACGCTAATGATCTAATTCTATTAGATGTTGGAGCAAGAAAAGACTACTACTCAGCCGATATATCTCGTACATATCCAATAAGTGGTAAGTTCTCTGATCTTCAAAAGAAGATTTACAGCATTGTTCTTGAATGTAACAAACAAACCGCTTCGTTCATGAAACCAGGTATCACATTAAAAGAAGCTCAAGAGTTCGCTAAGAACTATCTTGCTGAAGAATGTGTTGCTCAAGGCTTGTTAGAAAGTAAAGCCGAAATAGACAAGGTCTATTATCATGGTGTCTCCCACCATCTTGGACTTGATACACATGATGGCCCAGTGGAAACAAAAGAAATGCCGCTTAAACCAGGCAATGTCGTTACTTGTGAACCAGGCTTATACTTCAAAGAATTCGGTATCGGTGTGAGAATTGAAGATGATGTTCTTATCACCGAAAGTGGAAGTGAAGTTCTTTCAAAAGACATCATTAAAGAAGTTAAGGATATTGAAAGACTTCTAATCTCTAAATAAATTGAAAAGGTAGCCAGCAATGACTACCTTTCTTTATGTAAAGAACAATTAGTTTTCTTTGCGTTTTCTCAAGAACACAAATCCACCGATAGCTGTTAATGAAATGGTGCTTAGCACAACAATAATTGTGATAGTAGTGCTATTATCAATAGATTTTAGGAAGCCATTATTCACTTGAAGTGATGGATTACGTTGAATGAAATCATTGCATGATGAGTAATGAGTTACGATAAAATCGTATCTTGCCATAGCAATTTGAATAGCAGTACCACTATTAGAAGCAACTACATCTTTAAGAGTGGTCCTTTCACTATCTAGAAGAGTGGAATATTTTTCCATTTCTAATGTTACCCACACAGGTGAAAGATCAGAATTCTTATTGGTGCTTGTAGCACAAATGGTGTTTGTCATACTCATCAAGTCTTCAGCAAAGTCCTCAGCGGTATATGATTCAATAACGCCAATACTTTCAAAGACATTTACTTGGAATGATGTGTAGAATGTTGTGAAACCTTTTAATGTAACTTGATTACCTACTGTTCCTAAAACACCACTTAACGCTGATTGATAATCGGATTTAACATAGACTACAACATCTTTTGAATTGACTGTCAATGTAGCATTTCCTTTGTTATATGCTGTTTTTACAGTACCTGTAACAAGACATAATCTACTAGCGATTGTTAAATCACTTACACTTTCATTTCCGGTTACAGAATAAGTTGAAACTGGTAATACATTTGCTTGAGCTTCACTACTAGAAGCAGTGGAAGCGGTGTAATTTTTAATTTCGTATAAATTGTTAAAGATATCAATTTTACCAGCAGTAACCTTGACATATGTTTCATTTATAGTCCAACTTGGAAGAGTTGCTGAACTTGTTGTAAATAACAATATTCCGAACTCACCATTCATAATAACTGGGTTATGTCCATCAAATGAACCGACATATAAGCCATATACAGTATCGCTTAATGTTTGCTCATCACTCATTGAATAACATTGTTCGATAGAATTGACAAATGGAGTCTCACTTACAGTAATACTGTAAGAAGTAGTCTTTGTCACGTCATTTTCGCTATATGATAGTGAAACAGTATATGTGCCCGCAGCGCTCATGTTAACTCCACTAGAATCAACTGTTGGAGTAACTGTTTTTTGAGAGCCATTATCATATGTAGCGGTACATATTCCATCATATGAGAATGTATCTCCGATAGTGTATGCAGTCGTTTGCCCAGTTGTAGAAATGCCTGTTAGGGTTGGTGTAACAACAGTGATGTTGATGCTATCGCTTTCTCCCTCATAGCTGGCAGTAACAGATGTGGTGGAAGCAGTTAATGTTGATGGCGACCATGTTACTTGATTTGTAACATCCTCATCAGACTCATCATCATAGCAAGCAGTGACTATTAAACCAGTTGGATCGAATGCAAAACCAGCATATTGAGTATTTGTAAGTGTGCCACTTATAACAATAGCTTCTAAAGTTCTTGCAGGTGTTGATGAACCACCAGTTGTATATACATAGAATGGTCTGTAGCTTCCAATTGCCGTATAGAATCGATAGTTAGTTCCATTAACACAAAGATATCTATTGCTACACATCAAGTGTCCAGAAGAATCGACTGAACATGTTCCGCCTGTTGAGCCATATTTAAATTCATTACCACCTGGAGCAGCGATATATTGGCTGGCAGTGGAATCATATAGTTTAAAGCCACTACTTGTTTTATCTTTTACAACAAATTCTTTCCATTCGGATGACGTAGTAGAAACTGTTGCGTCTTTATTATTATTCCAACCAGTAACGCCAGTTCCTGAATCTGTTTTAACAATTACTGTGTCGTCATTTGATAATTGAGACATATCAGTAACAACAACAGGTTCTGTTGTGACAGTGACAGAAACATTGCATGTTTTAGTAATTGATCCTTGCGTTGCGGTAATTGTAATTGTGGTTGAGCCACCTGCTTTACCTGTTACAACACCTCCGTTAGAAACGGTAGCAATTGAAGTGTTATTGCTTTGATAAGTATAGCTAGGTAAAGGATATGCATCAGATGGTGAAACTGTTGGCGATAACGTAACTGTTTTGTTTAAACCAACTGAAACACTGCTATGAGAAACACCTGTCATCGCTACAGGATCTGGCTCAGTTACATAGATTTGACATGTTGCAGTAACCGAATTATCTAAAGATGAAGTAGCAGTAATTTGAACATATCCTGATTCTGTACCAGCTGTGACTAAACCATTAGCATCTACACTTACTTTAGAGTTACTTGCACTCCAAGAAACAGCACCGCTGGCCGTGCTAGGTGTTGGTGTGACACTTAGTTGAAGAGTTCTACCATAACCTAAGGATGTTGAAGTTACGTTGAGTGTTAAGCTTGTAGGTGCTGTGCCAGATGTATCATGTGAACAAATTTCTTTTGTGGTATCGTTAGTATTTCCCCAAATTCTACATGCGTATTCTGGGTGATCAATAAATGGGTTTCTATTACCTTGAAGTTCTTCAACAGCTTCATTTCTAACTTTTTCTCTATTGTTTACAGCATACGTGATATTCCATTGGAGCATATCTGATAGTTTGCCCATGGTGTGGTTTGACGTGCTATCATTTTCTTCATCGACTAAAGACAATTGTGAATCAGCTGCTACGCAGTAAAAGATAATTCTTGCAGCATCTCCACGATATGTGGCATCGCCAAAACTCTCCATTGCAGGATCCCAACCATCTGTTGAGCTTTTCTTTCCTTGAACAAAGAATGAATTGCCTCTACTGCCGTTTTCATTAGTGATTGTTGGGCGAACCATATGCATATCATCTTCAAGAGGATCTTTGTCTCTTCCTAATACCGTTCTACTTGCTGGCCAAACGTGTTCTTTATTCATATTTCCGCTATATGTTTTGGATGTTCCGCTATAAAAGCCAGAAACTTCACCACTGCTTGTGCCAGGATCTGTAGTAGTGAAATATGATGGCATATTGCTATAGCCAATTCTATGTTGTAGTTTCGTTGAGTTTAAGCCTTGAAGTGCACTTAATAATTCACTACCAGTCTTACTTCCGATGCTGGAGTAATATGTTGCAGCATCACCATTCGTGTATGCTTCCGTCTCAATAACTTCTTTTTTGGTTGAAGCAATTGAAACAATCGAGGAAAATGCTACCGCGAATGTAAGTCCGGCAGCGATTAATAATTTAGAACACTTTTTCATAAGAAACTACCTATAAATACAATTTGTACATATAGTATAACATTAATAATGTTTGTTTTGTTGGCGATATCAAAAAAGTATCGATTCTATCGAATATAATAAAAAAATGCAGAATAAACTGCATTTTATTGTATTTGATTAATTTTCTTTCTTTCGACGGAGCGTTAACACTGTGCCAATTGATGTTACACCTACTAATGCAATAATAACAATAATGGCGGTGGTGTTCTCACTAGAAATAGTCTTAAACAATGTATTTGACGAAACACTTATTGTTAGATTTCTATTAATGAAGTTTGGATATGAAGATATGCCATATTTAGCAATGATATATTCATATCTATACATGGCTTGTTCAATAATATCACTACTATTTTCAATTGGATCGGCATCATGAAGAACAGCTTGTTCGGTCGGATCTAAATCATCAAATCTCTCAGCAAAATAATTCCATCCATATCCTTCTTGGAATACTGGTCTATCTACACCAGTTTCATCACATGTGATGAGACCCATGAATTCATTGGCAAATTCCTCAGCTTCATTAATAACTACAGCGCCTCTTTGAGCATCGAAGAATTTGACATAGCTTAAACTTGCAATTCCGTTTTTGCCTTTGCTGCCTTGGTTTGATGTACATGTGATTTCTACTTTGTAGTAGAGATTTGCTTCCGGTTCATCGATATATACACTTGTTTCACCAACATCCGAATAATCAAAATCATATGTTGTTGCATTTGCAAAATTTGATGACACTGATGTTAGCAATTGCAATGAATCAATTGTGCCATATTGCGTAATTGAATTAATGTTAATAGCCACTCTTCCAATCGGTTTATCTATTGCAGAAGTTGTTTTTACGTGTCCGGTCGATGTTGTATTTTTTGGCCCAAACATAACGTAATTCCAACTCTTACTGTTTGTGTTCCCGTATTTGATTTCATATTGGAAATCTTCCTCTGCATTTGTTGAATACCATGTTGTAGTGTATGAAGAATTGCTTGTTTCATCATATCCGTTTCCAAAATATGCACTTCTATAGGCAACAGAACTAACTTCCCAGTCACCTTCAGAGCCAGTATTAATAACACTCACAACACAACTTGCTTTAAATGAGTTATCTGTATCTGATGTAGCAGTGATAACAGTTTTACCAACACTAACAGCAGTCACTAGTCCTGTGCTACTAATAGTAGCAACAGCATCATTATTGCTTGACCATGTAACAGTTTCATCGAAGACATTTTGGCCTTCAAATATTGCTTCTAGTTGAGCAGTTTTTGTTTCATTTTTTAAATCAAAATCAAGAGTTGATTCATTGAGCGATAAACCTGTGATAACAACATCACCTTTAATTATGGTGACGGAGCATGTATCAAATAGTGTTCCATCACTTGCTGTGATAACAACTTCACCAACTTTTAAAGCATGAAGCGTGCCGTCATTATCAACTATAGCTAATGTTGTGTCACTACTAGTCCATGATGTAATTGGTCTAGTTGATGCAACTAACAATTCTTCAGTTTCTGCAGAGCGAACTGTAATGTTCTTGTTGCCGAATGCTAAAGAGTCTTCATTAACAAATGTATTGTCGTAGACAATAATTATCTTTGTAATACGTGTTGCGCTGCTAGAATTTTTGATGCAGAAATATGGCATCATAGAACCGCTGATGGCAGTGGTGCTTGCTGGTTGAGAATATGTCTCAGTATCAGCATTATTCATCGCATCAACTGGAGTGTTTCCAAAACCAATTCTTAAATTTGAATAACTGTAAGTGCTATATTGCTCAACATGAATACTGACGATTTGTCCGAGTGTTGTCTTATTATAGAAAACACCTTCGTATGCTCTAAATTGAATTGGGTTGTAGTTAGCAACTTCTTCGTAACCGAATACTACACCAGTAGCAGCATGTGAGAATGTCGCTTCTCCTGATGGATAGGCACTAACAAAGTTATCTTTAGTTATTTCGATTGTTCCATCATCCTCTGGTGGATCAACTTCAGTTGATGCATTTTCGCTTACTACGATAGTGACAGTTCTATTATATCCACCATAGGTGCATTGAACTTTAGCAGTGCCTTCTTTTAAAGCGTGGATATCTGCCATATTAGATACTGTTGATGTGATTTCAACTACATCACTACCTTCAGTTATATTCCATGCATAATTAGTGCCTTCAATATTTTTAGGAGAAGCAGTTAGAGTTAATGTTTCACCAACTCCAATCTCAGCTTCACCTGGAGCAACCTTTAATGATGGTTCATTAGAACCAGATGCATCATAATTACTTCCAAAAATAGTGTTTGCCCATTCTGGATGATCAACGTATGGGTTTCTATTTCCTTGAAGAGATTCGATTGCATCATTACGATCAATCTCTTTTTGAGATACAGGATCTTGAGCGTGCCACTTCCTCATAAGGGCTAAGCCATAGTTTGTCATATATGGGAACGAAGTGTTGAACATATATTTACCATTATCAGTAGATGTAGCCCAACCTTGATATCTAGTTGCGAAATAAAAATAAATTCTTGCAAAATCGCCTTTATATTGGTCATCTGGCTCGAAAACCTTCACAGATGGAGCAGTGACACCATTGATATTCTTTGCAGTGCCTAATTGGCTTTTCCCTGCTTTTTGATATACATCACCATTTCCATCTTTTCTTTCACCGAAGCTATATGTATATGAAGCTGTAGCAACCTCACCAAAAGGTTGATTGCCACGCATACCATTTATCTTTCCATCCGTTGGAACAAGATGTACTAAATCTGAATAAGCAGGGGTGGATTCACCGAACCATGACTTAGGGACAGAGTGTTCTCTATTATAACAGTCACCCTCTTTTTTATATGAACCACATTGGTTAGAGGTAACTGTAAAAGAGAATCCTCCATACATATCCCAAATCTTATTTGTAGTACCTGGAACGATATCGGATGTTTTATATGCATCCCATAGGCCTCCATAGCTAATAGTAGTAGCAACGGAAATCTTACTATTTAAATCAGACATGAGGGTATCACCATCACCTGTATCGGTGATACTTTTCCAGTAGTTATCTGCTAAAGCAGATGCTTTAACTACCTCATTAGGATTAGCATGGCTATGAATAGCAATACCTGCAACACTAAGAGTAGATACAAATAGTGATGCGACTAATAATTTTTTAACAACATTTTTTAACAACATAACGTGTATATTCTAATACAAAGTGAATATAAAAGAAAGACGTAGCAATTGCTACGCCTCACTTATATATCAAATTAGTATTCTTTACGTTTTCTTATTGCAATTAGAGCACCTAATGATGTTACTGAGATAACACTCATAATGACAATAATTGCAATAGTATTATCTTTACTCATTGAAACAATTGAGTTGCCCGGCATTCCGTTAGGATTAACAATTGTTCTATTCATAAAGTTTTCGTATTTTGAAGTGCCATATTTATGAATGATGAAGTTGTATGTATACATTGCTTTTTCAATGTTTGTACCATTTTCAAGCAACGAAGCACCTTTCAAGGTGTTTTGATCTTCAGTGAACAACATATTGTTGTAGTTGCTCTTATATGTAGACCAATTGCTTTTTCCAGATGGTTCAGATGTTCCTTGGGAATTACATCCAATTGTGCTGTTGAAGTTATCAGCAAATTCAGATGCTCCAAAGTAATCTACGCCAATGGAAGCAATTCTACGATGGCCACTTGTACCACCGATGGTGAAAGTGACTGAAGAAACAGCTGTACCTGTCCAGGTTCCGTTTGAATATGTTCCACTATCAGCTGTAATTTCGTTCTCATTTTCACCAGAGCTGAACGATAAAACAATTCCGGTGATATTTGCTTTTGAGCTTGTGATTGTGAAAGTATTGCTTCCGTAGAATCTTCCAGCCGCACCTGTAGTGTAGTATTTTGGAGCGTTGGTGTTTGATCCTTTGTCGCAAGTGAATGTAATTGTTTGATTATTTTTTTCGTACAAGTTGTGTGAAGTGAGTTGTGCTTGATTTGCATATCCTTTTTCACTAAAGACAAGATTAACTTTTGCCTCTGTGGCTTCGCCACCAGAAGGATCAGTTACATTAATTGTGTATGTAGCTTCCTTTCCTTCGTAAGTGACGGTGATTGTTTTTTGTCCTGCAGTAGACATGTCTGGAGTTGAGACACTAGTAGGTGTCACTGTTGCTGTAGAAAGATCACTATAATGTGCTGTGACAACTAAACCTGCGTATGAGAATGTATCTCCCACCTCAAATGATTTATCGACGCTAGTTGTATCGAGTGTGATACTTTCAAGTGTTGGGGTAACTGGTGTTGATCCAGACTTTTCTGTCCATGTGATTTTTAATGCTGTGGACGAACTATCTGAGTATGCAGAACCTGATGTTTTCAAATTGTAAAGGATAAAATAAGCGGCGCTTTGGTTAGTGTTTGTCCAAGTGAGTGTTGTTTGACTTGAAGATGCAGGGGAGGCATTGATCGAAGTTCCTGATGGAGCAGAACTGCTTGGGTTTGCAAACGCGGATGAGCCAATATAAACAAGACTTCTGCTGGATGATGAGCCATCTATTGTTCCTGTTTTAACGGTCAATTCGACTTTGGAAATATAGTAGTTAGAATATGTTGTTGAATTTCTAGCACTAAAGTTGTTTGATGCAGTAGAGTTATCACTGCCTTTAATTTGCCCATTAGATCCATTGAAAACTTGCAACTTGTAAGTTGTGCCTGTGGCGTTAGTACTATTTGCGACGGCTGAATAGTCAGTACCAGCATTTGAATATTTGTTAGTTGTGTATTCGCCAAAACCTTTCGCGAATAAAACATCTGTTTTCGTATCAGTTGATCCGCCAGATGAATTTACAGTAATTGCTTGAGTGCATGTTTTACCACCATAAGTGATAGTGACACTAGAGTCACTAGTGCTTAAATTTGTTGCTGGTGAGAATGAGAATTCCGATGTGTGATTTGCGTATGTATAAGTATCGTTATAAGAGGATACAGTGTAAACCCTATTAATAACTAAACCTGTTGGATCGAATGAATCCCCTTCAGTATATGTGAGTTTTGAAGGAGCGGTTTCTACAGATATTGAACTGAGAACCTTAGAAGCTGCAGTTACAGTAATTGTATAAGTAGCTGTTTTTGTGACACTACCTTCGGTATAACTAACTGTAACTGTTTTAGTTCCAGCGCTAGACATATCAGGAGAAGTTATGCTTGGGGTTACTGTCGCGGAAGTACCATTGTCATAATTAGCAGTAACAACAAGCCCATTTGATGAGAATGTATCACCAACAGTGAATGTTTTTGTGACATTGTCGGTATTTAATGAAATACTGCTTAATGTTTTTGTTGATGAAGATTCAACAGTTACAGAAACAGGCGAAAATCTTGTCTGAGCAGATGCCGTAAATGTGACGGATGTTGCGCTGCCAGACCAAGATGCTCCGTGTGTGCTGCTATTGTATGAATATGAACCTGTTTGAGTTGCTAGGCCAGACAATGGTTTTGATTCAGTTCCAGAAAATTCAATTGCTGTGATATTGTTCGAGGAAGAAAATGTTAAACTAGCCCCGCTATATACTCTATATTGTCCAGATGCAGCAAATGCACCGTTAGTAGTCGACATTGTAATCCCGTTTTTACTTACAGAATCTTCTCCTTGGTCACCTGTAGCCCCAGTTTTTGATCCAACATCTGTTCCTGCAGTAAATGTAGCATTTGAGGTATCCCCTCCGCCTGAAGAAGTGACCGATACAGTAACTGAACCTATTGTTGTGCCATCGTATTTACAATTAATTGTTGCACTACCAGCAGCAACACCAGTTACAGTAGCTTTTGACTGACTTGTTGTGGTGGTGCCTTTTACGACAGTGGCATTTGCTTCGCTTCCTGATGTCCAAGTAATTTTGCTGGCATCGGAAACATTACTTAAAGTAGCTGTTAATTCAACAGTGTCATCGACAGTAACAGAGGGTGATGATGGTGAAATTGAAGCAGATGGGTCTGTCGATGATGAACCACCATCAAAACCATCACCCCAGAGATATTCAACATATTCTGGGTGATCAATATAAGGGTTTCTGTTACCTTGCTTTAATTCAGCTTTCCCATTTCTGGTTTCTTCCCAAGTGCTTACAGGATCTTGTTTATGCCATTTAAGCATTAAGTTTAGACCATAATTTGTTAAACCATAATTATTTGATGATGTACGAGATGAACCCGTTGCGTCAGTAAAAGTCGAAGTAGCTTCAGTTGCTTGACTAAAGTCAACGTTTGGCCATTTTGTGATTGCGTAGAAATATACTCTAGCCATATCACCCTTATATTCATCGTTTATTTCGAAAACTGTACCACTATAACCCCATGAATATCCATTACCAGTGGTCAATTTTGATGGGCCTAATTTGGAATATCCGCCAGATGATTGAGATGTTGCTGAACTAACCTCTCCAAAGGCATAATTAGAACGCATACCATTAATCTTTCCGTCTGTTGGATAAACGATATAAATATCGCATCCTTGAGCGCTTGTTCCGCCACCCCACCAAGATTGTGGAATTGTATGTTCTCTATTGTAGCAATCACCTTCATCAGAATAATTACCACATTTATCACTGGTCGAAAACGAAGATGTGTTTGAATACATATCAACAATCTTGTTATTTTGAACATCTGTCGATGCGTATGCAGTGTATAAACCATCATAGCCAAGAGAAGAATATCCATCAGCAGCTGCTGTCTTTACAGCACTCCAAAGGCTAGATTCACTTTTGTTTGTAACAGCTGTTTCACATGCTGAATAAAGTGTATCCAAATCATGCGCTGATGCAGCACGTGCTTCAGTCGTTTCTCTATTTGCTGCTGTAATAGCTACGCCAATAGCAGTAGCGGCACTAGCAACTAAAGAAATTGCTAGAATTGGGGTTAATATTTTTTTGGAGAGAGATTTCATACGAATACCTGATTTCTGGGGGTAGGATAATAAAAAAACTACAAATAATTAACAAATAACTATTTGTAATTTATTGGTAGAATATTTCTCCATACGAATTAATTGTAATCTAAATGCAAAAACTAATAAACAAATATGTTTAATTTGTCTATAATTTAGGTATGAATAAGTATGTTTTAGCTATTGATCAAGGCACTACATCATCACGTGCCATTTTATTTGATAAAGGTGGTCATAAAATCGCGATGGCGAATCGTGAAGTTAAATGCCTTTATCCACATGAAGGATATGTTGAAAGTGATGCAACTGAAATATTCATTTCAGTAGTAGACGTCATATCCGAAGTAATGATTAAATCAAATATCACCTGGAATCAGATCGATTCTGTTGGTATCACTAACCAAAGAGAGACCACAATTGTATGGGATAAAGCTACAGGAAATCCTGTGTATAATGCGATTGTTTGGCAATCAAGACAATCAGTCGATATTTGTGAAGCGGTATCTGATAAAGAAGAACTTATTCATTCAAGAACTGGCTTACTTATTAATCCATATTTCTCCGCTAGTAAAATTCGTTTCATTCTAGACCATATCAAAGATGGTCAAAAAAGAGCGGAAGCTGGAGAACTCATGTTCGGTACAGTCGATAGCTGGCTCATCTATAAACTAAGCAATGGTAAAAAGCATTTAACTGATGTGACAAATGCATCAAGAACAATGCTTTACAATATCTTTAAACTCAAATGGGACAAAGATTTATTAAAAATCTTTAATATCCCTGAAATCATGCTTCCAAAAGTATGTGAATCTAGTTATGATTATGGGCCAGTGAGTTTCTTCTCAACCAAAGTTCATATCATGGCAGTGGCAGGGGACCAACAAGCATCTTTGTTTGGACATAACTGTTTCCTTGCTGGTCAATCTAAAAATACATATGGAACTGGTTGCTTCATGCTTTTAAATACAGGTGAAAAAGCTGTCCTTTCAAAGAAAGGATTGCTCACGACTATTGCCTGGGGACTTGATGGAAAAGTTAACTACGCTCTTGAAGGTAGTGTCTTTATTGGAGGTGCTGCCATTCAATGGCTTAGAGACGGACTCAAAGTCATTCGTGAAGCACCAGAATGTGATCCTGAAGCCAAAAAAGAATCAAGTTCCAATGGAGTGTATTTTGTTCCTGCCTTTGTTGGACTAGGCACACCATATTGGGATGATGATGTCCGCGGAGCAATGTTTGGTATGACGCGCGCGACAAATAAGTCGCACATTATACGCGCAACACTCGAAGCAATCGCTTATCAATCTAAAGATGTCTTTGATTTAATGGAAGCTGAATCCGGAATTCATATGACTTCCCTACAAGTTGATGGAGGTGCAACTGCATCTAATATCCTCATGCAATTCCAAAGCGACATTCTTCAAATCAATATTCAAAAACCAGCATGCTTAGAAACAACCGCATTAGGTGTTGCCTATTTAGCAGGTCTTAAGAGTGGATATTGGAAGAATATGAATGAAATTCATAAGACACACGAATATAAAGAGACATACACTCCTAAGATGTCTTTAAAAGAAGCGAAAAGAAGATGTGATGGTTGGGCCTTAGCAGTTAAATCTGCTATGATGTTTAAACCAGAAAGAAAATAATATGATCTCAAAAGAACAATTCGATCGCGTGTATGAAGACTTACGCGTAAATCCTAAATTAAATAAAGACTATGTTTATCAAGCTTATGAAGTTGCTGATGAAGGCGCTAAAGAGCTAATTGAAAACAACGTTTTTGGTCGTGTTGTTCCTTTAAACCCTGTTGTTTTAATTTTATATATCGTCAATGAATATGGCTTTATCAAAGATAATGAGCCAGATTTTAAAGAAGATGATGAAGTATATTTAGGCAAAGTAGCATCCATTGCCCTTGATAAATATTTCACAAATGAGCATCTTTCATATAAAAACACAACTCAAGTTAGCAAGTTTGCTCCTCAAATTTCGACTCTTGAGACATATCTTAACTTCACATTAGGCGTTCTTAATAGAGCACTTAAAAGAAAACCAAGCGAAACATTAGTGGTGGATATCCTTTATAAAGGACTTGCCATGTGTAAGGCTATCACCTCATTAATGACACAAGGCTTTGAAACAGAAGCTTTCTCCACATGGAGAACACTCCATGAAAGTGAATGTATCTTGGTGCTGCTCACTAAATACGGGAAACCATTAGTTGAAGAATATTTAAAACATATGGAATACACTATGGCGTTCCGTGGAGCTATCCAAGACAAAGAAAAAGTCGATAGTATCTTTGTAAAGATAAAAGAAGAAATGAAGGCTTTGGATCTCAAGAGCAAAGATATGAAGAAATTCATTGAATACGGTTGGTTAATTGCTATTCCAAACTACAAAGATGATCCAATGTTCAAATTTAATTTCCGCGATGGAGTGGAACGTCTTGCAGGACTTAGCCAATATTCAAAGACATACGAGATGGCTAGTGAGATTGCTCACTCATCGCCACTTCTAATCTATTCACGCGATGCATATTTCTTCCACATCGCAATTATCAATCTATACGAATCATTCTTTAGACTAGAAGACATCTTCTCGAAGATGTATCTAAAATCAGTATCTGAAGAAGAACACAAACGCTTCATGATCATGAAGAGTGTGTATTACACAAATCTCAAGAATATCTATCTAAAAGAAAAAGAAGTATTCGGTAAAATTAATTAGGCACTTATGTGCCTTTTTGATTCGTTCCCTTGTCTTTAGAACGTGTGGTGATATAATAATGACAGGAAGAATCGACCCCTCAAGCCACTTGTCAGGCGCCTTACAGGCGATTTTTCTTTTTATCTAGCAGAGCCAATAAATAGAAAGATGATGACAACCAAAGTGAAGAGCACAATCTCAAGTTCACTTAATTGTTTCATGCACGTACCTCCTTTCATTAAGATTGTTTAATGGCCAGAGGTAATCGATTCCGAGTTTTAACGTCTTTAACTTTGACGTGATAGTGCTATAATAAAGACAGAAAGAATGGACCTTCAGGACTTCAGTCAACCCTTATGGGTCTATTTTTTTATTTGCATATCCGCAGCAGCAGTATGACAAACAAGAGAAGACATAGAAGAATCAGAGCACTCTCCAGTTCCGTATGATTTCTCATAGACTTACCTCCTTTCTATTAAATTTTTAATATCCTGGAGGTATCCATTCTCGAGTTTTAATGTCTTTGCTTTGACACATCTAATATACACGATATATTTTCGAATTAGTCTCAAATCGAACAAATCTAGCTTTGCAAAGAAAAAGGAAGTATAACTTCCTTATTTATTATCAACTATATTAAATTTAAAAAAAGAAGGCCTTTCGACCTTCTAATTTTTATTAATGATTAGTCAGCGTAGCAAGATCCACCGATGAACTCTCTCATAAGGGAGTTACATGGTACCCATTCATCTGGCATATCATCAAAGTGCTTGAGCATTCTGATAAGTCTTTCAGCGATTGGGAAGTATGGATTTTCTTGTTCGATTGCTTGAAGAAGTGGCATTGCATATTTCTTCATGACACATAATTCATATGAGAGCATGGAGTTATATACATAATTAGCACCTTCTTGAGTGTCATAAATCCACTTGAATTCGCCTCTTCTAACGCTTGGCCACATGGACATTGTTTCTTCAGCAGATGCACCACGGAATTGGTAATCACGGACAATTCTACGAAGTAGACGTAAGTCTGTAATTGAAATTGGGTTGGTATTATCTAAGTTAATTTGAGCTTGTGGAGCGATGAAGATTTTGAACTTTTGATGCTTTGGAATGAGTGTTGTCATACGTTCATTTAAGGCGTGGATACCTTCAATGATAATTGGTTCGTTTTCACCCATTTTGAGAACTCTACCTGGAACACGATGTCCAAGTTTGAAATCGAATTTTGGAAGTTGAACTTCTTCACCAGAGATAAGGGCGAGCATATCTTTGTTGAAACCTTCAATATCAAGAGCTTCGATACTCTCTAAATCTGGTTTTCCATCTTCATCTTTTGGAGCTTGTGACTTTGGTAGGTAGTAGTCATCAATAGAAATACGAACTGGTTTAAGTCCTCTTGAGAGGAGTTCTACTCTAAGTCTATTAGCGAATGTTGTTTTGCCTGAACTTGATGGACCAGCGATACAAATGAGTTTGATATTTTCCATATCGCTTTCAATCATGTCGCCAAGTTGAGCGAGCATTCTATTATGACGTGCTTCACATAATTGAATAAAGTCAATTACACCATCACGTTTAATATGAGCATTGATGCCTGCAACTGAGTCTGCACCAGCGATAACACCCCATTCGTGTGATTCTTTAAGAGTCTTACCGAATGTTGGAGCGTCAACGAATTCAGGAATCTTTCCACAGGCTTCTGCACGTGGATATTGAACAATGATACCTGGATGATAGAATCTAACAGCAAAATCTTTTAAGTATCCAGTGGATGGAACCATATGTGAATACATATAGTTCAAGTAGCCATCACAGTCATAAAGATGGATGGTCTTTTCTGGACGATATTGAAGAATTGCGAGTTTATCTTCGAGGTGGTTTTTAACATAGATGTCTTTAGCTTCTTCTTTACTAACGACAAAGCGTTTAAGTGGATAGTCGGCTTCGACGATTTTTCTCATTTCCTTTTCAATCTTTTCAGCCATTTCTGGTGTGCTCTTTTGTCCTTCTAATAATTGGACGAAGATTGAACGAGAAACGTTATAGCAAAGTCTAATTTTGACATCTGGATAAACACGAGCAAACGCCATCGCGATGACGAAGCGAAGTGAAGATTCATAAATCTTAATAGCATCGACATCTTTAACGGTGATGAATTCGATTTTTGCATCGTAGTATACTTCGTATGTTAACTCACGAACACGGTTGTTAACACGAGCAGCGATGATGCTTTTATCTTTGTTGTCAATTAAGTCGAGGAGTTTGACATTCTTATCAAACTCTTTTTCTTTGCCAAGGTATTGTAATTTAAATGACATATTTTTCCTCCGAATTGATGATTTTAATATAATACAGGCACCCGAATATTTCAAGCGCTCGCAAAGCTAACGCGCTATAATCATAGTAATGAAATACTTGCTCGGTAGTGATATCCATGGAAGCGTTGAAGGTTTGAAGTTTCTTATCAAGAAATCCAAAGACCTAAAATGCGACAAAATTATCCTTCTTGGAGACTACTTTTCGGGTGACTATGAAGATGACAAACAAATCATCGAACTCATCAACTTTCTCAGTGATAAATTCATACTGATTAGAGGTAACTGTGATCGTTACCTTTCCGATGATGTTTTTGATGTTGAATTAAGAGATGATTTTTTGGTGCATATTTTTAACAGAAATTACCTCTTTGTTCATGGTGATTATTTGCACTTTAATATAGATACATTATTAGATAAAGATAATGCTTTTATAGTACACGGACATACTCATAGAGTATCTTTGCATACTAGTTCAAATATTACTTTTGTTAATATAGGAAGCATATCTTTACCTCGTGGAAACTCCAAAAAATGCTATGGAACAATAGACGAAAATGGAGTGAAAATATACGATATAAATGACCACCTTATCCTATCAGTTTGATATTTACAAGGTGATTAATTTTAGATAAAATAATCAAGGCTATAATATGAACGCTTTTTAAGTTGTTCACGAAAATAAAGGAGAAATATATGGCAAAAAAAGCAATGGTATACATCCAAAGTGGTGGTCCAACATCTGTAATTAACTCATCACTTTATGGTGCTATTAAAGAAGCTCAAGCTCACCCAGAAGAAATCTCTCACATCTATGGATCTCTTCACGGTATTGAAGGACTTCTTTGTGATGAACTTATTGACCTTGGTCAAGAAGATGAAAAAACAATTGAACTATTAAAACAAACTCCGGGTTCAATTCTTGGTACATCACGTCATAAACTTCCAAAGGATTATCACGATAAAGAATATCAAGCAATTATTGACACGTTAAGGAAACACAATATTGGCTATGTATTCGTCAATGGTGGTAATGATTCCATGGATACATGTGCAAAACTAAGCGCATTATGCAAAGAACTCAACCTTGATATTAAAGTCATGGGTGTTCCAAAAACAGTTGATAATGACTTAGCAGAAACAGATCACTCCAACGGATTTGGAAGTGCTGCTAAATACATCATTAACACGGTTAAAGAAATCTGCATTGATGCATCTTGTTATAAAAACGGTAAGGTCTTCATCATCGAAATCATGGGCCGTAATGCTGGATGGTTAACTGCTGCAGTTGATCTTCTCCCTAAGGAGACCAGACCTGATTTCATCTACCTTCCAGAAAACAAATTTGACCTTGAAAAATTCCTTAAAGATATCAAAGCTAAATTTGATCAAAAAGGTTATGTTATTGCCGCTATTTCCGAAGGAATTGAATTCGAAAGAGATGAATCTAATGTTCGCATTGATAGCTTCGGTCATAAGCAACTTGGTGGAGCCGCTGCTGACCTTGCAAAGATTGTTGATGAGCGTCTTGACCTTAAGACAAGATCAATTGAATTATCACTTCCTCAAAGAGCATATTCTTTCTTAACAAGTAAGGTTGATCAAGATGAAACAATCATGTGCGGTCGTCTTGCTGTTCAAAAAGCTCTTGAAGGCATGTCTGGACACATGATCGCTATTAAGCGTGTATCATCCAATCCATACAAAGCATCATTTGAACCAGTTGATATCACTAAGATTGCTAACGTTGAAAGAAAGGTACCAACTTCCATGATGAAAGATGATACCTGCATGAATGCTTCATTCCGTGAATATTGTTTGCCTCTTATCCAAGGCGAAATTAACATCGAATATGAAAATGGCATTATTAAATCAGCTGTTTTAAAGAAAGTTCGCGTTAAATAAGCAAAAAACTAGATGAAAAGTCAATCGATAGCGGTTGACTTTTTTTCTTTGCGCATACATAATTTACATAATGTAGGTACACGCGATGAAAAAACTAAGTGAACTCCAAAAAATGCTAGTTATTGCTGCTATTGTCTCAGTAGCACTAGCTTTACTTGCCCTCATTCCACTTTTTGTAGCGCATCAACCAGGATGGCTAATCGGCGTTGGAATTGGCTCTCTAATTGAGATTGTTAACATCTATCTCCTTTATAAGGGCAGTGAAGTTGCATTAAAGAATCTAAAGACATATCAATTTTTGTTGTTCTATTTTTCAAGAATGGCGTTGTTCCTAGTTGGACTACTTGTAGTCGCTATATTCTCATATGGTTTTTTAGGCAAGATTGAACCAGTCCCTGCATTTAAGAATGCAATCTGGGGACTTTTAATCGCATACACGCCTATGCAAATAGTTGTCATCGCTGTGATGCTAAAGAACAAAAAGTCCATTGTCACTATAAGTGAAAAAGAAGAGGATGAGGAAAAATAATGGGCAATCTCATCGGACCAGAAAATCTTAAATTTGCTCCTAATCTAGAGACGATTGTTTGTGTCGCCTTATGTTTAGTTCTTGCCATTTTTATGATTATCGTTGGTGCGATTGCTAGACACGCTGATCCTACGAAACGACCAAAAGGCATTCTTTTAGTTGCTGATTGGGCTGTTGAAAAGCTCGATGGTTTTGTCGAAGAAAATATGGGTGAAGGTTTTGAAAATTTTGGAGGTATCCTTTTAGGAATCATCCTATTTGTATTCTCTAACTTCATCATTGGTATTACTGGTTTACCAACCCCAATGGCATATCTACCAGTACCATTATCACTAGGATTAGTGACTTTCTTACTCATTCACTTTACCGCTATTAGATATAATCACTGGAAATACTTCAAACGTTACGTTGAACCATTTCCGTTCTTTTTACCAATTAACTTACTAAGTATGTGGGCTCCACTTTTATCTCTCTCATTGCGTCTTTTTGGTAACGCGCTTGTGGGATGGGTTTTATTAACTTTAGTTAACTGGGGCCTTGGTAATGCCTCTGCTGCGATATTCGGGGCAGGCTTAGGCTTTGGGACACAAGGAGAACTTTTCTTTGTTCCAATCGCCACTCCATTACTACATGCATACTTTGATGTTTTCTCATCATTCATCCAATCCTTGGTGTTTGTCTTCTTAACAACATTATTCGTTGCTCAAGAAAAACCAGAGGTTGATGTTGAAAAAGAAACAAAATTAACTTCAAGAAAGGAGGCTAACTAAATGACAGATATCGGTGCAATTGCTTTAGCAGCCGCTATTGCTATTTTCTCCTCAGGATGTTCATCCCTTGGTGAAGCAATGCTCATTACTAAAGCTATCGATGGTATGGCACGTAATCCAGAAGCTGGTAAAAACTTACGTTCATCAATGATTATTGGTGCAGCATTAGTTGAAACCTGTGGTATTTACGCATTACTTGTTGCCATTTTACTCATCTTCGTCTTACCTGGATCAATCGTTCACTAAGACACAATTCTTGTTTAACTTTTAAGGAGGCTTTTTATGAAAAATAAAGGGAAAATAATACTAGTATTATTATTCTCTGCATTAACTTTAACTGGCTGTGATGGTGCCCCATTTAATAGCGAAGACTTTATTTCACGTATTTCGTTTAACGTCTGGGACTTCCTCGCTGTATTTTTGGCATTTATCGTCTTACTACTTGCTGCGTTCTATCTTGGTTATAAACCAATCAAGAAATTCATCAAGGATAGAGGAGACTATGTCGAAGGCAAAATTAAAGCTGCAGAGAGTAGAGAAGAAAAATCTCGCACTTTAGTAAGTGAAGCAGAGAAAAACGTTGCTGAAAGCAAAAAGTCAGCAGTTTTAATCGTGGAAAAAGCTCAAGAAGACGCTAACAAACAAAAAGAAGCAATCATCGCTCAAGCCAAAGAAGAAGCCAAACAAGAAAAAGAAAAAGCCAAACAAGAAATCGCTCAAGAAATTGAAGCAAGCAAAGATGAAATCCATCGCGAAATCGTTTCGGTCGCCTTGGATGCATCAGAAAAGATTCTCAATCGCGAAGTTAAAGAAGACGATAACAAACGCTTAGTCGAAGACTTCGTTAAAGATTTAGAAAAGGAAGATAAATAATGGATTCGCTCTACGTTAGATACTCGAATGCCCTTCTTTCCCTTGCTAAAGATGAAGGTAAGGTAAAGGAATACAAAGAAGCGATTAAATCTCTTCTTGCGTTCTTTGAGTCTGACTTAGAGGCAAACACATATTTAAAATCTTACTTTGTAAGTGATGAAGAGAAGTTTATCTTGATAGATAAAATCACTAAGGATTTCAAACTTAATTCATTAAGTCCGTTCCTTAAACTCCTCGTCAAAAAACATCGCTTTAACTCCTTTAAATACATTGCTAATGAGTTCATCTCTTCATGCAATGAAAATATCGGAATCAGCGAAGGATATATCTACTCAACAACTCCATTAACTGAAAAACAGATTAGTGATGTTGAAAAAGCCATATCCAAAAAGCTAAATCAAACAGTCGAACTATCTAATTGTATTGATGAACGCCTTATAGGCGGTATTAAAGTCGTCGTTCACGATCACGTTTTTGATGGATCAATCAAATACAAACTCGAAACAATGAAAACAAAACTTAATGAAAGGAGAAGCAATCAATGAAAATAAATTCTTCCGAAATATCTGCCTTGATTAAGAAACAAATAGAAGATTTTTCACACAAGGTCGAATCAGACGATGTCGGCACAGTTATCACCGTTGGTGATGGTGTTGCTTTGGTTTATGGTCTTGATAAAGCAATGCTTGGTGAACTTGTATTGTTTCCACATGACATCTATGGCATGGTAATGAACTTAGAAGAAGAAAATGTTGGCTGTGTTCTTTTAGGAAGTGACTCCGAAATTAAAGAAGGTGACCTAGTCAAACGCACAAAAAGTGTCGTTGAAGTTCCAACCGGTGACGCCCTTCTTGGTAGAGTCGTTAACGCTTTAGGACAACCTCTTGATGGACTCGGTGAAGTTAAGAGCAAAACGTCTCGTCCTATTGAAGTTATCGCTCCAGGAGTTATGTACCGTAAAAGTGTTGATACACCTCTTCAAACAGGCATCAAAGCCATTGATGGCATGATTCCAATTGGTAGAGGTCAACGTGAACTTATCATCGGTGATCGTCAAACAGGTAAAACTGCTATCGCTATTGATACAATCATCAACCAAAAACATGAGAACGTAAATTGTATTTACGTTGCTATCGGTCAAAAGAACTCAACAGTAGCTTCTATTGTCGACAAACTTAAAAAGAGTGGTGCTATGGACTATACCGTAGTTGTTTCAGCTACCGCTAGTGAACTCGCTCCACTTTTATACATCGCTCCATATTCAGGTATGGCTATGGCAGAAGAATGGCTCAATCAAGGAAAAGATGTCCTCATCGTCTTTGACGATTTAAGTAAGCATGCGGTTGCATATCGTGCACTCTCACTATTACTCAAGCGTCCAAGCGGTAGAGAAGCCTATCCTGGTGATGTCTTCTATCTACATAGTAGATTGCTTGAAAGAGCATGTAAGCTCGATGATGAACATGGTGGTGGTTCTATTACAGCCCTTCCAATCATCGAAACCCAAGCCGGCGATATTTCAGCCTACATTCCAACAAATGTCATTTCTATCACAGATGGACAAATATTCTTAATGTCTGATTTATTCAATGCTGGTCAAAGACCTGCTATTGATTCAGGCTTATCTGTTAGCCGTGTTGGAAGTGCCGCTCAAATTAAGGCAATGAAGCAAGTTGCAAACTCACTAAAGATTGAACTTGCTAGCTATCGTGAACTTCAAGCGTTCTCACAATTTGGAAGTGACCTTGATAAAGAGACTAAAGAGGTCTTAAATCACGGTCAAATATTGATGGAAGTACTTAAACAAAATCAATACGATACCTATCCAGTTGATCGCCAAGTTATCGAACTATTTGCCGCTAAACATAGATTTTTAGAAAATCTATCAATCGAAAATGTTAAACCAACATTAACAAAATTATATGAATATATTTCCGCCTCACATTCTGAAGTGATTAAGGAAATTAAAGAAAAGAAAGCTCTTTCTGATGAATTAACTGAGAAGTTAAAAGGCATCATTAAAGAGTTCATGGAATCTTTGTAATATGGCAGCAGGTCTAAATAAAACGAAGCGACGCATCGTCTCGGTTAACTCTACTAAGAAGATAACCAAAGCGATGGAACTTGTCGCTACCGTAAAGCTAAAAAGGTATAAGGATATAATGCTCGACAATGAGTGTTATACAAATGAAATTGTATCATTGATACATATGCTTTTTAGTAAGCTCAGCAAAGAAGAAAATTCGCTTTATTTAGAAGAAAAAGACGCTCCAAAAGATTTAGTTATCGTTGTTAACTCAAATCTTGGATTATGTGCTGGATACAACAATGATGTCTATCGCTTTGTAGATAGCAATGTTCCAAAAGATAAGTCACTTATTATGCCAATTGGCATAAAAGGCGATGAGTATTATCGCAGAAATGGCTATGAGATAGATGAAAATTATGTTTCCTTAAATGAACACATAAATTATGAAGATATCGCAAAACTTGCTCGTAGCATTCACTACGAATTCATTAAAGGCAAGTTTAAATCAATCAAATTGGTATATACCAAATACGTTAATTCCATTAAATTCGTCCCAGAGTTAATCACTATCTTCCCACTTGCTGAAGAGGGAGAAGTTAATGAACTCGAATATCCACCGATCTTTGATCCTGACATCAAGACCTTAATTAAAGATTTGGTGCCTATTTATGTAAATTCCTTGCTTTATCAAAAGATAATTGAGTCACAAGTCAGTGAACAAGCATCTCGTAGAACAGCAATGGAAAACGCTACTGATAACGCTGATGATTTAATTGCAGATTTAACACTCGAATATAACAAAGCACGACAAGCCGCTATTACTCAAGAGATAAACGAAGTCGTTGCTGGTCAACAAAAATAAGGAGGCCAAACTATGAAAGAAGTAAACATCGGAAAAGTTGTTCAAGCCGTCGGGCCAATTATCGACGTAGCTTTTAAAGATGAACATCTTCCTGAATTATTAACTGCTCTTGTGATTAAACTTCCACAAGATAAGACATTAACTGTCGAAGTTGCTCAACACATTGGTGATGATGTCGTTAGATGTGTCGCTATGGGCCCAACTGAAGGCGTTATGAGAGGACTAGAAGTAGTGGACACAAATGCTCCAATTTCTGTTCCTGTCGGAGAGCAAACACTCGGAAGAATGTTTAATGTTTTAGGTGAACCTATTGATAATTTAGGTGGAGATTTCTCCAAAGGAGAAAGAAACCCAATTCACCGTAAGGCCCCTGCATTTAAAGACCAAAACGTTTCAACTGAAATTCTTGAGACTGGCATCAAAGTTATCGACCTTCTTTGCCCATACATGAAAGGTGGCAAGGTCGGTCTATTTGGTGGTGCTGGTGTTGGTAAAACCGTTCTCATTCAAGAGCTCATCCATAACGTTGCTACTGAACAACATGGTATTTCTGTTTTCGGTGGTGTCGGAGAACGTTCTCGTGAAGGTAATGACCTCTATCACGAAATGAAGGCTAGCGGAGTTTTAGCAAAAACCGCCCTTGTCTTCGGTCAAATGAATGAACCTCCAGGTGCTCGTATGAGAGTTGGCTTATCTGCTTTAACAATGGCAGAATACTTCCGTGATGTAAAACATCAAGACGTGCTTCTATTCATTGATAACATATTTAGATTTACTCAAGCTGGTAGTGAAGTCTCCGCTCTTTTAGGACGTATGCCATCTGCTGTTGGATATCAACCAACACTTGCTACTGAAATGGGTCAACTCCAAGAAAGAATTACATCTACTAAAGATGGCTCAATTACATCAGTTCAAGCTATTTATGTTCCAGCTGATGACTTAACAGACCCGGCTCCAGCTACAACATTCTCTCACCTTGATGCTAAGACAGTCTTAGATAGAGGAACAGCTGCATTAGGTATTTATCCAGCCGTTGATCCACTTGATTCTTCCTCTAACATTCTTGATCCCCGTATCGTTGGTGAAGAGCATTATCGCGTCGCTCGTGAAGTACAAAAAGTACTTCAAAGATATAAAGAACTTCAAGATATTATCGCTATTTTAGGCATGGATGAACTCTCTGAAGAAGATAAGGTTATCGTTAACCGTGCCAGAAGAATTCGTAACTTCCTTTCTCAACCATTCCATGTTGCAGAAGGATTTACAGGCTTCAAAGGAATGTATGTTTCAGTTAAGGATACAGTCCGTTCATTTGCCGCTATCTTAGAAGGTAAATACGATCACTATCCAGAAAGTGCCTTCCTTTATGCTGGCACCATCGAAGATGTTGAAGCCAAAGCAGGAGAAAACAAATAATGAGCTTTAAAGTCGAGATCATCACACCTAAAGGCATGTACGCATCCAGGGATGTGGAATCTTTAACTTTGAAACTTACAAGTGGTTACCGCACCATTCTTAGTGGCCACGCTCCTTTAATTGGCTCTTTGTACTACGCTCCAATGCACTTTGTTGAAAATGGTAAGACATACCACTTTGCCCTTCACGGAGGAGCAATCAATATCACCAAAGAAAAAGTAGTGCTCATTGTTAATGCAATTGAAGCAGTGGAAGACATCGATATTGAACGTGCTCGTAAAGCTAAAGAAAGAGCAGAAAAACGCTTAAAAGAAAAAGACATCAACCTCGATGTCAAGCGTGCTGAGCTTGCACTTCTAAGAGCTATAGCCCGTATTGATACTTACGAAAAGAAATAGAGCCTTAAGGCTCTTTTCTTTATAAATACTTTTTAATAAACTCTTCGATGTTATCTTTGTTAGCATCCGCTACGTTATCTTTATATGTATACTTAGCATAGAAGGTTTGCTCACCAAACATCTCAGTGAATGCTGCTTTATTTGAATCATTTAGATAGATGCATGCAACCTCATAGTTTGATGATTTAAAATCGGAAACATATTTCTTGTATAAATCCCATACTTCAGTATTGTTTTCGTCTACAAGAAGAGTGATATATTTTTTGTTGGTGTTAAATTCTTTGAACTTATTATATGAATCTACGCTTGTGAAAGTAGAGAATTTTTCAGCTTTAACATATTCGCTCATTGCCTTCTTAAACATCCACTTTTGAGCGTATCTACTAAACGGAACTTGCTCAGCAACATTTACTCCTTTAACGACATAGACTTGAGGAGTTTGAATCTTATGATTGATGAAGAAATATTCATCGTATTTATCATAAAAAGCTTGGAAATCTGGAGATAAATTATATGATTCATCATCTCCTAAAATATCCATACGATACACAAGTGTATTTGTATCTTGAACATAGGAAGTGATGACGTCTTTGAAATCTACACAGGCATGGCATTCTTTACTCATGAGATAAAAGACGAATTTTTCTTCGGAGTTAATGAGTTTATCTATCTTTTCAAAAGATACATCTACCATTGAGTTTTCATAATTGATTTCGTTTAAAGAAAGTAGATCGCCATTTTTAGCGACTCTTTTTAATAAAGAACGCTTAGATGAACATCCTGTTAATGATAATGTAATCATTATCAATGGAAGAATTGCTTTACTCATTTTCATCAGCGAGATTATATCATTATTAGGTGTAAAAATTAATATGTGATATAATTTTTTCGTAAATTAGGAGGCTATTAAATGAATATATGGCATAGAGTTGATCCTAAAAGAATCTCTCCTCAATCATTTCTTGCTTGCATTGAAATTTCTAAAGGTAGCAAAAACAAATACGAACTCGATAAATATTCTGGAGCTTTATATCTAGATAGAATTCTTTATACATCCACTCACTATCCTCAAAACTATGGTTTCATTCCAAGAACCTTAGCAGATGATGGCGACGCTTTAGATGTATTAGTAATTTGTTCAGAATCAATTGTCCCATTTGCAATCGTTGATTGCTACCCAATCGGTATTCTAGAGATGGTCGATGGTGGTTCTAAAGACGCGAAAGTTCTTGCAATATGCAAGAATGACCCAGTCTTCAATGCATTCACTGATATCAAACACATCCCAGATCACATCTTACAAGAAATCAAACACTTCTTCACAGTTTATAAAGAACTTGAAGGCAAAAAGACAGTCGTAGATAAAATCCATGGCCGTGAAATTGCCATGGAAGTTATTCAGAAGTGTATTGATGCTTATAAAGAGAAATTTGGTGATGGAGAGAAGTATTATTAATACTACCCTTCAATAACATCATTGATATATTTATCTTGATACTTGGAATAGATGCCTAAGAATCGTCTCATGACGTCGGCATCTTTTTCATTTATATTTCCGTATTGCTTATAAAGTAAAGCGATATCGTTTTCACTTAAATCGTGATGGTTAATAAAGAATGCTAAATCGAATAAGGCAATGTTCATGCCAGCTTCTTCAATGTTATATAAATATGCTTCACCATCCTTAAAAAGGATGTTTTTATCATTTGGATTATTGTGACAAGGCACTAAAGGATAACGAGAATATATCTCTTTGACCTCTTTTAAAAGTTCCTTGCCTTCTTTAGACCATGGGCTGAAATTAGTATATTTTCTATAGTATTTAAGCCTACTAATAGCATTATATTTATATTTGAATTTAATACCAGATTGGTGGAGCTTCTTTAAAGTATCTGCAACTAACTTAATGTGTTCCTTATTTCCTTTTTGGAATTTGGAAGCATCTTTAATCAAATAGGATTCTTTTCTTCCGCTTTCTTGCGAGAAATAGTAGACCTTTTCAATAAAGTCAAATTTAGAAGTCACTCTAATGTTATGTTTTTCCATTCTTAAATTAACGAATGGATCGTTGTTTGTGCGATATAGGCGGACAAGAGTGTTGTCCTCTAAGAGGATTCTCCCTCTTCCAATGGGAGTACCACGTTCTAAAATGTCATCATTTTTAATCATTGTGCTATAATTGTAGCACATATTTATGATACACATTATCCTTTTTCATCCAGAGATTCCTGCTAACACCGGAAATATCCTAAGAACCGCTATGGCAACTAACTCCATGGTCCATATTATCGGTCCTATTCCCTTTGACTTAAGTGATAAATCACTTAAAAGAGCAGGCATGGATTATTTAAAAGAAGCTAACTATGTCATATACCCATCCTATGAAGATTTTGTTGAAAAGATGGGTGATAAGCATATTTACTATGTCACCAAATACGGAGTGAACGTCTATTCAAACGTTGATTTCTCTGACCCAATTGAAGATGTCTATGTTATGTTTGGTAAAGAATCAACTGGTATTGATAAAGATATTCTAAGTGCACATAAAAAGGATACTCTCCGTATCCCAATGCTTTCGACTGCTAGGAGTCTTAACTTATCTAACTCAGTAGCAATAGTGGTCTATGATATTCTCCGCCAGAAGAA
The DNA here is from genome assembly GCA_024695235.1 of Bacilli bacterium. Classification (GTDB taxonomy): domain Bacteria; phylum Bacillota_I; class Bacilli_A; order RFN20; family CAG-826; genus Fiminaster. Next base: position 3,751 of record JAILIP010000006.1, on the reverse strand, counting down.
TTTCCCATCACTAGCCACTTTTGACATGATTAAGAAATACACTATTTAAGGCGTTCTGCCTTAGCAAAGATATCTTTTGTTTCTTTAGAAACAGAATTAATCTTAATTACAGAATGATTCTTAAGAATTGCCTCACCTAAAGTATGTCCACGACGGACATTTTTCTTTTTGGTATATACAACCTCTCCAGCATTTGCTCTAGAACATAGAAGCGATAGTTCGCTTGCTAGTAGCAATTCTTTCTCGGTTGGGTTTTTGTTCGCGATAACTAAATGAGCACCTGATTTATCTTTGATATGCATCCATGTGAATTCACGATCAAGTTTCATCACGAATGATAAATAGTCATTTTGGGAAGCATTTCTTCCAAAGTATATAATCGTTCCGTTAAAGTTAACTTTATATGGCCTATTAAACGGAGTCTCTTTGACTTCTTTTTTCTTTTTAATCATTCCGATTTCAGCAATAAGTTTGTCAGCACCCTTTTCATCGAGAGTTTTGAATCTTTCTAATAACTCTTCGTATGAAGCAATTTCATCTTTAGCAGTGGCAATGTTAGCCTCACTTCTAACAATAGTCTCTTTTGCTTTACTTGCTCTTTTGTAGAAGTGTTGAACATTCTCTAAAACTGTCTTGCTTGAATTCAAAGAAATAACCATCCCGTTAACCTCAACTTTTTCCTTATGAGACTTGAGGTCTAAGCCTAAACATAAGATGTTATCTGCAAGGTCAGAATATGCAAGATTTTCGTTAGCTTTTTTGACGTCTTCTTCGATGGCTTTTATCTTGCGGTTTGCGAGTCTAATTTTTCCATTTACATAACGATAAAAATCACGATACTTTTCTTCTCTCCTGATGACGAGTTCGTTACTAAAATGATTGTCAATTATTTCTTTAGAAATAGAAACACCATCATTAAGTGATTCTAATTGAGAAGGTTTAATGTATTTTTCACCCTTAATTAATGAGCGATTTTTATCCTTGTAATATGCCTCAACAATTTGATCATTTTCGTCGAGTAAAATCATGTTTGGCTTGCATGTGATTAACTCAACAAAAACATGGCTGATAATTGGCTCAATTTCTCCATCTGTTTCAAACACAATTTCGACGATATTATCTTTCTCATCTAACTTGATTTCTCTAACCAATGATTTTTGGATTCTCTTTTTAAATCTAAGGAAGAATGGATTCTCAAAAGATGATAAAAAGCGACTGTGCTCGATGAGATACACAAGTGGTTCTTTATGGTTTAAAGAGATCACTAATGCCTTGTAGTTATCTTTTTCCAAAGGAAATATAAGTGTTTCATAGTTCACTAAAACAGGTGAATATAGCGTCTCACCTTTTAACAAAGAAGATAACTCCTTTATGTATTGAGAATATGAGGCATGTGAAAATCTCATATGCATATTTTAATCTATTTTCATTTTTTATGAAAAAAATCATAACAATTATTGAATGAAATGCCTCATTCTAATATAATTAGAAATATGAAACGTGGATTATTAATTATTATGTCCGGCCCAAGCGGAGTTGGTAAAGGGACAGTTAGATTAGAACTTGTCAAAGACAAGAAACTAAATCTTTTCTATTCTGTGTCTATGACAACTCGTTCTCCTCGTCCAGGAGAAAAGGATGGAAGCGACTATTACTTTGTTTCTCATGAAGAATTTGATAAACAAATTGATGATGGAAACCTCCTCGAATGGGCGGAATTTGTCGGCAATAAATACGGCACCCCAAAAGATAAAGTTGAAGCAAAACGTAACGAAGGTAAAAACGTTTTACTAGAAATTGAAGTAAAAGGAACTGGACAAGTTTTATCTAAACTTCAAGGTGATAAAGATGTTATTTCAATCTTTATCGCACCTCCATCAATTGAAGAACTTGAAAGACGTATCAGAGGAAGATCAACTGAACCTGACGAAGTCATCAAGAAACGTCTAGCTCGCTGCAAAGCAGAGTTAGAGCTCAAGAGCCAATACGAATACATCGTTGTCAATGACGATTTGGCTGAATGCGTTGAAGAGGTTAAAAAGATAATTCTTTCTAGAATGAAATAAGAGGGTATGGCATGAGACTTTTAAATGTGTTAATTGAAAGAAAAGCACAGTCTCTTAACCGCCCTTTTTCTTATACCTATAGAGGTAATAAACCTGTTGATGTTGGCTATCGCGTCCAAGTGACTTTTGCTAATCAAAAGCTCGTTGGATACGTCATTAAATGTGAAGAAGTAGATAAATCTACTGAGGATATCGAAAAAGAACTTGGGTTCAAGGTTTTTGAAATTGACGATGTTATCGATGAAAAACCTCTTTTAAATAAAGAACTCATGGATCTAGCAGAGGAAGTATCTGACTATTATCTTTCTCCGATGATATCCACTCTTCAAACGATGCTACCAACATCGCTTAAACCTTCTAGTGCATCTTTAAAAGGCCCTAAGATTGCCTATGATACATATGTTCATCTTTTAGATGCATCTGAAGAAGGACTGACCGCTAAACAAATCGAACTTGTTCGATTGCTTGCTAAGAATGGCGATATTCTTAAGCGCGATATTAAAAGCGATGTCATCGTTAAAAACCTCATTAAACATAAACGAGTTTCTTTAAAGAAAGTAGAGAAGTCTCGTTTAGAAATACCCGAATATCAAAAAGAAAAAGCTAAGAAACTCACTGAAGAACAAGAACAAGCTGTTCTATCTATTCTCACAACCGATAAGACAGTCACACTCCTTCATGGTGTCACAGGTAGTGGCAAGACAGAAGTATATCTTAGCGTCTCTGAATCAATCCTCAAACAAGGCAAGAACGTTTTAATGCTCGTTCCTGAAATATCATTAACTCCAGTAATGGTGGAATACTTCCAAAGAAGATTCAAAGGAAAAGTCGCCATTCTTCATAGTGAACTTACTCCAGCTGAAAAGTACGACGAATATCGTCGTATTGCCCGTGGTGAATGCCAAGTAGTAGTGGGCGTTAGAAGTGCAATATTCGCTCCACTAGATAATATTGGTCTCATCATCCTTGATGAAGAGCATGTTGAATCATATAAGCAAGATTCACTTCCTTTTTACCATGCTAGAGAAGTCGCTATTATTCGTGCCAAACATTTTGGAGCGAAAGTCCTTTTAGGAAGTGCAACCCCATCTTTAGAGACGAGAGCAAGAGCCCAAAAAGGTGTCTATCACTATGTGACTCTTAAAAATAGAATCAATAAACAAGAACTTCCGAAGACACGTATCATCGATATGTCTAAAGGATTCAATCTCACTCGTTCATCATTCATGTTTTCAAAACAACTCATGGACGAGATATATGGAGTGCTTGAAAGAAAAGAGCAAGCCGTTCTATTAATAAATAGAAGAGGATTCTCTGGATATATCACATGTCGTAATTGTGGGCATATGTTCATGTGTCCAAACTGCAATATCGCTTTGACCTATCATAGAGAAGACAATCTTCTTAAATGTCATCACTGTGGACACGTTGAATTAGCAGAAGATGTGTGTCCGGAATGTGGATCAAAATATCTATCTCATAATGGCTTTGGAACCGAAAGAATTGTCGAAGAAGTTCATAAACTATTCCCTGAAGCACGAGTCTTAAGACTCGATAGTGATGTTGGAGAAGTTAGAAACAACATTCAAAAGACTCTTGAAGCATTTGCTAATCAAGAAGCTGATATTCTTGTTGGAACGCAGATGATTGCTAAAGGTCATGACTTCCCGAATGTCACTCTTGTT
>JAILIP010000029.1 GCA_024695235.1 Bacilli bacterium | reverse complement strand
AACAGGAAGGTCTCTAGCGGCATCTCCACATAAGCCATCTTCTAAACGGTTGATACCAACATCAACAAGAACGGCTGTTGATTTGAATTTGAATTTAGTGTCTATAAGAGCAGGTCTTCCCACTGCCACGACAATGATGTCGGCGTTTTCTAGATATCGATACATATCTTCAAACTTTGTTTTGGAGTGAAGCACTGTTACGTTACAACTTCTAGCTAGAAGCATCTTTGCCATTGGCTTACCAACTATGTTGCTTCTTCCAATAACCACAGCATTCTTACCAAGAAGTTCAATCTTCTCATGATCAAGATAATTCATGATACCTTGTGGAGTGCATGGATTAAGTTTTGATAATGGATGGAAACCATCAACATCTTTGTCTGGGCTTACCGCAAGTTTAACTGCATCTTCATTAATTTGCTTTGGAAGAGGCATTTGAACGATAAATCCAATAACTGAATCATCTTTGTTAAGTTTATCAATTTCTTTTAAAAGTTCTTCTTGAGAGAAATCTAATGGGAACTTTCTAAGTTCAGCGTTAACACCTAACTCCGCGGCATCTTTTAGTTTGCCTCTAATATAAGCATTAGAAGCTTCATCTTCGTTCATTTGAACGATAACGAATTTTCCTTTGTCGTGAAAAGGAGCTAGTTCGTCTTTTAATTCAACTTTTCGTTGTTTTACAAATTCTTTAATAGTCACAATTATGCACCTCTTTGCTAATTAATAATCTAAATGTGGATATGTGTTTGATGTTGGGTTATTTGAAAATGCCAAATCTTCAATACATAGTCTGCCACGATTCATGTTTCCAGTTGCAGTAGCATATGCAATAAATTTAATGCCAGTAAAACCAACCGAGTTGTAATAAACATATCGCCTAACACCATTTTCTTTAGTAGTTAGAGTAATATCATTCAAAAGGTCTACTTCATGCATCCAAAAATCATCACCTTCATCAACATCAATGATTGCATAGCCATCTAAATTTTCATTGTTGCTCCAAAGACAAACACTATACATAAAAGAATACATCGTTTGGTCAAAATGGATTTCAAAATATGCATACCCAGCATTTTGCCTACGTGGGGATAAAACAACATACATATTTTCAATATATCCACAACGTAATCTCTTTGTGGTGAAATGAATACCGTTGAATGTGTTGCTTGTCTCTTTAATTCCTTCATTTGCAAAATAATATCTTGGCGCTAAGCCCCATTCATTGGGTTTTATATGAGTCTTATTCTTATATCTATTCGGTTTTTGAAAATATGTTGAAACGGAGTGGTTGTGATATGGATTGTTTTCATCTTGATATTTTAATGTGGTTACAATATGTAGATTATCGCTATTTGCGTTCAAAATTATAGTTTTTTGTTGATCTGTCATAGTAATAATGTTAAACATCGTAGTTGTTGTAATTATCAAATCATTAGAATCGTATATTTTAAATTCAAAATAATGTGTAGGATTATTATATGTATCTCTAAACCACTTTTCTTCAACTAGAGAATTATTCCAATAAAAAACGAGATCAGTATCTAAATAATTATTATAAATATAATTTTCGTGATGCAAAACTGACGAACAAGAACACAAAAAATGTGTGTTTTGATTGCTATCTAAATAAAGATAATTATTTGAGTGTTGGTGATTGTTTTTAAATTTCAAAGCAAAAACATTTTTGCATATTTCAAATTCAGTATCTTCTAAAGCAACATGTGTTGAATTTGCGCCCCAACCAAAATTGCAATAAATTTTATCATCATCCTCATCATAATCATAAGCAACAACGGCGTGACCATCGCCATTATTATTGGCTATGCTTAATTTTACAGGGATGCCACTTTGGATATATTGTATTGTAGCGTTTCTAACGTTACTATTCGTATACTCAACTTCAACATCGCTATAATAAAAGCCCATATAATCATAAAGATAGCCGTTAAACAAACTAATATATTTACTATAACCCATACCATAATCATACAAATCGTGTGTGTAATAATTTCTACCAATTTTCATCAATTTAAATTGAAAATATGTTTCAGCATAATCAATAACATTCTGCGCATAAGCTGCATCAGAAACATTGAGCCAAATATTAGAAGGTTCTTGGGTAATACCAGGCGAATCTGTTTGTTCTAAATCGATTATAGAAGAATTATCATTTGTTGATTCTACTTTATCAAAACGCTCTTCAATAATACTGTCATCCCAATAAGTATCCCAATAAGATAAAAGCATTCCTACAGCAACATAGCCACAACTACCCTTTGCATTTTTACCAATATTCGTATCAAGCTTATAGAAATAATGAGTGGAAAAGCGATTGGTCAAATATAAAGTGTCATTATTTTCTAGCGAATTCATTGTTGAAATAAAACTCGCGCTCAATGATGAATCATTGTTATCGATTTTTTTGTTAAAAACAATAGATATAATATTTGTGAGATAACAGATTAACAAAGCAATTTTAATAGGCATATTGTATTCCTTTTTTTGCTCTCATAGCTAAGTCAGAAACAAAAGAATATATCGAATCACTGCCGACGTATTTTTTGTTAATCTTGCCTTCTAAACAAATAATATCATCTTCAAGTGAAAATATTTTAAATGAATACTCATTTATATTTAGATCATCATAACTGAAATTAAACTCAACAACATCGCTATAAATATCAAGCTTCTTGCATTCGGCGGTCATAACAATCGAATCGTTTTCGTTAGCCATTTCATAATGCATGCAAAAATTCTCGTAATGCAAATCTGTCCTTTTTGTATCACTAATTCTAATAGGCCAAGTCTCAAAAAAATAATGATTTGAATATACATCGCTTTCAAAAGGGGCTATCATTCTATAATTGTTATGTTTCTTAAAATCGGAATAAAAAGATAGATACTCATCATACTTATAGTAGGTATATGTATAACAAATATATGAATCTGGCCCACCATCTTCCCGATCGTCGTATTTATTACAACCCGAAAGAGTTAAAGAAGTAATTAATAAGAAAATATAGGCATTCAGTTTGCTTTTCATATGGTTATTTTACCATTTTTATAAGTGAAAATAATGTGAAATTATTTATAATAATGTTATGGACTTTGCAGGTATAGATAAATTCTCACTTCTAGACTACGATGAAATGATATCCATCGTCTTATTTGCACCTGGATGTAATTTCAGATGTCCATTTTGTCATAACATTGAAGCAGTTGTTGATTCAAAGGAAAGAATTCCTTTTGATGAGATAATGGAATATCTATCTTCTAGAAAAGGTGTTATCGATGCAGTTGTTATCTCTGGAGGAGAACCAACCTTAATGCCTGAACTAAAAGATAGAATCATCAAAATAAAAGAACTTGGTTATAAAATTAAATTAGACACGAATGGAACTAATCCAAGACTTTTAAAAGAACTTATTAATGAGAAACTAATCGACTACGTTGCAATGGATGTCAAAAACTCCATTGAAAAATATCCTCTAACAACAGGTATTCATGGAAACTTCGATGTCGTCGTTGAATCTATCAATCTTCTCAAAGAAGGTAAGGTGGATTATGAATTTAGAACAACACTTGTGGATGAATTCCATTCTGAGAAAACTATCAAAGATATGGGTGAACTTGTTAAAGGTGCAAAGAAGTTATATCTACAAAAATATGTATATCGTGAAGGTGTTATAGCAAAAAGCCTTCATCCCGTAGAAGAGATAAAGGCTAAATCTTTTGTCGAAATTCTTAAGAACTTCGTTAATAAGGTTGAACTTAGAGGATATTAAGCTAAGTAACGAATAATTGATAAGGCGGCAATCGCTCCATCATTGCAAGCAGTGACGAGTTGACGGACGTCTTTTTTTCTTGTGTCACCAACGGCGTATAAACCTTTGGTCTTTGTTTCCATTTTTTCGTTGGTGATGATATATCCTTTGTCTAACATAAGTAGATCAGCAAATCTATCGTTTTGAGGAATTTGGCCAATGCAGATAAATACGTTATCTGTTTTATATTCTGTCTTAACGTGATCAACTGTGTTTTCAAATACTAGACCAGTTAGTTTTTCTTCACCCTTATATTCAATTAAGTTCATATTATGAGTAACTAAGATGCGATCATTAGCTTTAACTTTGTTAATCAATACTTCGTCACCGAAGAAATGATCAAACAAGGTGAACATATGAACCTTAGGGCAATAGTCTGTTAATAGGATTGCGTATTGAAGAGCAGTGTTTGCGTCTCCAATAAGATATACTTCTTTTCCTTTTAACATTGGGCCATCGCAGACTGCGCAGAAGGATATGCCATTTCCAATGAGTTGTTCCTCGTTAGGGAGATTCATCAAGCGATGTTTAACTCCATTAGCGAGGACAACTGTCTTAGCGAGATATTCTTTGTAGTTTGTCACTACTTTGAATGTCTCATCTTCGTTTTTAATGATTTTCTCGACATCTTCAAGTTCAAATTCGACACCTAAATCAGAGATTTGTTCGAATAACTTATCAGAGAAATTCAAACCAGAGATTTCTTTAATAGATGGGAAGTTTTCAACTTTTGGGGAATTGGCGATTTGGCCACCGAAGTTTTCTTTTTCAATGATGAGTACTTTTTTGTTGTTGCGAAGCAAGTACAAAGCAGCACTCATGCCAGAGGCACCACCACCAATAACGATGCTATCGTAAATCATTAGTTATTACCTTCGACGAATCCTTTGATGTTTGAAGCGTTTTCGTAAACTTTGTTACCATCTTTAGTTGGAACAACTAATGTTGGGGCTTTACGAATGTTGAATTTCTTGGTGAGTTCAACTTCATCTTCAGCATCTACAAAGTGGTATTTGATACCGGCTTTTTCAAGGAGCATCTTAGCCATTTTGCAGTTAGGGCATGTCTTTGTACCAAAGAGAAGGTTTTCATTAAGTTCATCTTCGGTTTCAAGTGTACCTTCAAATGCATTGAAATTGCAGACGTCACCTTCTTCAGCTTTGAGGTGAGAATTCTTTGGATCATATTCTTTACGATTTGCGAATTCTTCGAGCTTACCATCATTCCAGTTTTGGACAGGACGATAGTATCCAGTAATACGGCTGTAAACTTCTGTCTTCTTACCACATTTTGGACATACTGCTTGTTCACCATCAAGATATCCGTGTTCTTTGCAAACAGAATATGTTGGGGACATTGTGTAGTATGGAATGTGATAGTTTTCAGCAATCTTTCTAACCAAGTTCATACAAGATTTGTATGATGGAAGCTTTTGACCTAAGAAACAGTGGAAGACTGTACCTGAGGTGTAAAGTGTTTGAAGTCCATCTTGGATATCAAGAGCTTTGAAGATATCTTCAGTGTAGCTAACTGGAAGATGTGAAGAGTTGGTGTAGTAAGGTGTGTGACCTTCTTCACTAGCAGTGATGATATCTGGATATTTGGCCTTATCGTGTTTTGCAAGACGGAAGGCTGTGGATTCGGCTGGTGTAGCTTCTAAGTTATAAAGATCACCATAGAGTTCTTGATAGTCAGATAATCTTTCTCTCATGTGATTGAGAACTGCTTTTGTGAATTCAACTGCTTCTGGGTTTGTTAAGTCTTTCTTGATCCAGCGAGCATTTAAGCAAGCTTCGTTCATACCAACTAAACCAATTGTGGAGAAGTGGTTATTGAATGTGCCAAGATAACGTTTGGTATATGGATATAAGCCAGCTTCAAGAAGTGTGGTAACAGTGTTACGTTTCACTTTAAGTGAACGGGCCGAGATATCCATGATCTTATCTAAGCGTGAGTAGAAGTCTGCTTCATCTGTTGCAAGGTAAGCAAGACGAGGCATATTGATGGTGACAACACCAATAGAGCCTGTGGATTCTCCACTACCGAAGAAACCACCTGATTTCTTTCTTAATTCTCTAAGGTCAAGGCGAAGTCTGCAGCACATACTTCTGACATCACTTGGTTCCATATCAGAGTTGATATAGTTAGAGAAGTAAGGTGTTCCATATTTTGCGGTCATTGTGAATAACAATTTGTTGTTTTCAGTTTCTGACCAGTCAAATGTTTTGGTGATGGAATATGTTGGAATTGGATATTGGAATCCACGACCATTTGCGTCACCTTCAATCATGACTTCGATGAAGGCCTTGTTGACCATTGCCATTTCTTCAACACAATCTTTGTATTTAAATGGCATTTCTTTACCACCAACAATACAGTTGAGTTCTGCCATATCATTTGGTACAGTCCAGTCTAATGTAATGTTTGTAAATGGTGCTTGAGTACCCCATCTTGATGGTGTATTAACACCATAGATGAATGATTGAATGCATTGTTTGACTTCTTTGTAAGAGAGGTTATCTTTCTTAACAAATGGAGCTAAATATGTATCGAATGAGGAGAAAGCTTGAGCACCGGCCCATTCGTTTTGCATGATACCAAGGAAGTTAACCATTTGGTTGCAAAGAGTGGACAAGTGAGCTGCAGGTGAGGAAGTAATCTTTCCTGGAACGCCACCTAAGCCTTCTTGAATGAGTTGTTTAAGTGACCAACCTGCACAATAACCTGTAAGCATTGATAAGTCATGGATATGAATATCAGCGTTACGGTGAGCATTAGCGATTTCTTGATCATAGATTTCGCTTAACCAGTAGTTAGCAGTAACTGCACCAGAGTTAGAAAGAATAAGACCACCGACTGAATAAGTAACGGTTGAGTTTTCTTTCACGCGCCAGTCAGAAACCTTTAAATAATTATTAATGACGTTTTTGTAGTCAATACTGGTTTCTTTAATTTGACGAAGATTTTCGTGTTGTTTACGGTAGACCATGTAGCTTTTGGCAACATCGATGTAACCGGCTTGAATTAAGACAACTTCGACAGCGTCTTGAATATCTTCAATATCAATAACATTGTTTTTTACTTTGCTGTTAAATTCAGCTGTTGTTCTAAGTGCAAGCATTTGAATGATGTCTGAATTGTAGAACTTGTGTTCAGCCATGAATGCTCTTTCAATAGCACTTTCGATTTTCTTGATTTGAAACTCTTGTAGAGATTCATCACGTTTTTTAACGTTTAGCATATTTTCTTTCCCCTTTTATAAGCGTTAATAAAAACACCAGCATAGATTCTTTTTTTCTACGAGGTGGGCATAATTAGGTTAGATTTCCTAACTATGAATTGACAATATTATACACATATTTCACACATGTCAAAATAGTTATGTTTCAAAACTTATACACTGTATATAAAAAATAATTTTTTGTTTGATAAAATCAATATTTTAAATTATATGCTTGAAAATTTATTATTGACGTTTTTGGAGGGTCAATCTTGCGGTAAAAACGCGTTGATTTTCAGCTTTTCCTACGATAAATTCGACATTTTGCTCTTTTTTGATGAAAATTTGTATTTTGTTACCCATAGAAAGTTCACGTTCATAGTTGATCGTGATGTTAGAGATAATATTTGCCTTAAAGAACTCATTATCGTGTATATCAAGTATATATTCGATGTATTTTGTATTGTTTAAATGACCATTCAAATCAACATCTGAATACCTAACAATTCTTTCTTCAACAAACTCTCCATCATTAACATCGATTCTTTGAGGGAGCGGTTCTTCACCTTCAACATGCTCTTCAGGGGCTTCTGAGTCCTCTAATGCATGTAATGCAATACGGTGAGTATCTTTATGTAATAATGTCCAAATAGAAGAGGCTGTGCCAATAATCTTCCCTTGTTTGTTCTTGAAGATGAAATTACGAGGATAAATGAATTTATTTCTGCCACAAGGGTATGTTATGATTTCAAATTCATTTAAGTATTCTGGATATTCCTTAAGAGTCACACTATAACGAGTAATAACCCAAAAGTATCCTTTGTCTAAAGTTTCACGTTTTCCAAAACCTATTTCTTCAGCATTATTTGTGGCGGCATCCTGCATCATTCTAAAGAGCGATGAAAGCTTTAGATGCATCGAAACATCTGTATCACTAGATTCGACAATAAATTTTTCACTTCGCATATTAAAATGATACTCAAAAATAAAGGTGATATCAATTTATACCACCTATATTTAACAATTCAATTATTAATCGATTGCAACAATGTTAGCAGGATCAACAATCGCAGTCCAGTTCGCATCTTCTTGATATTCATGAACAATACCACTTGGAACACGTAAATGATCTAAGTGAACATTTGTGAATGCTCCTGCAAAAGCGTTGATCTTAGAATTATAAGCGACTGTTAAATCCTTAAGACCACTATTAGCAAAAGCATTGCTTTGAATTGTTGTGAAGTTTGATGGGAGTACAAGTGTAGTCAGTGCTGTGCAGCCTTCAAACATAGATTGTGTAACAATGTATGCTCTTAAAGGCATGCTGACTGATGATAAGCTTGTGCAACCTTTAAATACTTTAGCGTTGAATTGACCAACATTTTCTGGGAAAGCAACAGTTGTTAAGGCCGTGCATCCTTCAAAAACAGATTCAAGGATATTATTCATTTCGGAATTGGTTTCAAATGTGAACGAATCTAATGATGTGCAGTTCATGAAGGCTTCTTTGCCCAAGGATGTATATTTTTTTGGAATAACAACGTTGTTGAGTTTTGTACATCCTTTAAATGCACCAGCAGTAACTGATTTAGCATTGCTAGAAAGAACAATGCCTGTTAATGATGTGCAGTTTTCAAATGCATTTGTTTGGAATGCAGTATTTTCTGGAAGAGTGATGCTAGCAATCTTTGTGCAACCTCTAAAGGCATTACGAGAAATATCTGTAACAGTTGCAGCATCTCCACTACCAAAGTCCACTACTTCAAGATCAAGTGCATATTCAGCAAAGCTTGGAGGTAGATAAGCAACAGCTGCACCACCTAAACGTAATGTTTGAATGGCTGTGCCTGTAAAGAAGAAGGCTTCTTCGTTTCTACCGCCTAATGAAATGACAGTCTTTGGAATACTAACTTCGTTAGCAGTTGAGATAACTTCATTATCTTTGTTGACAAGGAGTAATTCCTTGAAAGATGAAGCGTTATTAAATGCATAAATACCAAACTTGATGATTCCCTGTGGAGAATCTGGAGTCACAGACCAAGTCTTTGATTCAGCATCAAATGAATTGGATGCTGTATTTGTGGTATTGCTATATGCATACACACTTGTTAGATTTGGACATTCACAGAATGCATACATTCTAACGTCAAGGACGTTAAATGGAATGTGGAATTCACTAATAGCGGTTCCCTTGAATGCGTAATCACCAATATATGTGATGTGTGATTCAGGTGAATTTTCGCGAGCAGGGAATTTCACTTCCTCAAGATTACGGCAATCTTCGAATGCGTGATCTGGAACAAATTCAAATCCGTTACCGATGCTAACTTTTGTTAAGCTTTCACATTTTTGGAAAGCACCTTCACCTACTTCATAAAGTGAATCTGGGAAGTATAATTCACCAGTCGTTCTAGATGAGGCAAATGAATATTCACCAATCTTTTTAAGATGTGATAATTCTCCAAAGTTATCAATATGAAGTGATGAGCAATTTCTAAAGGCATAGTTACCAATAGAATTGGTGTTTTCAGAAAGCATTACTTCTTTTAAACCTGTGCACCCATCAAACAATGATTCTTGGATATATGTGAAATCATTTGGGAATTCGGCATAAACAAGGTTTGTTTGATTCTTGAAAACACCTCTTGAGAAGTTTTTGAAGTGATTAAGATAAATCTTAACACCTGTATACTTACTAGCACTTGGTGAATCTTCACTCATTAAGATAGCTGAGTTAGCAGTCATCTTACCTTTATAGGTATAAAGCCATGATCCGAATTCAACTGGACCATTTTCTGGTTTAGATTCAAGCCAGGCAGTGTTATAGAAGGCATCTGTTCCAACTACTTCAAGATCCTTTGGAACGTTGATTTGTTTTAGATTCTTGCAATCTTTGAAACATTCGTTTCCAATTGTCTTGAGCGAGTTAGGAAGAACAATCTTCACAAGTTCTTCTCTTTTAGCGAACACTTGATCATCAATAGCAGTGACTGGGTGTCCTTTAAATTTAGAAGGAAGTCTTAACTTTTTAGGAAGAGCGACTGATTCTTTAATGGAAGAAATACGCGCTTCACTTTTTGGATCTGAGTTATCGTAGTTAAAAGTATAGATTTCTACATTATCGTAGTTAATGAATACTTTAGAAACGAGGAAGAACACTCCAACGGCTACACTTAAAGCAAGACCAGCACATATAAATGAAACTAATATGGTTTTGTTACGTTTAGCGTGAGGCTTCACTTCTTTTGGTTTTGGTTCAATGTATTCCATTATTTGCTTCCTCCTTTCTTGCTATTAGCTACGAAAGCTTTATATTCTGCTAATTCTTTTAGATTACATCTAACATAGTGATCTTTTTCAACTTCATAGAGTTGAGGAACATCATCATAGCGATAATGATGGGCAAATGGATCATATGTGACAATCTTCTTTCCTTTTTCAATCTTTGGATCAGGAAGAGGAATAGCAGTTAATAGTGATTTGGTGTATGGATGAAGTGGCATTTCAAATAGTCTATTTGCTTTAGCAAGTTCAACTAAATGGCCACCATAGATAACACCAATACGATCGGAGATGTATTTAACAACACTTAGATCGTGAGCAATAAAGACGACTGTCATATTGCTTTCTTTTTGGAATTCTTTGATGAGGTTGAGGACTTGAGCACGAATTGAAACGTCCAAAGCTGAGATAGGTTCATCAGCGATGATTACCTCTGGATGCATAAGCATTGCACGAGCAATACCTACACGTTGTCTTTGACCACCTGAGAATTCATGTGGGTAGCGTTTCAAGTGTTCTGGACGTAGTCCAACACGTTTCATCATATCGGTGACTTTTTCAAGACGATCTTCTTCGTTTTCATACATATGGAAGGCACGAATACCTTCGGAGACAATGTAGTCAATGTTAGCGCGGTCATTAAGTGATGCACTTGGATCTTGGAAGATCATTTGAATTTTAGTCTTAAGTTCTCTTTCGCGAGCACTACCGACATTACCGCTGATAAGGTGACCATTATAACGAATTTCACCATTTAAGATTGGGATGATTCTCATAATGGATCTACCAACGGTAGTTTTACCAGAACCTGATTCACCGACAAGACCAAATACTTCACCACGTTTAAGGGCTAAGGAGAAGTCTTGAACAACGACACGTAAATCAGTTCCGCGTTTAAAGCCAATATCAACATGGCTCATTGTGATGACGTCATCAGGATTACCACGAACGACATCAAGTGTCTCGTGGTCTTCTTCTTTGAGTTTTGAACCAACCTTTTTGTTGCGTTTAGCATTTTCGGGTCTATAAATCTCAGCGACGTCTAGATAGGTTTTGATTTCATCACTCATCGTCATCACCTACCTTTCTTTGTAAATCTTTAGCAGCTTGAGCCATACGTTCTTTAAGGTTTTGAATAATCTTTGGTTTTTCTACCTTTGGAGCGTGAGGATCAAGTAACCAAGTTTTAGCAAAGTGAGTTTCACTAATCTTAAACATTGGTGGCTCAGCGACATAGTCGATTTTCATCGCGTAGTCATTACGAATAGCGAATGAATCACCAATGATTTCGCTTGTAAATGCTGGCGGATTACCTTTGATGTATACAAGAGGTTCATTCTTCGTACCTAATTGAGGAAGTGAAGAGAGTAAGGCCCATGTATATGGATGAGCAGGTGTGTAGAAGATATCTTCTGCTGTACCATACTCAACGATTTGGCCACCATACATAACAGCAATACGATCGGCTACGTTAGCAACAACACCTAAGTCGTGGGTGATGAAGATAGTAGTCCAATGGTATTCTTGTTGAAGTTCTCTAATAAGTTCGAGAATTTGAGCTTGAACAGTAACGTCAAGAGCAGTTGTAGGTTCATCACAGATTAAGATTTCTGGACGACATGCTAAAGCAACAGCGATGACAACACGTTGTCTCATACCACCAGAATATTGGAATGGATAATCTTTGATACGCTTCTCTGGTTCAGGGATACGAACTTTACGTAGTAAGTTGATTGCCTCTTCCTTAGCTTCTTTTCTAGATAGACCATGGTGAATCATTAAGACTTCTTCAATTTGATAACCAATTGAAAGAAGTGGATTTAAAGATGTCATTGGGTCTTGGAAGATGGTGGCAATTCTTTTACCACGGATGCCTTTCCAATCTTTTGTGGTTTTAAGTTTTGTTAAATCCTTGTTTTTGAATTTGATGGAACCATTGGAGATGAAGCCATTGCTTTCAAGCATACCTGTGAATGTCTTAGTGAAAACTGATTTACCTGAACCAGATTCACCGACAATAGCAAGTGTTTCACCTTTATATACATCAAGAGATACGTTACGAATAACGTTCATCTTCTTTCCGTGAGAAAGGAATCCTACGGACAAGTTTTTAACTGACAATACAATTTCTTTTTCTGCCATAGTATTCTCCTTTCTAACGATGGTTCTTTGGATCTGTCGCGTCCGCTAAAACAAGACCAAGATAGAAGAAGGTCACTGTTAAAGGAATCATGACGATCAAAGGAACGAGTAATAAATTTGGATGGTCAAACCATTCACCACCATTGGTGACTGAGGTCAATAATTGACCTAAAGTAATTTCACCCTTAGATGGATCAAATGAAAGACCGAAGAAGGCGAGGCCGACTTCCGAAGAAATGGCTGCCGGAATAGCTGTGGAAATAACTGTAACAATAACACTGATGAGGTATGGTAGTAAGTTGTGCGTAATCATAGCGCTAGATGAACTACCAAGTGTTTGCGAAGCAATATTATAATCACGATTACGAATAATGATGATTTGGTTACGAATAAAGCCTGCTAAACCCATCCATCCAAACATACAAAGTAACATGACAAGTACCCAGAAGCTTGGTTCAAGGAATTGCATGAGTAAGAAGTAAAGTAGTAAGTCTGGAATGTTAGAGATAAAGTTACGAAGTTCAATCATAATTGGGTCAAGCTTTCTAAAATAACCCCAGAGTGAACCCATGATAATACCTACGACTGTGTCAATAAGGGCAACAACTGTTGCAAGAAGAAGTGATCTTCTCGTACCTATCCATACACATGTCCATAGGTCTTTTCCTTTATAAATACCCATCGTCTCGCCACCAGTACCAAACCAGTTAACTGAGTTCCATGGTAAGTTTGGTTCAAATTCTTCAGCTTTTTGAATGTGAGTTGGGAAGAACTCATGATATGACATCATTGGACCAAAAATAGTGAAGAACAAAAGCACTAGCAAAATGACAAAGCAAGCGATTGCGAGTGGTTTTTTGAAGAGTTGTTTGATAGTCTCCCTCCAATAGGAGTATGGAGCAGAGGAAAGCTTTTCAATGTTTTCATCGGATGCTCCGATAACAGTGAACAAATCTTCATAATTGTGATAGACCGCTGAGTCAATATCGCGAATTGAATTTTGTGACATATCTTTTCCTCCTTCCTATCATTCTTCTGAGAAGCTAACACGAGGATCGACAACGGCTGTAACAATGTCTCCAAGAAGATAGCTAACAACTGAAATAAGAGCAGAAATGATAATGATACCTTGTAAGGCATAAAAGTCATTGTTTGTTTTATCAATGGCTAAGATGAGGAAGTTACCAATACCATTAATGCCATATATCTTTTCAAGATAAAATGTTCCAAGAAGTGCGCCTAAAATAGCAGCTGGAATACTTCTAATAAGTGGAACGATAGCGTTTCTTAACACGTGCGTGTAAAGAATTCTGTTTTCTGATAGACCTTTCGCTCTAGCAAATTTAACGTAATCAGAGTTAAATTCATCAAGCATGAAACGTCTAACCCATAAAGCAATACCTGCCATACCAGTGAAGCCCATTGTTAAAGCAGGAGCTAAAAGGGAAATTGGATTTTCGGCGTTATATGTACGAGGTAAGTGAATTAACGTACATAAAATGACCGTCCAGATGTAGTAATATGCAACACCTGGAATAGCGTCGATAGAAATGATGTATGCTTTACCGATTCTGTCAAAGACACCATCTTTATACTTCGCCATTAAGATACCTGCTGGATAGCCTAATGCAACTTCAACAACACAGGCGATGATTCCTACCTTAAAGGAAACTGCCATACGGTCGAAGATAACATCAGTAACATATTTACCAACATCACCTTTAATTCTAAAAATTCTTCCTAAATACATGATTGTATTTCTGCAGTCATGGACGATGACATTGCCGATGTTATCAACAGCAGCGTCATAGTCGATAAGACAAACAGTCTTAGGGAAAGGAAGAATATTAAAGAAATATGTAAATAGATCAACGAACCAGTTATCAGTGATACCTAGGTTCTTTTTAACGTTCTCACATTGAGCAGCAAAAATAGCTGGGTCCATGTGTGAATAGTTTGTGATATAGGATTCACAAAGTGATCTACCATCATCTAGTTTTACTTTGAAACGGATTAAGAAGAAGGTAGCCGTAACCGCAAGTAAGATTGAGATAAGCGCACTGCCGATACGTTTCAAAGAATACATCAACAAAGGATGTCCAAAGATGTTTTGAATTTGAGGCGAACGTTTAAAGATAATTCTATGACCAACAAGTTCGGCAAAAACAACAAAAATAACAACGAGTGCTATAAGTGTGTAACCGATAATATATGTGGTCATTTCATATCCTTTCTAAACCGTCAAAGGACTGGCATAGCCAGTCCAGTGACGATTAATTCAATAATTAGTCAACGTAGATTGCGTTGATTGTATTGTTGTCGTACTTAGCGAGTTCAAGAGCTTTAAGTTCGGCTTGATGTGCACGAGCTTGTTTTCTCTCTTCGCCAGTTGGGACATCAACAAGTACCCAAATACCAATTAAGGAGTGGTCAGCTAAGCCATAAGGTGCTGATGGGTTTTCATAACCACAAGCACGTGATACACTAGCAACCCAACCTTGTGAAGGCATGTGAGTTGGCTTGATGATTTCAAGTTTGTTAAGTAAGTAATACTCAGCTGTTGCAAAGGCGTCAAAGCGGTCTGCGTTAGGGCTTTGAATTGCACCTGCGGCATTAACAAGAGAATTGTATTCTTCGAAGATACCAGAGGTTGGTTCAATAGCTGTAGAATCAGCATTGAGTCTGAAGTTATCCATGTGAGTGTTGTTACCTGCCATCTTGCTCATTTCACCATTGGTGACGTAGCAGTGCATGTAGGTAAGTGGGTCAGCATAGTCTCCAACCCAACCCCATGAACAGATTGAGTAATAACCATTCTTAGCGTGTGTATCATATGATGTTGATTCACTAACTTTGTTATCAACCATGAAGAAGTATGGATAGTAGTTAATGTCAGCACCTGTCATGTTGCCTTCAGAATCGAGAGCTTTACAATGTGGAAGTCCACTTGAGGAATCGCTTGAAATTGTACAAGCGTTTGCTCTTTCGTTCCATGATGTAATAGCATCACGTTCATTAGCAAGTGAATCTGGTGAGATACCACCGCTACCTAAGTAGTCGATAATGACTGGGAAGTCAATCTTGTTGCTTGGGTAAGCATTATTAAATTTTTGAACAGCTAATTTAGCGTTGTCTCTTAGTTTATTGAGGGATAACCATGGATATTTTGCTAAGAAATCAGCAGAATATTCATCTTCTTCAACATAGTTGACACCACTATATTGTTGTGGACCAACTAAGGCCTTGGCTTCATCTGCTTTAGAAGCATAACCTGCACCTGTTAATCCTTTTTGTTCAGCGTATTCTTCGTAGTAGTAATCGATGTAGTCTTTGCCAGATTCATCAAAGACGTAACCACGAGGAGTAAATGTGTTCATTTGATATTGGTTGTTATCTTCGAGTTCATATTGTTCGTTATAAACAGCGAAGTCAAAACCATCAAGAACGAGTTTACGGACTTCTTCAACCTTAAGAGCTTTGTTTGTGTTTTTGATAACAGCACTTTGTTGAGAGGTTGTCCAAGTCTTACTACCATGCCATTCTTCTAAGTCTTCTGACCAGTAAGTGGCTTTTTCATATGTGGCTTTATCGGCTTCTTCTTGTGGACGGTTTGGATCCAAACAGAAGTGATATGTATATGTGATATCGTCAAGTTCACGAGAGTTGACTAAGTCACTATATGGGTTTTGGATGGTTCCGGTGTGGTTTGGACCAGTGATGTACATTTCCCATCCAGTTGAGTCTTTACTTGAGAGTGAGAATCCATCGACGTCACCTCTATCGAATGCTTCACGCATATCCTTATAGGATGTAGCAGCATCAACGACTGTGTAGTTGACATTATCAATATGGACTTCATCTTTTCTGAAGTACTTATCGTTCTTTTTGTACTTAACAGAGTTTGGTGTGAATTCAGTGAGGACGAATGGTCCGCAGTAAATCATATTGTCAACAGTTGTGCCGTAGTATTGTTTGCCTTTTTCTTTATAGAAGTTAGCATTTGTAGGCATAAATGGACAGTATGTAAGCATTGTTGGGAAGAATTGAGCAATCTTGTTAAGAGTGTATGTCAATTTGTTTCCTTCAGCTTTAACACCAACACGTTCGAAACGTTGGATTTTAGCGATATCACTACCGACGATTGGGTCAGCAGGTTCACCACTGTTTTCTTCAATCATTTCCATCAACTTAATTGCTTGGTCATTAGGTTTGCCTTTAAGGTATGCCCATTCACCTTTAGCAATACGTTGTGCCATTTCTGTATAGCAGTAATATTCCCATGCGTGGTCAATGAATAATGTATACATGTAGTAGATTTCAGATTCGTTTGTGTAATCTAATACTTGTTTTGCAGTTTCAACGAAGTCTTCTGCTTTAACATATTGCTCTACACCACCTGAAGTATAAATGCTTCCATCTGATTTGACCCAAGGTACATCATCACGAATTTCAAATTCGAATTTCTTGAAGTCAGATGAGTGGCTAGCCGATTTAGCGAGTTCTTTACGAAGGATACCATAGTTATCATTCATAATGAGTGTGCCAACAAGGTTAGCAAGGTGTGTAACGTTTTCACCACTTTGGGATAAAGTTGGATTCAATGTTGTAGGTGCACTACCAAGATAGGCATTGTAGTCATGTTTGGCTTTTTTGCCGGTCATGTATTCACCCGTAACATAGTAATCCTCTTCCTTATTACGGTGGCAGCTTGTAAGTAATAATGCTCCGACCATAACCATTGGAAGAATGAGTTTTTTAGAGTTTTTCATAATCCCTACTCCTTTCAATCTTTAAAAGATTGTCAATAATATATCAAAATCGTGTCTTTTAGACAAAGAGAAAACGTGTATGACACACGAAAAAATGTTGTAATTATATTTTATTTAATTAACGGAAGAAAATGGAGATGATTCCACCGGCTAAAACTGATGATAGTCCACCTAATAAGGTGGGGCAGAAAATTGCCCATGCTGTATTGAGCGATTTTTCATCCAGAGGATTGTTCCAATTTTTGGTTTTGTGACGAACAGACGCTCTAAACAAATCTTGGATTATAAATCCAAGGCCAAAAATGACAATTCCAATGAATATTTCAAGCATGGCAGCTTGATTAAGTGTATATTTCGCAGTATCAGCAATTGCAAAGTATGGAATAAGGGTTGATCCAATGACCACTGCTGCTATTCCTAATGCAATTAAATAGTTATACCAAGTAGTAAATGCTTTTTTCATCGTAGTAATAATAACCCAAATTGAAATTGAAACAAATAGTGACTAACATATACATATCTATGGCGAATCCAAATTTAAAGGAAAACAAATTCAAAAGAGCACTTGTCGTGCCTTTTCGTGGAATCGTTAAAGCTATCTCACCAAAGCTTTATGTAAAGTTTCAATATAAATACATTACTCATCATAAACTCAATCTCAAAAATCCTGTTAGATACACAGAGAAACTTCAATATCTTAGACTGTATACTTATCCAAAGGATAAATTAGTCAGTAAATGTGCCTCTCGTGATGGTGTTAGAGAATATTTAAAAGAAAAAGGATTAGAACAATATCTCATTCCTATCTACGGAGTGTTTGACAAGTTTGATGATATTGATTTTGATAAACTTCCAAACGAATTCGTGATAAAATGCACGCATGCATGTGCATTTAATAAGATTGTTTTAAATAAGAGCGAACTTGATATACCTGCTTTAAAAAAGCAATTTGATAAGTGGCTCAAAGTTGATTATGGAAAGAAAACATGTGAAAGACATTATTCTCCAATCAAACCAAGGATCATCATCGAAAAATATATTGGTGATAAGGATACTCTTCCTGTGGAATACAAGATTCATGTATTCAATGGAAAAGCCAAATCACTTTATGTTGTCTCTAATAGAGGAAAAGATATTCGTTATAACAACTACTACATTGATTGGACTCCGTTTGATGGATCTCAATTTAATGGTTGGAAGAAAACAGATTACGAATTAAAAAAACCATCCAATTTTGATGAGATGGTTTCACTGAGTGAAAAACTAGCAGATAAATTCCCGTTTGTTAGAGTAGATCTTTATAACATTGATGGAAAAATATATTTTTCAGAAATGACTTTCACTCCTGCAAAAGGCACTTTGATTTTAGATGATGATAAGTGTGATTTTGAAATGGGTGAATGGCTCAAGATTTAAATCCAAGTCGAATCCCCAAAAAACATTTCGTATAAGAAGATAGCAAAGTGTGGATGAGTCTCATCGGTCATATCGTCGGTGAGTTC
>JAILIP010000002.1 GCA_024695235.1 Bacilli bacterium | reverse complement strand
ACACCTTCTTCAGAAATCTTTCTATTTTCTTGTAAAGAAAAGACTTGGAAACCACCGCTGTCTGTAAGGATTGGTCCATCATAGTTCATGAACTTATGAAGACCGCCTGCTCTAGCAACGATGTCTTCGCCTGGTCTAAGGTGCAAATGATATGTGTTTGAAAGAATAACACCAGCGCCTAAAGATTTAACTTCTTCAGGAGAAAGTGTTTTAACTGTGGCTAAGGTACCAACAGGCATAAACATAGGAACCTCAACATCTCCGTGTGGGGTGTGTAGTATTCCGTACCTTGCGCCTGTTTGTTTATCTACGTGTAGTATTTCTAAGTAAAAGTTTTTCATTGCTAAACATTATACAATGTAAAGCAATAAATTGCATTTATGAAAGGAGTACTAATAAAAATAAGCACATTTACTGTGCCTACTTTTACATTTTTTTATTCAGGAATTATATCTTCAAGCGGAAGGAATTCTTTGCTCTTATCAAGATGAGATTCAAGTACTTCCATGATAACAAAGTTATCATCTGGATCGGTAATTTTTTCAACCTTAATTACTTTAGCAACCAATTGGATTTTAGCGCCTTTAATCAATATCGCTGAGTCTTTTTCAATAGTCTCAATTCCATAGAATTTATCTACTTCATCAGAATGATTTTGACCTAGTTTAAGACATTCATCCTCTTGACCTTTAGCTAATGCAGAAATACCAACAACATCTCCAACTTTTAAGTTGTTTCCGGTTACAGATTGACCACCAAGAAGCATTGCAACATGTTCGTGATCAATAGTGACAGACCAAGCACAAACCATTCCGTAATTATTGTTGTTTTTCTTGTATGCAATTACATTGCAACCTTGTCTAAAATAATGCATATTGTTCTCCTTTTACCATTTAAAATTGAAACATCTTTTTGCACCGATGAGTCGCTGTATATGTTCTTTTTTTCCAATAATCAAAAATAAGGCATAGCCAATACATGAAACGGCAATAAATTCACCTAAAGCTACTAATCCAACATTAGTCCAGAATGGTAGTTCTAATAGGAAGTATAATTCTGCACCAACAACAAATGCATTGGTGATAACGGGCCATAAAGTAGCGATGAATAATTGTCTAGTGAATGAGATAAGTAATCCTGAAACTAATGTGGCCAAACTTCCAAATAAAACATCCCATGCTCCTAATGGGGATAATAAGTTAGCTAAAATACAACCTAATGTTGTTCCAATAACATAATCTCTTCTAAAGAAGCAAAGAAGTATTAAAACCTCTGCAATTCTTACTTGAACGCCCATATAAGAAAATGGGGCAGTGATAAATGTTAATAAAAAATATAACGCCGCGACAATGCCGTTAGCCGTTATAGAGCGAATGACTTCATTCTTCATTATTTTTCTCCTTGTTTTTTAAGTGGTTAGGCAAGGTAACACTTGTATATCTACCTATTAGCAATTGCTTTAGCAATTAAATCAGCAGTAGATACAACCTTAACACCTTTAATATCCTTTTGGATAGAATCTGTCACAACAACATGTTTAATTTCATCTTTTAATGTGCCATTTGAAAATACAGCATGAGAAGCACATACAAAGACTTCTTTTGCGCCTTTTTCAATTAAAGCATCATAAGCATTATTAATCGTGCCACAAGTATCGATAATATCATCAACGATGAGACATGATTTTCCTTTAACATCTCCTACAACATTAATAACTTCAGATGTGTTTGGAGCAGGCCTTCTTTTATCAATGAATGCAATTGAAGCATTTTTAAACATCGAACCTAAATCCCTTGCTCTAAGAGCAGAACCATGATCTGGAGCAACTACAACAACATCTTCTTGTTTGATATTATGCTCTTCAAAATACTTCACAAAATAATTACCAAATAATTCAAAGGTATCAATGTTAATGACTGGGCATTTAAAGAAACCTTGAATTTGTTGAGTATGTAGATCGACTGTAATCAATCTTGAGATGTCAGCAGTTTGGAAAAGTGATGCAACAACTTTAGCAGTGATAGGTTCACCACTACGTGCGATTCTATCTTGGCGTGAATAGCCAAAATATGGAACAACTAATGTGATTGATTTAGCTTCTGAATTTTTAAGTGAATCAGCAAGGATAAGAATCTCAAAAATCTTATCTTGAGCAGGGCAATCTGTTGATTGAATAATGATGACATCTTTGCCTTTCACATTGGAAAGATTTCTAGCCATTATTTCGCCATCTTTAAAACGTTCAAGTTCAACCTCACCCAAAGGAAGTGAAAGTTTTCTTGCTACATCTGTGGCAAGTTTTTTATTTGCAGATAGATAAAATACAATCGCGTTTTCCATCGTGAGATAATTCTACCATTTCATGATAGAAGTTAAAACAATCTTTTTATTTACCTCTCCTTTAGAGAGAATACGTTTCTTATCAACTGGTAAATCATGCTCTTGTAAATGATTTGCTAGTTCGTTTGAATAAAACCAAAAATATATGCCATAATTTTCAAGATTTTTATCTTTGTTTTGCGACATAAAATCGTGTGACAAATAATAGAGCTGATTTTTATATAAAACAAAGTTTTCTGGTAGATAATTTAGCTCAATTTTAGAGAATCTAGCAAAACGATATTGCTCAAACAGTTCTGTGTAATATATCTCATCTAAATCACCTTGAGAAATTTTCACTAAAGCGTTCTCTCCATCAATGAATTGATAGATTAATATTTTCTCTTTTGGCAATGCTTTAATTAATTTAGGAATTCTAATACCACATTTCTTTAAAGTTTTATAGTTTGCTAAATCTGCTTTTAAAGAAGATTCATCGTTAAAAACTTTAATAAAGAATAACTTTCCTTTTAAGTGGCATTTATACGATTTAGAAAACTCTCCTTCTTTAAGTAAAGAGATAATTTCATATTCTTTTTTGTGGATGAGCAATTTTTCCATACGACGATTATAACATTTTAGGTTATAATGGAGAAACAATGGATGAGAAAAAGAAATATCTAACTGGAGAAATAATTCGTTTCATCATCACAGGTGTAATTGCTACACTTGTAGACTTTTTAGTTAGCTATTTAGTGGCCTCATTTTTACCTGATTCAATAGGTGTTTGGAAAGAGGTAATTTATACCGCTGCCGGGTTCATTGTTTCGCTTGTAATTAACTACTTCCTATCAGCATATTGGGTATACAAGAATGTTGATAAATCCGTTGATAAAAAATCATTCAAAAATATTGCGTTATTTGTTGGATTGTCCTGTGTAGGTTTAGCTTTAGGAATCGGAATTATGATTGGTTTTAAGGCAATTGACACACACGCTTTACATTCTAATTTTGAAGACTGGTTAAAGTTTATTGTAGATAACAAAAATTATAGTTTCTCTGCCAAGTCTTTCTGGTGGGCAATTCTTTTCTTCGGATTTAAAACCTTAGTGGTTCTTGCTTGGAATTATTTATCAAGAAAATTCTTTATTTTCAAATCACCAAAAGAAGAGAATAATTAATATATTAATTAGATATAAAAAACTCGTCAGTTATTTCTGACGAGCTTTTATTTTGTATTCATTATATTTTTTTGATGATCCTTTAACTAATTCAGCAGGATATTTCTCTTCATTTTTCTTAAGCTTTTCAAGCATGATTTCTTCGATGTTTAAATGGTAGTGATCCGCCATTAAAGTAGCGTATAAAAATACATCAGCGAGTTCTTCTTTTACTTTATCAATAGATTTTTCAGTGTGGTCCCATTGATACACTTCAAGAAGTTCTGCTGCTTCAATGCAAATTGACTTAGCGAGGTTCTCTCCAGTATGGAATTGAGACCAGTCTCTATCGTCTCTAAATTTCATCAAACGATCATATAATTTTTTATCCATATTATTCCTCTAAATTCTTAACAAAAATGATGTTAAATACGATGCCTGTAGCAACCACAATTAATGTGGTAATAATTGATACTGATAAACCAGCTGCAAACATGCCTTTATTTTCAATAATTTCTCCTAATGCATATCTTCTGCCATCAGTGTAAACATATTCGACATTCTTCATGACTGAATGCATGTAAATAAATGTTGCAATGCTCATAACTCCAGCGAATCCACCAAGGATTGAATGAACCAACATATTTAAATGTCTCTTTGCTTGCTTTTTAGAAACGGTTAATGCTGTAGCTAATCCTTTCTTAGAAGGGATTGCAGATGCTAAGTCCATAAGAGCAATAACAGCAGGCACAATTGCACCAAGTGCTAAAACAATTGCGGGCATACTAACGATTGATTCAGGAGCAAAGTTAAAATACAAATTATTTGCACCAGTATCGTGCATAAATCCATATTTAAAATGTTCAACAATACTGAATGTAACTGGATATGAAGATATAAGTGTTGGATCACCAACGTTAACTCCATTGAATGTAAAGAATGGCAAGAACAAAACAAGTAAAACGTTAACGATAATAAGTATTATTGTCAAAGACAATAAGCTTTTAATCTTACGTAGTTTGTAATACTTACTAAAAGATGGATCATTATAGATTTCTGGATTGATTTCTATATGTTGTTGGGCTGAATCTGATTGTTCAACACTTTTTGAAACAGTTGGAGAATCTTTAAATTTTGTCGAATAAACTGCATTCGAAGAATTTTCTTGAGACGCTCCACAACGTGGACAAACGATAGCATCGTCGTCTAATTGTTGACCGCATTTAGGACAAAATTTCATATATTATTCCTCTAAATTGATTGTATACAAAAAAGGAGTGAATATCACTCCAATTTTGATTTATTTTGCTTTGCCTTGATTGGCGACAGCTTCCATTTGTTTTCTTAATTCTTCTTCATCCATGAGATAGTAGTGTTTAACTGCTTTCATGTTGTCGTCGAATTCATAAACTAGTGGAACGCCTGTAGGAATGTTAACTCCAACGATTTCTTCATCTTTCATGTTGTCAAAATATTTGACTAAAGCACGAAGTGAATTACCATGAGCAACGATCAAGACTCTTTTACCTGCTTCCATTTCTGGTTTAATAACTTCTTCAAAGTATGGAACAGCACGAGCAACTGTCATTTCAAGAGATTCATTTAGTGGGAGATCCTTTGGATCAACTTCTCTGAATTGAGCTTGCAAAGCTGGGTTACGTGGATCATTTGGTTCAAGGGCTGGAGGTGGGCAATCATATGATCTTCTCCAGATCTTAACTTGGTCTTCACCATATTTAGCAGCTGTTTCAGCTTTGTTTAATCCTTGAAGTGCACCATAGTGACGTTCATTGAGTCTCCAGGACTTATAAACTGGTAACCATTCACGATCAAGTTCGAATAATACGTTATTCATTGTGTGAATAGCGCGTTTAAGAAGTGAGGTGTGAACAATATCAAAGTCATAACCTTTTTCTTTAAGTGTTTTACCAGCACGATGTGCTTCCTCTACACCTTTTTCAGAAAGTTCAACATCTGTCCATCCGGTGAAAAGATTGAGTTTGTTCCATTCGCTTTCACCGTGTCTAATTAATACGAGTTTGTGCATTGTTTTTTCTCCTTATTTTGCAAGTGATCCCATTGGATCCCATGGTTTAAGTTCAATTGGTTCAGCATTATATGCTGCGAGTTCTTCTTTGGTAAGATATTTTTTATTAATGACAGCTTGATATGTGTATTGATCAAACCAAGAAGAGGACATGATATAGTATCCTTTTTTACCAGCATCTTCACCCCAAGAGTTTTCAATTTTCCACTTGGATGGAACACCATCTTTTAGGGCAACACCGGTAATACACATCGCGTGATTCATTTGTGATTCTCTATAATCAAGCGATTCACCTTTGTCCATCTTATAGTCTAAATCAAGAAGTGATTTGAAATCAAAATCGTTATCATCCCAAATACCTTTTGGTCTATCACCATAGAAGGCAACATCACTACCAAACCAAACAATTTGACCATCTTTAAGTTGAGCAAGAATAAGTTCTTTCATTCTTTCCATTGGTAAGTTAAGGTGAGTGACTTTCTTTCCACCTGCTACATTGCCAAGGTACTTAACTGTGAAGCTCTTATTGAATGGTTTATCTTTTGTTGGGGCGTTAATGACACTTACATACTCATCAAGCATATCTCCAACGTATTCTTTATAGAAGCTTTCTGGAGTGTAGCCTTTTTCAATGTGGTAGACTTCGTCTTTATCTGTGTATTCGAAGTCAAATTTTTCTGGAGGTAGACCATAGCAAGAAACAAGTGCACGATAGAATCTATCAAGATAGCTATCTTTAAGTTTTCTAACTGCTTCAAGACCTTCTTTTTTATATAAAGCATGTGCCTCAGAAGCGAATTTTCTTAATTCAGCGTTAGCGAGTGAATTAATGTATCTTGTTGAGCTTGATGTATATGTTTCAGGATAGACATTTTTTGGGCAAACGCCGTATTTTTTAACGACATTTACAAACATATCCCATTGACCACCATCACCAATTCCGCTTTGAAGAATGAATTGAAGTGTACGGTCATCGTAATCTTTATCGATAAGTTCAATATGTGCTTCTAAGACATAATTAAGCTTTTCAAGCTTGTCATAGAAAGCGATATAGCTTTGTGATAACTCAAAGAAAGGAATATTTTTCTTCTTTCCAATCATTTCACGAAGGACATTTGTTGCGGCAAATATCCAGCATCTACCTGATTGTTTTTGGTTTGTTGCAGTCATCGTCTTAATATTGATGTCAAAATTGAAATCCATATCTTTGACGCTGTCTTTATCTAAAGCGACATTAGCAATTTCTCCGTTGCTAAGAGCATGACGAGCAACTGTGGATGCTTTATCTTTTTTATATTCAGCAAGGACTGCTGATAAGTGTTTTTTATCAATAGCGTTCATATTTTCATATAACCTCCATGCATGAAGTATTTTAAAATACTTATAAAATTATTTCCACTAATACGAATAAATAATTAAAATTGGATGCAATCTAAAGCTAGCATAATGACAAAACCGATGATAAAAGACCACACACCAAAGTGGTCATGACCTTCACTAGTCATCTCCGGAATCATCTCTTCTGCTACGACATAAATCATACATCCAGCAGCAAATGCTAATGCCCATGGCATAATGCCTTGAATTTGCATTGCTAAGAATAATCCAATAACTGCTGCAATAGGTTCAACAATACCTGAGAACATTCCGTACAAAAAAGCTTTCATAGACGAACCTGTTTCAGCTTTAACTGGCAAAGAAACAACAGCCCCTTCCGGAATATTTTGAATGCCAATGCCGATGGCAAGGAGCAGTGCTCCTAGAAGGAGAGTTTTATCTCCGCCATTAGCAAATGCTACACCAAAGGCAATACCGACAGATAATCCTTCAGGTACATTGTGGATTGTTACAGCAAGGAACATCTTGCCTGTTTTGCTCATTCTTTTAGTAGGCAAACCTTCGTCTTTATTTTCTTTCGTGTGAAAGTGAGGAATGATTTTATCAATTGCCCACAAAAACAAACCGCCTAACACAACTGATATAGCGACAACTAACCATATAGGCATATACGTTACATGTGTTTCTAACGCTGGCTTAATCAAAGAAAAGAATGATGCAGAGAGCATGACACCTGAAGCAAAGCCAATAAATATCTTGCTAATCTTTTCTGGTAAGACTTGTTTTCTAATGAAAAAGACAAAAAGGGCGCCGATGCTCGTGCATACAAAGATAAGAGATATTCCAATTAATGCATACATCCAATCTTTCATATGTTATCTCCAGGAAAGAAATTTCATTTTTGCCTCGCATTTAGAAAATGATGTGACTCTATATCCAGTTGGATCCATCACTTTCTTAATATCTTCTTCACTTAAATCTAAGGGGGTAATAATTATTGTTTGATTCTTAATATGAGAAGATGTCACTTTCTTAACCTGAAAGTTCTTTCTAATCTCACTATTAACATGTGCTTCACATGAACCACATCCCATACCATCAATACCTAATATAATCTTGTACATACTGTTACCTCCTTTAGATGTAACACAATATTATACACATATGAGTTAGAATATACTAACTGAAATTAATATTTCTATATTATTCGCGATATTTTTTGTTAAAATCAATTAGGGTAAAAAACTATGGACTATAAAAAATACGCTTTAGTAGATCTTCATCTCCATTTAGATGGATCTCTTTCACCAGAAATCATCATCGAAGTTGCAAAAGAAGAAGGTATTAATTTGCCAACATATGATGCAAAAGAACTTAGAAAGTATTTAGAAGTTCCTGAAGATTGCAAATCCCTAAACGAATACCTTGAAAGATTCGATATTCCTAACCGTGTTCTTCAAAGTAAGAACGGACTTTATAAATGTATGCTTAATTTGCTTAAAAGAGAAGCTGATGCAGGACTTAAATATGTTGAGGTTAGAATGGCTCCACAACTATCCACTCAAAAAGGTTTGAAACAAAACGAAGTCGTGGAGATATTGCTCCAAGCATCTAAAGATGCCTTTGATAAATATAAAATCAAATCAAATCTCATTTTGTGCCTCATGAGAATGCAAAATAACATGATGGTAAATCTCAAAACAATTGAGGTTGCCGCGAAATACCTCAATAAAGGCGTTGTAGCCCTTGATTTAGCAGGTGCAGAAGCGTTATTCCCAAATGAAAACTTCGAGGCCTTATTCGAGCTCGCACGCAATATGCGTATTCCGTTTACAATTCACGCTGGTGAAGCATCAGGTGCAGAATCAGTTAGAAGCGCGATTAATATGGGCGCATCACGTATTGGTCATGGCATTCATTCTATTGATGATGAAAGCGTAATGAAATCACTTGTTGAAAAGAAGATTCCATTAGAAATATGTCCTAAATCTAATTTAGACACCAAGACAATCAAGAGTTTTGAAGAACTTCCAATTAGAGAATTCTTGAAAAGAGGAATTATTGTGACTTTAAATACAGACGACATGACTGTGTCTAGCACAAACCTTGTAAATGAATATAATATTCTCTCTTCAATTGGATATAGTGATGAAGAATTAAAGACGCTATCAGAAAACACAATTAAATCTGCTTTCATTTCTGATAAAGAAAAAGAGGAACTTCTCAGTTACCTCAATTAATCTTTTAAGAATTTAGATATCTCATCTAGCACTTTATCAGGTTCTTCGTTATAACCTCCATGATGAGAATGCTCAAGAAGTACCCACTTAGAGTTGGGTATTTTTTGATTCATAAGTTCGTTTATTCTAGGTGTTGATTCATCGTATTTGCCAGAAAGGATAAGCGTTTTATTTTTGATTAGATGTAAATCATCTTCTCTATTCCAATCTTTCAATGAGCCTGTTCCAAATAATTCAGATGGTCCCCACATGTAGTTATAAATCTCTTTATTTGTTTTAGGGAAACGTTTCCTTAAAGAAATATATTTTCGATCTGATTTCTTTCCAACATGTTCATCATAGAAACGCTTAAGAGCTTTTTTATGTATCTTTTTATCAAAGTCTTTGCCATTAAGTTCGTTAATCAAAGATTCTTTTTCTTCTTTTGGATATGATTCAATCATCTTAAGATGTTCTTCGTTCCATATTCTTGTAGATGGAAGAGTAGAAAATAAGATTACTTTATCAAGTCCTTTGTGTTCTCTTTTAGCAAGATATTCTAAAGCAAGCATTCCTCCCCAAGAATGTCCTAAAAGATGATACTTATCTAATTTGAAATATTTGATGATATTTTCAAGTTCATTCATGAATGTATCATAATTCCATAATTCAAGATGCCCTTTACTAACACGAGAGTATCCGCTACCGAGTTGATCATAAAAAATACAAGGAATTCCTCTATCAGCAAGCTTAGAAAGAACCTCATATCTTTCGATGCATCCACCAGGTCCGCCATGCATCAAAATTAGAGGTGTGCCTTTTGATAGATCACCACAAATAATGCAATGGGTTTTATAACCTAAATATGGAACATTAACGACTTTCTTATTCATAGAATATATTGTTTCAAATATTGCTTTAAATATCAAATTAAAGAGGATGCCACAAGACATCCTCTATTGTAATAAATAATTACTATGCGCCAAGATCAGTATTTAGTTCAAACCAATTGCTAAAGTTCGTCTCGGATTGCTTGTAGTAATAATCGGTATAAGAATCATAAGAGTAAATAAATGCTAAACCATTAGATCCTGCAGCAACACTACCGCTTGTCTGGATGTAAACATTTAAATTAGCAAATGCTGTTTCAATTGCAGAGATATATGAGCCTAATGCATTTTTAAATGTACTATTTTCTTTAAGTTTTGTCATAAAATCCATAACGTCAAACGAACCAAATCGCTCAATACCGTTTTCCCAATCTCCATAGTATCCGAAATCAGCGTCCCAAGTATATCCGTATTGGTCATAATAATCCGAATCTGCTTGATACTCTTCGGTGGTTGTTAAACTATTTCCGAATGATTTTACACCCTTCATGAATGATTTGAGGTTCGCTTTACCATAAGAATTAAACACACTTTGAGCAGCTGCGGCAAAGTTTTCAAACGCTGTCTTATAAGCAGCCATATTGGCAAGTGAATAATAACTTAATGATTGATCATACCAATAGATTGATTGTGTTTCAGCAACGAAACTATCAACAATAGACTTCAAAATTGTTGTAGTAGCGGAATTGTTGAACACTTTTGGTAGCCATGTATCATAATCCCATCCGGAGCCAGCCTCAGATTCTTCAGAAGCAACCATATAGTTGAAATAATTGCTATTGAATTCGGCAATATCTTGAACAGACATTAAGCAGCAATCATAACCAATCCACTCTAGTTTTTGTGTTCTTCCAGTATTGCTAAAGGCACTGCTTAAAGCGGATTTGACTTCGCTATTTGAAATTGAATCACTACTACTTTTTTCGTCATAGCAGCATCCTTCCATAGCACCACCATGGTTCCAAAGAATAACACCAGTTTTTTCAGCAGGATATTCTGTGAGGCCCCATTCAATAAAGCTTTGGAATGTGGATTTTTGACCCATTGATGTATATGTATCAAGAGTACTATCAAGATTCAATGTTTTATTTGAAATATGATGTCTTTGAAGTTTATCTTTAGATATTGAATAACCAAAATTATATTTTGAAGACCAGCATTTTGCACCACCAGTCTCAATAATGATATTTGTATCTTCTGTTTGACCTGATGCTTTGAGCATTTCGTCAATATCACTTGATGCATAACCTGATGCTTTGCTTGCTGTCGTCTGTCCGCCACTTTCTAAGTCGGAACCACACATGTATACCATGATTGTCCATTTTGGCAATACAGTTTCAGTAACAGTTACGGTGAAGTTACAAGACTTATCGCCGGCAACTTGATTTAACGCCGCTTTAAAGATAGCACTATCTCCTGCAACAGCGTTTGTAGCATCTACTTCACCGGTGCTTGCATCAATGCTTAAATTGGTTGATCCACTTACTTTACTCCACGTGATTCCTAAATTTTGATTTGCGTTGCTTGGAGTGTATTCAGGTGTAGGAGTCTTTTTGCTGCCAGGAGTGATATCCATATTTGAAACATAAACACCTGTTGGATCTATAGGTTCAGGAGTGCCTGTAGTAATGGAACACGAAATAATATAGATACTATTGGTTGTACATTCGACAGAAATGTTGATTTTGCCTGATAATGAACCATCAGATTCAAACACCATATCTCTGCCTGTAGCACCACCGGTTTTAGTTACGCTTTGTGTGGCGATTTCTGTATTGCCAACGCTTACAGTGATACTTCCTTCACCATTAGAAGCGTTAGTACAATAATTGACTGTGACAGATTGAACACTTTCAAACGAAATTGGGGATGTTCCGTTTGCGCCAGATGCGCCTGTAGTAACTTGAATACCACCTTTACTAGAGTCATATTGATTACCATCCTTGCCAGATGACCAGTTGGCAGGTGTTGCACCCCATGATTTGCTATTAAACATGTATGTTGTAGTTTCTTCACCCGCACTAGCAGCCGTAACAGTGACTAGACATGTATCATATTTAGTATTATCAGCATTAGATGTTACTTTGACCGTTGCCGTTCCTTCGGAGTCACCAGTAACTGTGCCATTACTAACAGAAATGCATGGATTTTCTTCAACAATGCTCCATGTCACTTCCTTGTTTGTGGCATCAGCAGGAAGGACAGATGCACTTAATGTGTCCGACCCCCCAACTTTGATTGATAAGTTATTTTTATCAAGAGTAACAGAGGAAACAGGTATTGTAACTACAGATATTTCATGAGTATCTGAAATAGTTCCGTTCTCGCCAGCAACTGAAGCGGTGATTGTCACTGGACCGCCAAGTGCGACACCGGTAACAAGACCAGAAGATGAAACTGTTGCAATATCATCGTTGCTACTTGACCAAGAAACTGTTTTATCAGTTGCATTTGTAGGTGTAACAGTAGCAGTTAATTGAGTAGTAGCATTTACACCAACTGTAGAATCACCTGAAATTTCAACACCTGTAGGATAAATGGTTTGTCCTGCTTTAGCAAAGAAATAAACGCCACCCATTGTTGTGTTATTTGATGCATAGCACGAGAAAAGTTTCGTCGATGCACTTTCATTAAACCTCATCGAATTCCTTGAGTTACTACCAGAAGCGTTTATGCTTGTAGAACCACCAAGTGCAAAACTGCTATTAGCAGATTTTGTTGATTCAACTTTGAGTTCATTTGAAGAGCTGCTTGAAGCATAAAGATATCCTTCGTTAACGGTATCATAGAACGAAACTGTTCCGCTTATTGTGCCTTCTTCAACTCTGAATGCATAGAATGTGCTAGAACTTGTTCTTTCTATTGTTTGATTGCTAGTAATTGTTGTAGAAACAGCAAGTCTATTAGATGTTCGTTGTTCGCCAATTGCGTACGCACTACCAGAAGTAGCGCTGCTAGCAATAACAACATAGGAACCTACCTGTAAGTTGGCATGCTCAACATATGTAAATGTGCCTTCATCAATTGGTTGTGTTTTAGCTATAACAGTAACATCACAGCTGCCAAACTTCGTGCTGCCATCTTGAGCAGTCGCAACAACAGTTGCTGTGCCAATAGCAGAACCGGTAACAAGACCATTTGCGTTTACAGTAACACAATCTTTTGGATCATCATTTTGAACTGACCATTCGATGTTTTTGTTAGTTGCATTGTCTGGTAAAACAGTTGCTAATAGTTGAAGTGTATCACCTTGTTCAATTGTGACAGATGATTCATCTAAGGAAATGGATTGTACAGGAATTGCTTCAACTGTAATACCAAGTTGTCCAAAGACAGTAGAATCACTATTAGATGTTACCTTAATAACCCAGTTGCCTGATGTACCAAACGCGGTTGAAATGTCATAAGCAACACTACTTGGGCTTATTAACGACAAGGAAAGATTGTAACTGCTGAATTGACTATATGGAACATTATCAACATTTGCATTCGGTTGATCATATGTAAGATTTACGGTAATTCCGTTTGTATAATCACCAAGTTTTTGCGCTGTATTAAATGTTAAAGTATCACTATCGACTGTAATGCCTGTCAATACTGGATCAGGTACACCAACATTAAGTTGTAAAACTGAAGGAATGAAATCTTTGTACGAAACTGTTACAAAATAAATGCCTACAGTTCCAAACGCCTTAGTGTGGTCAATAACATTTAAACCAGCACTGTCGGTAGAAACTTTATATGTATAATCACTAGCAGCTAAAGCTGTTTGTGTACCATTTTGGTAAATAGCTTTAACTACTAATCCTTTATCTTCTGAATAAATACTGTTGGTGTCATAGCTAGATGCATTGTTATCTATAGCTGAGAAACCAACTATATCGTTAGGTGTATCATATGTGTAATACGACTCACCAGGAGTGGTCACTTTTTTATAGATTGTAATTTCGGTTGTAATAGAACTTCCTGAGCGATAGAAAGAGAATCTTGGAATTCCATCACTGTTGGTACCAGTGTTAGGATTGTATCTCATATATCTACTAGTAGAACCGCCAAGAGACTCAATCGTAGCAACTCCACTAGAAATAGAAATAGAGAATGATGCAAAATCATCTTTTGTTGATTGGGTCTTTAAGTAGTTTTGGTTTGTAACAGTTGAATCGGTCGAACCAGCCGCATAAATATAGCCAGTACTATCTCCGTTAATATTATTAAGTGCAAACGATCCACTTGTAGTGCCACTTTCAACTTCAAAAATTGCGGTATCATCTGTTGGAACAAATAAATCTCCGTTCTTTTCACCTAAAACACCGTTTCTATTGTTGTAGTTTTGGGTTGTGGACATTGCATATGCAATCGATGAATCTCCGGCTGTTAGGATTACTTCATCTCCGACAGCAAAATCACTTACAGTTTTTACTTTTTCCCAAGTGATGATGTCATCTTCTTGATGTTCGTATCCTTCGGCTGCAGGATTATCAACGCAAGTATATTGATATATAGCGGAGTAAAGACTTACCGAACCACCATTTGCTTGTAATTCGACAAAATATGGATTAGATGGGAGGTTATAAATCTCGTTATCTTTGGCTTGGGCATATTCTGACCAAGTATTGCCATCATAAGATGTGCGGAATTGGAGATTTCCGTCGAAATGGAACTTAAGATAATCAATTGACTTGATCAAACGTGTGTTTACTAAAGTACCACCATCAGCAAGTGTGACGTGACCACCACTTAATGCCGAAGCATTTGTGTAGTTGAAATAAATTTCCCAGCTACCAGATGATGTGGTAACGTGTTTTGGCATTGATTCGTTATTAACGTAAGCGTTTGAGTCATCTAATGTGACAGTATAATCAGAAGTATTACCGCCTAATAGACCACTCGCACCAAGTAAGCCTTTGCCACCGGCTACACTTGCGGCCGCTACTGTCACCCCAATAAGAGCAACCGAAGCGAAGAATATTAATCCATGTTTTGATAAATTTTTACTCATAATCTAACCTCGAGAGATATGTACATCATACGCGACGTACGAAAAATAAACAAGCGAATACGCTCGTAAAATAAACACACGTGCATGTGGAAATATTGGAAAAGAAAAAAGGTCCCATAGGGACCTAATTTTTAAAGACAATTATTTACCGAATTTGAAGGCTTTAAGTCCAGCATATTTTGCTTTTGGACCAAGTTCTTCTTCGATACGGAGAAGTTGATTGTACTTATTGACACGTTCACCACGGCATGGAGCACCTGTTTTAATTTGACCAGTTGCTAAGCCAACGCAGAGATCAGCGATGAATGTATCTTCTGTTTCACCACTACGGTGGGATGTGACTGCTGTATAGCCAGCATCATGAGCCATCTTAATCGCAGCGATTGTTTCAGAAACTGAACCAATTTGGTTAAGTTTGATAAGAATGGAGTTAGCTGCACCAACTTTGATACCGTTTGCTAATCTTTCAACGTTTGTGACGAATAAGTCATCACCGACGAGTTGGACACGATTGCCAATACGTTTAGTGAGTTTCTTCCAACCTTCCCAGTCTTCTTCATCAAGAATATCTTCATAGGAGATGATTGGGAATTGTTTTGATAACTTGTCCCAGTGATCAATAAGTTCATCACTTGTCATGTACTTATCTTGTTTTGGTAAATGATAGAAGCCAACACCACGTTTTTCATCTTTCCATTCAGATGCAGCAGCATCCATAGCAAGCATGAAGTCTTTGCCTGGAACATAACCAGCATCTTCGATGGCTTTGACGATTTCTGTTAAGACATCTTCATCAGATTTGAGGTTTGGAGCGAATCCACCTTCATCACCAACAGAGACAGCCATACCTTTGGCTTTTAAGTTCTTAGCAAGAACGTGATAGACTTCACTACACCAACGTAAGCACTCTCTGAAGTTAGGAGCGCCAACTGGCATAATCATGAATTCTTGGGAGTCAACAGTATTTGATGCGTGGCATCCA
Organism: Bacilli bacterium; assembly: GCA_024695235.1. GTDB lineage: Bacteria > Bacillota_I > Bacilli_A > RFN20 > CAG-826 > Fiminaster. The sequence goes on along the minus strand of JAILIP010000002.1, from coordinate 57,342 downwards.
CCATTAAGGATGTTCATCATAGGAACTGGGAGAAGCACTTCACCATCTTTTGCAAGATAACGATAAAGTGGTTTTCCGGAGATTTGAGCAGCAAGTTTATTAACTGCCAAGGAAACGGCAAGAATTGCATTAGCACCTAATTTATTTTTGCCTTTAGTGCCATCAACTTTGAGCATCTTTGCATCAATTTCTTCTGGCTTAGATGCATCCATTCCTTTGAGTTCTTTAGCAAGGATCTCATTCACATTTGCAACTGCTTTGAGAGTACCTTTGCCAAGATAACGTTTTTTATCACCATCACGAAGTTCAAGAGCTTCGTAAATACCTGTGGAAGCACCTGATGGTACTTCAGCACGAGCAAACATACCGTTTTCGAGGGTGACATCAACTTCAACGGTAGGGTTTCCACGGGAGTCAAGGATTTCACGACCGTGGATAGATTTAATAGAATATTCCATTTTTAAAATTCCTCTTCCGCATAGATAGTATTACATCTATCTAAATTTCGCAATATTTACGATGAAAAAATTTTATGTATAATTTTCGATATTCAAAATGATTCACATCAAAGATGTGCGATTTCAAAATTAGTCTCATTAGTCTCAATTAGTCTCACGTAGTCTCAAACTTTCATCTGAACTACTGTTTTTTATAAAAAGATTTTGTATTATATACGCGATAATTATCCATCAAAGAAAGACGTTAAAACTCAGAACGGATGCCTCCAGGAGAAAGGAGGACGTCTTATGAAACTAAAAGAATTGGAACTGCTCCTATTTCTTGTAGCCATCATATTATTCATCGTTTTTCTCCTTAAAGTGATGAATTAATAAAAAAGAAGACCCTGTTAGGGGCCCTGACAAAGCCCTGGAGGATTCGTTCTTCTTGTCTACATTATAACAAATTAAATGTAATTAGCAACTTGCTGGATATGTGAACACAATCTTATCAATTATCACTCTTCCAGCAGTTGCACTTTTATTTTGAAACACTAATTGTTTTGATTCGATATCAGTTAGTGAAACTGTCTTAACTTCCATCTCGCTTGTATCTCTTAAATCTAATGTTTCAAAGTCTGTTCCGGCAGTAATAATTAATTGACTATTTTTATCTTTTGATAATCCATTATTTGGATCGCCTTCGTATGTCTTATATTTTTTGTAATAGGATAATGCATACACAGTCACGCTTATCGGAGCAACTTCAAAGTTCAAAGTGAATGTTCCAACTTTAGAACCTCCTCCAATAGCTAAACCAACACCGAGTTGTTTCTTGTTATCACTAGGATCCATTTCTCCATAGTTAAGACTTGTGATTGCACCACTACATTCGAGTGATTCAACATGAGCGGATGAAAAATAAGTTAAGAGTCTACCTCTATTTTTGGAGTTATCCGTCATATCTGCATCAACAAATCCTGTGCCACCTGAAAACTCAGATTTCCAGGAATCATTGTTTGTTTGAATAGTCACTTCTTGAGCAATTTCGCATTGTGAACCATCAGAGTTTTTCTTATTTGATTCGTTGCTACAACTCACTAAAAGAAGTGCGGCAGATATAAGAGTTAATAACTTAGTAAATTTCATAATAAATCCTTATTTTATCTTTGATAAGATGTAGTCAACATACGCTCCAGCGACATTGACTTTTGTGGTCTTTTCAATACCCTCATAGAAAGCGTTTGAATTAACCTCTGAAATGATTGGTTCACCATTTTTACCTTGAAGGAGATCTACACCGCAGTAATCTAATTTAAGAATTTTAGCAGCCTTTTTAGCGACTTCAAAATATTCATTTGGAAGATCACAAACAGAAGCTTTTCCCCCACATGCTAAGTTAGATAAATATGAGTGTTTATTCTCACGCTTCATGTGAGCAATAACTTCCCCACCAATAACAATGAGGCGATAATCAATACCTCTAGATGAGGAGACGAATTCTTGGAATATGTGTGGAACGTGAATCAATCTATTCTCTGTTTCAACTAGTTCATCATGATTATTAACAAGATACACTTGTTTTCCTAGTGAACCATAGTCTTCTTTAACGATTAATGGATATGAGAGTTTTTCTTCAACAATCTTCAATAAATCTCTATTGCCATCATCGTGATAACAAAGTGTAGATGAGATGGTTAAAGGCATATTGATATTATGGTTTGCTAACTCAATATGAGTGAGCATTTTATCATCGCAAAATTCAATTGATTCAGCAGAGTTAAAAAGACGATAACCAAGCTTCTCAAGCATCCTTGCAATGAACTTGTCTTTATCAAGATATATAACAAAGTCATAAGATGGTAATTTTGTCTTGATTTCGCCATCTTGAATATAGGTCAAAACTTCATTGTTTTTCTTAACGTCAATAGCAACATTTCTTTTTGAAAATTCTTCTTTCAAACGTGAAAGTTGATGCTCAGTTCCATGAGCAAGCATATATCCGTTAACAATGATGAGACCTTTTATCATTTACTTAAGCATTGCATCTACTAATGCATCTATTTCTTTTTCGTTAGCTTCTGATTTAGAAGAAACTAGTTGGACCATTGGTTCAACAAATTCAAGGTTCTTACAACCAGCGAGTTTTTCTTTCATGAGTTTACCACTTACAGGAGCCCAACTACCATTTTGAACAAAGCCGACTCTTCTATTTTGATAGTTACGTTCTACTAAAGCAGTAAGAAGTTCGTTCATATATGGGAAAATTGACATATTGTATGTCGTTGTTGCAAAGATAACTTTGCCATATTTAAATGAATCTTCGACGGCTTCCCAAATGTCTTCTCTAGCAATATCCATTGTGGATACTTTTGGGCAGCCTTTTGCTTTAAGTTTTTCAGCGATTTCTTCAACGACTGCTTTGGTGTGACCATATACTGAAGTATAGGCAATGAACACTCCATCAGCTTCTGGCTCATATTTAGACCATTTGTCATATAAGCCAAGATAATAAGATAGATTTTCTTTTAAAATTGGTCCATGAAGTGGATAGATTGCTTTAAGTTCTGCCCCTGAAAGTTTTCTTAAAAGCATTTGAACTTGTAGACCATATTTTCCAACAATACCGAAATAGTATCTACGTGCTTCACATGCCCAATCTTCTTCAAAGTCAAACGCACCAAATTTTCCAAACGCATCAGCAGAGAATAAAGCTTTTTCACTCATATCATATGTGACGAAAACTTCTGGCCAGTGCACCATAGGTGCAGAGAAGAATTTTAAGACATGTTTTCCAAGTGAAAGTTCTTGTCCTTCAGATAACACTAATTTGTTTTTTAATTCGACACCCCTAAAGTAGTTATGGAACATATTAAATGCCATCTCCCCTGCTACAACTGTAACATCTGGATATAACTTAATGAGTTCCACTAAGGATGCAGAATGATCTGGCTCCATATGTTGAATGATTAAGTAATCAGGTTTTCTATTTCCTAAAACTTCTTTAACATTCTTGAGCCATTCTTTTTGAACAATTACATCACAAGAATCTAAGATAGCAATCTTTTCATCCATGATGATATAGGAGTTATATGCCATACCATTAGGTACGACAAAGTGTGATTCAAAAAGATCAACATCGTGGCTTGAAGCGCCAACATAATAAATTTCATTTCCAACTTTCAACATAAAAATACCTCGTTATTTATAATAACAAAAAATAAAAAGAAAAGAGAGATACGTCTATCCCCCTATCTTAATGTCAGCCAGAGCAGTTACCATTCTGGAACGCTGCATCCATTCCTGGGGGAATGCGCCGTGGTCGTGTACTGATTCTCTACCTCTGACATTGTTATTTTAACAAACACACTAATTAAATGATATATCATTCTGAATTTAACATATATCGTTTTTATGTAGGCTTTTTTGTGTTTTTTTCATTTCTTAACTTGAATAATTTCAATCCTGATTTATTATATTCATTAACAACCACCATCTAAGAGATGGCAAAAATAATATCAAATGATAAGAAGGAGATAGGCGTGAAACATAAGATTAAATTGATTCTTGGTTCGCTAAGACAATACAAAAGATATGCTATTATCACACCTATTTTTATGGTTTTTGAAGCACTACTAGAAAGTGCTCTTCCTTTTGTAATGTCAATCTTTCTTGATTTGGCAATTAAGGTCAATTCATTTGAAGATATAACAACCTTCTATGATCACGCAAGAATTCCGTTTATGGTGAGTTTATTAGTTTTAATTATCACCATGGTAGTTATGGCGATGCTTTCACTACTTAGTGGTATTTTGGGCGGAAGATATGGTGCGAAAGCAAGTGTTGGACTTGCCACAAATCTAAGAAGTGACATTTATAAAAAGATTCAATCATTCAGCTTTGCTAATATTGATAAATTTTCAACTTCATCATTAGTTACAAGATTAACTACAGATGTTAGTTCTGTACAAATGGCGTTTCAAATGATGATTCGCATCGTTGTAAGAGCACCACTTATGATGATCTTCTCTGCTGTTATGGCATTTGTTGCAGGTGGACAAGTCGCATGGTTATTCATTGGTCTTATTCCAATATTAGGAATTGGATTATTCTTCATTGTTAAATTTGCCATGAGAATATTCACACGTGTTTTCAAACGTTACGACGCACTTAATCAATCAGTGCAAGAAAACGTAACTGGTATTCGTGTTGTTAAAGCTTATGTTCGTGAAGACTTCGAAAAAGAAAAATTCAATACTGCTTCTACAAATATGAGCAAAGACTTCATTAAGGCTGAAAAGATAGTCGCATTGAATACGCCTTTGATGAACACGACTATTCATATTTCAAATATCGCAGTTGTTTCAATCGCTGCATATATTATTGGCAAATATTCCACCACTATGGTTAATGAGGAAGGTAATATTGTTGTCATCAATAACGTTCTATCAATTGGACAAATGTCCGCATTATTAACATATGGCATTCAAATCTTGATGAACATCATGATGATTTCAATGATCATGGTTATGCTCACAATGTCTCTTGAAGCTATTCGCCGTATCGGTGAAGTTCTTGAAGAAGAACCTACAATTGAAAATCCAGAATTCCCATTATTTGAGGTGATTGATGGTTCAGTTGATTTCTCCGGAGTCAACTTCCGTTATAAAGAAGATGCTGAAAAAGATACACTTTCCAATATTGATATCCACATCAAGAGTGGTCAATTTGTCGGAATTCTTGGTTCAACCGGAAGTGGTAAGACCAGTATCATCAATCTTATCTCAAGACTTTACGATGTAAGTGAAGGTGAAGTTCTTGTTGGAGGAGTTAATGTTAAAGAATATGATCTCAAAACCCTTAGAGATAATGTTTCAGTAGTCCTTCAAAAGAACGTTCTTTTCTCGGGCACAATTGCTGATAACCTCAGATGGGGTGATTTAAACGCTACCGAAGAAGAGATGAGAAGAGCACTTGATATTGCTCAAGCAAGTGAATTTGTTAACCAACTTAAAGATGGTTTAAATACACATATTGAACAAGGTGGTGCAAACGTCTCTGGTGGTCAAAAGCAAAGACTTTGTATTGCTCGTGCAATTTTAAAACATCCAAAGATTTTAATTCTTGATGACTCAACCTCTGCTGTTGATACCAAGACAGATAGATTAATTAGAAAAGGTCTTAAAGAAGATATTCCTGATGTCACAAAGATTGTCATCGCTCAACGTATATCTTCTATTGAAGACGCCGATCAAATCATCGTCGTAGATGATGGAAAGATAAATGCTATTGGTACTCATGAAGAGTTACTAAAGAATAACGCTATTTATCAAGAAGTCTACTACACCCAAAATAGAGTAGGAGGTGAACAATAATGCCTCCAGTAAGAATAAAAGAACGTAGTCGTGCAAAAAAAGGCACAATGAAACGTTTGATCAAAGCTCTATTTAAGCAATTCCCAGTTAGACTAACAATTGCTGCTATTTGTATTGCCTTTAACGTCTTTGCAAACCTCTGTTCATCAGTATTTGCAAGCTTGATTGCTGGTGTTCTTACCAAAGGTGTTATTGAAAACGGCGGAGCCTACAATGCTTTTGATTGGTCTAGAACATACGAAACAAATGTTATGGGAAACAGTTTCACCATTAACACAAATATTCCAGTATTACTCGTTATGATGGGTTCCATCTACGTACTTGGTGTATTCGCTGCTTGGTGGTGGAATCGTTCGATGGCGATTGTCACTCAAAAATACTTGAATAACTTCCGCATCGCAATGTTTAACCATATGGAAGATTTACCAATCAAGTATTTTGATTCACATCCTCATGGTGACATCATGTCGTTATACACAAACGATATTGATACAATCCGTCAATTTATTTCTCAATCACTTCCAGAATTCTTAAGAACTGGTCTATCAGTGTTATTTGCATTAACACTTATGCTTATCAACTCTGTCTGGATGACATTGGTCGTCTTGTTTGGTGCATTCATGATGGTACTTAATACCAAATATATCGGTGGCCGTGCATCTAGATACTTCATCAAACAACAAATCGCGTTAGGTAAAGTTGAAGGAAATGTCGAAGAGTCAATCAAAGGTCTTAAAGTTATCAAAGTATTTACCCATGAAGAAAAATCATGTGAAGACTTTGATAAACTTAACGATCAGCTTGGCGAATTCTCAACAGAAGCTAATATTGCCGGTAATATCACCATGCCAATCAATGGTAATATTGGTAACTTCATTTATGTTTTAACTGCCTTTGTTGGATTCTTAATCTTCGCTATTCCTGGATTTAGAAATCTCACCATGGTCAAAGGTTTAGTAGATATGCATTTAGATGTTGCAGCATTCAACTCCACCATCGTTGGTTTCTTAATGATGAATAGAATGTTTACAAATAACATTTCTCAATTCTCTCAACACGTCACATTCATTGTTATGGGTATGGCAGGTGCTTCACGTTGCTTTGATCTCATGGATGAAAAGAAAGAAGAAGATAATGGATACGTTTATCTATGCAATATCAAACGTCATGAAGACGGAACATTTGAAGAGACGAGTGAACACACTCATGACTATGCTTGGAAACATCAACACCATGATGGCACGCTTGAATATAAAGAACTCAAAGGTGATATTGTCTTAGATAATGTCGACTTTGGATATGTCCCAGAAAAAATTGTTTTACATGGCGTTAATGTATATGCACATCCAGGACAAAAGATTGCCTTTGTTGGAGCAACAGGTGCTGGTAAAACAACAATCACTAATTTAATCAATAGATTCTACGATATTGCAGATGGTAAGATTCGCTACGACGGAATTAATATCAACAAGATTAAGAAAGCTGATTTACGTCGTTCACTTGGTATTGTTTTGCAAGACACTAACTTGTTCACTGGAACAGTCATGGAAAATATCCGTTATGGTAGATTAGACGCTACTGATGAAGAAGTTTATAAAGCAGCTAAGATTGCTAATGCCTATGATTTCATAATGCGTCTTCCAGAAGGCTTCAATACCATGCTCACAAGTGATGGAGCAAACTTGTCTCAAGGTCAAAGACAACTCTTATCCATTGCTAGAGCAGCTGTTGCAGATGCTCCAGTTATGATTCTTGATGAAGCTACTTCCTCCATTGATACTCGTACTGAAAAGCTAGTCCAAGAAGGTACATATAAACTCATGGAAGGTAGAACCGTCTTTGTTATCGCACATAGATTATCTACTGTTCAAAATTCAGACTGTATTATGGTTCTTCAAAATGGTGTCATCATCGAAAGAGGTACTCATGATGATCTCATCAAAGAAAAAGGTACATATTATCAACTATATACAGGTGCATTCGAACTTGAATAAAGCAAAAAGAGAACTTCAATCACGAGGTTCTCTTTTATTATGCTGAGATATTTACTGAATCATCCTCATCTTCATCTAATCTATTGATTTGAAGTAATTCATCATATTCGATTCTTGTCTTGCCTCCTGAGAGGACATTAGCAAGATGAAAATCAAGCGGACTATCAACAATAGTTCTTTCTGCCCAGCCATTACGATATGCATATTCGATGAGTTGTTGCATTAAATCATTAATCGTGGTTTTACTGGCTTTTACTTCTACTCTTTCAAGTAATTCGCCTGTTTCATGATTTACAATTAAACATTCATATACGGCGGCTTTTGCTCTTGAGGATATCTTTTTAAATGACATCACGCGGAGTTTAAGCTCCACCGCATTTATTTTGTTTTGAATAACTCCAAAGCATGCTTGATGATATGGCATTAAATTAATAAATGGTGATTTTGAAATTAGATCAACATCTGGATCAATGCCTACTTCATGAGAGTTGTTCTTGTAGATATAACATTTACCTGGTTCAGGATATATCTTTTGTTCGACAAGAGTGTTCACAAGAGTTACTAAAGAAGAAAGCATTAATGCAAGGATTTGAGCTTGAGACATTCTTAATCCATTTTCAGTAATTAGACCGTCTTCATAGCACGTTATCTTTGGGACAAACGCTCCGAAATCAACATCCTTGGATTCATATTTTTCATATAAAGATATCGTGTCCTGCGTGCACCTGTTTTCTTTTTTAAATGTAATAACAAATGACTTTCTAAGTGTTCTAAGGATATTCTTATCAAATGCATTCGGCGAGGAAATCATACATTGCATATTTGATAACCCAAGATAGTTATCAGTTAATGTGAATGATAAGTCTTTGCGATTGAATACGTAATAGAAGTTTTGTCCTTCACCATCTTGATAATGAAGAATATTGTTCTTTGGGAAGAAATCGAATAGATGAGCATTGAACACCATCGCTAAGAAATAGAAAACTTCTTGGTAATACGTTTCGTCTGCTTCTATCGTGTATAGGTTATGGAAGTCCAACCATACTTGAATAATACGTGTAAGAATCATGTCCTTAATTGATTCAAGCGGAACATCTTTATTAGATTCTTCATAGTAAGCATCAAACTCTTTATCAGAGAATGTTTTAGGAAGAATGTATTTACCATTTGATAAGGCAAGATTCATCATGAGATTTTCATCTGAATTACCATCTTTTCTAAAGTCTTTGCTCATGAAGTTACGTTCAAAATCTAAGAAGCGTTTCTTCTCAATTCTTTTGATTTGGTAATCATCTTCATCAAGATAGTACACAAAATGAGGATCCATACCTTGATATGAAACATATACTTTTGTGAACAGTTCCTTGAATGACGGTTTCATAATGCTATTATTTTACACGATAGAAAGACATTTTGTCTTATAATATTAACGACTTATGAACTTTGTATTTATTTCTCCAAACTTTCCTACGATTTATTCACACTTTGTAAAATCACTCACTGAAAGAGGTGTGAGAGTCTTAGGTATTGGCGACGCTCCATATAATGAGCTCAACGATGAACTTAAAACGCATCTTTGTGAATATTGTCGAGTGACTAATCTAGCAAATATTGAGTGGATGAAGAATACACTTGATTACTTAGAAGGTAAATATGGTCAACTAGACTACGTTGAATCAAACAATGAGTTTTGGCTCATGAACGATTCTGTCCTTAGAGAATATAAACGCGTTCCAAATGGTTTTTATCCTAGTGAAATGGAGAAAATCAAATATAAATCAAAGATGAAAGAATATTTCATCAAAGCAGGAGTTAAAGTCGCTAGATACACTCTTGTTAATTCACTTGAAGAATGTGAGAAGTTTATTGAAAGCGTTGGTTATCCAACATTTGCTAAACCAGATAACGGAGTTGGAGCAGGTGGCACATACAAAATTAACAATAAGGATGATTTAATTCATTTCTTCAATTCTAAATCAAACGTTCCATACATCATGGAAGAATATATCAATGGTGAAATCACCACATTTGATGGAGTGTGTGATGATGAAAGCAATGTTGTTTTATCATTCAATGAAATATTCCCAATTCCTGTTGCAGAAGTAGTTAATCAAGATGTTGATGACTATTACTATGCGAATATGGAGATGAGTGATAACCTCCGTAAACTTGGGGAAGCAGTCATCAAGTCCTTTGGGGTGAGAAAAAGATGTTTCCATATTGAATTCTTTAGACTCAAAGAAGATAAGCCTGGCTTAGGAAAGAAAGATGATATCCTCGGTCTAGAAGTTAATATGAGATCACCAGGAGGAAACACTCCAGATCTATTATCAATTGCCTTAAATGATAGCTACTACGATGTATACGCGGATACAATCGTATATAACGAAACAAATGTTGATCTAAACAAAGAACATTTCATCTCGATATCTGTCTCTCGTAAGAATAGATTCAGTTATGTTCATTCACTAGATGAGATATATTCATCATTTAAAGATAACATTATCCAACATGGCTACTATGATAAGGCTATCGCAGATGCTATGGGCGACGAATTCTTCTTCGGAAGATTCAAACAAGTGGATGATGCGCTTAACTTCCAGAAGTTTGTAATGGAGAAAAAATAAAACGCCAATTAGGCGTTTTTTTCTTCTTCATGCTCATCGTGATGATGATGCATAAATAAATCGATCGTGTATTTAATCGCGATGAATATAAATGAAACACCCATATAAATGAGGTGATGGCTAATTCCGTGATGCAGGTGAATGATAAGGAGAATGCCAAAGGCGATTTCTCCGATACCTGCTACAATTTCCATGATTTCAAATTTGTTTTCTTTGATTTCAAAGGAAGCATCAAATATTTCATAAGAAGCTTTTACAATATCAAATATTCCCCATGTTATTAACATTGCAACTAAATCAATTGAATTTGATAAGGCAAATAATGCACCAATAGTGATACCAGCAATGATAATAATTAGATATGGAATCTTAAAACTATTTCGATAATATTCATGTGTTATATAAACAGCAATTAACGGGAGAATCGAAGCAGTAATCATTCCTGCGATGAAATATTTCTCACCAATAAAAGATGTATTATTGTGAACCAATGCAAAAATACCTATAAATAGATATAAAGCGATTGTAATTATCAAAAGAACTTTCTTATTCATGTTAAATAATTTTTAAATCCATGCATGTGACAGATTTAATGCCAACACCTGGATGATTTCTTTTAATTGTTGCTTTTGCATCTTCTTCACTTGTTGCAATAACAAGTTCGGTGATTAATTCACCATCTTTTGCAAAAATCACTTTATAGGTGTGCATATTATTTAGCTCCTTTTTTAGCTTTCTTTTCATTCGCTCTTTTATCAGCGATGATTTTCATTTCTTTTTCGGTGATTACTTTAACATTGTTTTCATTAGCCCATTTAACACAACCTTGCAAAACAAGTTTGATGAATGGACGTGGTACTTTAACAATTGTTTTTAAAGCATCATCTGTGAATTCAACATCAGTATTGAGTCTAGTAGCGGCATATCTAAGTGAGGATAAATCAACTTCACGATTTGGAATGCCAATGGCGATAGGCTTTTTGGATGGTGAGCACCAGAAATCTTTACTATCACGGTATCCCCAGTTAGTTGGAAGTGGACAGAAGTTAGCGCGTGTCGCTCCATCGACTAAGGAATCATAGTATTTTTCTTGAAGCAAAATATGATCAATTTTAAGAATGAAATGAGCACCATATTTAGAAGTGATTCCGTTGAAGTTATGATATGGTCCATCATATTCTTCTAAGACTTTATCGTTTTGAGCGTCATCAAGTTCTTTAACCCAAGTACATTCAAATACTTGAAGGGCTTCTTTGATCATCTTTGGAAATTTTTCATTAGGATGTTCTTCTTGAGATTTACTATCAACACATGTGAATTTGAAATTTTTCATTTTCTCTTCTGGTGTATCTCCAGGGAAACCTAGATCAACATGTTGAGCAAAGTTGGATTTAGTAAATGGCAAAAAATTAATTGTACATTTGCCATGTCTAAGTAAACCTTTAGCAGTGTTTGAAGTATTTCTACATTCAAGCACCATGGCGTAATAATCTTTCCCAGCAATGTAGTATGGGAATATTAACGAATATGCTCCGTAGCTAGTTAATGTTCCATCTTCATTTAAAGTGCCAATAAGAGTTAATGGCATTGGAAAAAATGAAGATGATTGATAAAAGTTATCTTTGATGATGATTTCTTTAAACGACTTATCCATATTTTCACCTCTTAGATTTGTTGAATTAATTTCCAGTTCTTTGTTAAATCTTTAACAATAATTTTAGCATCTTTTTGAGAGATCTTATCGCTTAAGTAATCGTGAATTAGTTTAGCAATCTTTCTAGCTTCAGTTTTATTGCAACCTCTAGTAGTGATAGCAGCAAAACCAATTCTTAGACCACTTGTCTTGTTTGGTTTAAGTGTGTCATTTGGAAGCATGTTTTTGTTGGTTGTAACATTTATACCCTCAAGCTTCTTTTGAGCATCTAAACCGGTTAATCCAAAGGATTTTAAAGTATTGAGTAAAAAGAGGTGATTGTCACTTCCACTTACTTCATCTCCAAGACGTGCGAATTCTTCTTGGCAAGCTTTGGTGTTTTCCACCACACCTTTAATATATTTCTTGAATTCTGGTGATAATGCTTCTCTGAAGCATGTTGCTTTTGCAGCAATAATATGTTCAAGTGGTCCACCTTGATAGAATGGGAATACAGCAGAGTTAATTCTCTTTGCTAATTCTTCATCATTTGTAAGAATGATTCCGCCTCTAGGACCCCTAAGTGTCTTATGTGTTGTAGATGTAACTACATCAGCATATGGAACTGGTGACATGTGTTCTTTAGCGGCAATAAGGCCAGCAATGTGAGCCATATCAACCATGAATAAACATCCGACTTCATCACAGATTTCACGGAGTTTCTTGAAATCAATTGCGTATGGGTATGCGCTATAACCAGCAAGGATTAAATCTGGCTTTTCTTTTTTAGCCATCTCTAGAATTCCTTTGTAATCTAGATGTCCATCTTTAAGTGGATAGAAAACAAAGTTGTACATAAAAGAAGAAAATGAAACTGGGCTACCATGAGTGAGGTGACCACCATCATTTAAGACAAGTGAAAGAATCTTTCCACCATTTGGAAGTAAAGCACGATAAGCTTCGGCATTAGCTTGTGAGCCAGAATGAGGTTGAACGTTAGCAAACTTAGCGCCGAAAAGTTCTTTGCATCTTTCTTGAGCGAGTTCTTCTACTTGATCAACAAATTCACAACCACCGTAATATCTTTTGTGTGGATATCCTTCAGCATATTTATTTGTCAAAATAGATGAACATGCTTTACGAACATCTTTTGAGGCATAGTTTTCACTAGCGATTAGTTCAATGCCTTCGTTTTGTCTTTTGGTTTCTTTTCTAATTAGTCTTTCAATGTCTTTATCCATGGCTATTCTCCTTTATGCTTCATCCCAATGTCTTTCATATGGATCATAGGGTCTATTTCTTTTCTTCTCTTCGTAATCAAGTTCTTGAATCATCTCTAAATCATCACCTGTTAAAGGCTCTTCACGATGAGCTTGAGGATTGTTTTTCTTATTATCTGGGGAAAACATTACTATGATTATAATGCAAAATATATTAACTTTGTTAAAATGTTTAACATTTGCAAAAAAATATATATAATGTGTGTATTATGAGCAACAAAAAAGTAATTACAATTCAGGATATTTCATGCTACGGACAATGTTCTATTACTGTAGCATTACCTGTCTTAAGTGCAGCTGGTGTTGAAACTGCAATTATCCCTAGTGCGGTGCTTTCAACCCACACATATGGATTCAAAGATTTTACATTTAATGATTTAAGTAATGATATTCCTCATATCCTAGACCATCACAAAAAAGAAGGGATTAAATTTGATGCTGTCTATGCAGGATATTTAGGAAGCATTAGCATTTTCCCATTAGTTGAAAGAATGATAAAAGACGAACTTAAAGAAGATGGCAAGTTCGTGCTTGATCCAGTTATGGGAGATAACGGAAAACTATATCCAATCTTCAATAACGAATATGTTGAAGCAATGAAGAAGTTATGCGCTAAAGCAGACATCCTTCTTCCAAATATCACAGAAGCAAGCTTCTTAACTGGAATTGAATTTAAAACTGAATATGATGAAAAATACATCAAATCACTTCTTGATGGTTTAAGAAAGTTAGGCGCAAAGACAATCATCCTAACAGGCGTCTCATATAAGGAAGGCATGACTGGTGTTGTCGTCTATGAAAAAGATGTTAAATACTATGAACATCAAAAACTACAACAAAGCTATCACGGTACAGGTGATGTCTATGCATCAAGTTTCTTAGGTGCATATCTAAAAAATAATGATGCATTCAAATCAAGCAAGATTGCCGCAGACTTCGTTGTCAAATGCATCAAAAATACCATTGGTGATCCAGACCATTGGTATGGTGTTAAATTCGAGCCACTCCTCGGTGAGCTTGCATTAGAAATTAATAAAAAGTAGATACATAGTATCTACTTCTTTTTTATTCATCAGATAATATTGATATTTCTTGAACTGAATTATCTTCTTTTTCTTCGAGTAATTCGACCTCATTTATGGAGTCAAATTTGGTTGTAATCTTGTTCACTCTTGAATCAAGTTTTTCTCTTGATTTAGCAGCTTGATCAATTTGCCTTGATAGACTTTCCCATTCTCTAGAGAACATTTCGAAGTCTTTGCCAAGCTTTGCTAAGTGCTTGGAAATCTCTTTAGCATTCTTTGCTCTCTCAGCATCAATTCTCACCATATTAATCGTGACAAGAATTGGAGGAAGGGTTGATGGAGATGTTAAGATGACACATTTTTCTCTAGCGTATTCCACCACATCTTGAAGTTCATGATGAACAAAAGCAAATACTCCATCATTTGGAATAAACATAAGTGCTTCAGGAGCAGTTTTGCCTTCAACAATATATTTATCTTTTATAACTGTGATGTGTTTTTTAACAGCGGCTGCAAAATCTCTTTTAAGTGATTCTTTTTCTTCTTCACTTTCTGCTTCAAAGATACGTTTGTAATCTTGGAACGGGAACTTAGAGTCAATTGCAATCATTTTATTGGGTTCTGGCATGAAGACCACCGCATCAGCGCGGACATCATCACCATCTTTAACCTTTTTCATCGTGTATTGCTCTTCATAGCAACCAACTGTATCTCCAAAAACATTATGGAGAACCATCGAAAGTTGATATTCACCATATTGACCACGTGTTTGATTGCCTTCTAAAACATTTTTAAGAGAAACAACTTCTTTTCCGAGGCCTTCCATTTGCTTTTGAGCCTCATCAATTGCTTTAAGTCTTTCACGAACTTGGGCCATTGATTCAGATGTTCCTTTGAATCCTTGATTTAATTTGTCATCTACCTTTTTATCAAGTAATGCAATCTTATCATCAAGTTGTTTATTCAAAGCATCGATTCTTTTTTGAAGGAATTCGTTGATGTTTGATTGGAATTTAGAAAGACTTTGAGCAGACTTTTCTGTATTATCGCCATATTCTTTAGAAAGTTTGATCATCTCTTTCGCCATGACGATTTCAAGAGACTTTTCAACTTGTTTATCAATGGAATCTATCTTTGCTTTTACTTCACCGATGGCTTGTTGATCCATAGGAGCACCACTAACTGTTTGTTTCTTAGATAACTTAAGAATAAGTACTCCTAAAACAACTAATCCAATAAGGACTACTCCTAATAAAACAAAAAGTAAGACGATAACATATTCTGGCATAAGATATTCTCCTTATGAATATTTTATAAAAATATTGTTAAATAACAAGTTTATTGATTCTAAATATAAAAAAAGAGCCCATAAGGACCCTTAGAGATAAAAAAATGTGACGTTCGCACGTCACGTTTAACCGTTATTCCGCAGCAGGGACAAGTCCCTGCCACGCAATACATAAGTTGAGTTCCTTTTGGCCGGTGATGCTTCTTGCTTCTAGAGTGTATGTAATTGCGTAGCACTCTAGTGGCCGGCTTCCCTTAGTTATTAGCTTCAGGGCTGTTTCCCTCTTCGTCGTGTCCGGTGTCGGGTTTACTCCATCAAACTCATACGTGGAGACCGATGACTTGCGTCATGAGGGACGTACCGATGATTACTACTTTCGTAATAACCCTTTGCTAGTGCGATATCCTAACCAGTAGTGTTTGACTCCTGGACGTCCTCGTTCAATTTAAGGACTGCATCGTCTTATCTAGTCTTGAACTCTTTAGGCCGTTTCTTTAGAGAAGATACCAGGTCATTTGCAGTTCTTCTCTTATCGCTACACGTTAGGTTGAGTAATGTAGCTTAGGCTTTTTCTAATAGCGTTAACTATTAGCTTCTTTTTGCTTTCCTCTTTGATCGTGTCCGGCGGTGGTTTTACGCTGTTAAGCTCTAACTCAGCGACCACTGTAACAGGGAGGTGTGCCGTTTTCTTTCCCTAGTGGGAAGAAGCCGATTGCGGTCATTGACTGGAGAAGTTTGACTCCAGATACCTTACTATCAACGTCGTTTTATTGGTTGACCGTCTTATCTCTGGCTGAGCTCTCTAGGGCCTTATTCGTAGAAGTTTCTCTCTTCTTACTTATCTCACGCTTTGAGTTGTTTTAACGTGATTCGGCCATCCTTTGGGTTATTAGCCTTAAGGATCCTTGCTTTTTACTTGATTCTCTTCGTTCTTGTCGGGCGGTGGTATTACGCTGTTAAGCTCTAACTCAGCATCCACTCTAGGAGGGAGAATCACCCTGAATATCTCTTGCGAGGTATTCGTGCTAGTGCAATCGTTAATCTGGAATTTTTCTTTAAGCTTTTTTTATTTCCAGAACCGCTGTGACAACTTCTCTTGAAGGCGTCGATTGGCTTACCTAGTCTAAGCTACTCTAAGTACTTATCAGTACTTAGCGCTTGTCCGTTCCTCTCGGACCGAACGATGTATATTATGCTCTTATTGAATATATAAAGCAAGCACTTTTTTTATATTTTTTTGCGATTTTCTTAAAAAGCTCGAATTCATCGAAACTTTTTTTCGATAAAATTTTTTGATATTTTTTATTTTTTTATATTTTTCTATCATAAATTATCGTTGTCTATGCGCGCGTGCATATAGAATCAATTATTATATATATTTAATTAAAGAGTGTAGAATATATACATGCGAGGTAACTCTATGAAAAAACATTTATTAGTCTTAATTGCATTATCTTCTTTAACTTTAGGTGGTTGTAAAGATAAAGAGCAATCAAAAGATCAAGATACAAGTGGCACTTCTACAACAGACACTAGTGGTAGTGATACTACTAGCGGAGGTCAAATTGAGTATTACCAAATAAGTGAAGAACTATGGAATAACTATATAAATGGATATGGATTATTAAGTGATGATATAAGCTACACAATTAGAGATGATGACGAAAGTCAATCAGATTACTATCATTACTATTATGATCATGGTAGTTATAAGTTTGACTATAATGGAAGCATTCAATACTACATCAAAGAAACTGGCGGCTATCATTACTATTACGAAGACACATATACCGATCCTCAAGACTATGGACTAATTGATGATATGACATTAGATGATTTCAAATGGTGGCTAGACTATTTTGATAATATAGCCTTCTCTTCAATGACATTTAATGAATCTACTCATGCATATCACACAGATAGTGCTCTTCAAAGTGAAAAAACGTATACCAATCTAAATTTCTATTTTGAAAACAATATTGTTATGAAATGGGATTATATCGATGATGAGGGTTATTCTCATACATACACATTCTCTGATTGGGGAAATACAACAGTAACTGCTCCTATAGTTGCTTAATGATAAGATGGCCAAAGAAAAAGGCCATCTTTTTTTGATGACCTATAAGAATTAGATTTCTTTAACAACTATATCTTTGTCATAGTCGACAAGATATTTATGTTTTGTATCAACCTCTTGAGAAATTATCTTATTTGCAATTGTTGTTTCTACCTTATTTTGGATAAAGCGTTTAATTGGACGCGCTCCAAATGTAGGTGAATAGGCACTATCAAGGATATAGTCTTTGAGTTTTTCAGAGAATTCAAAGCTATAGTATGATTCTTTGAGTCTATTGTTGAGGTTAGATAACATCTTTTCAACAATCTTTCTTTGAGTATCTTTGCCTAAAGGTGAGAAATACACAATTTCATCAATACGATTCAAAAACTCTGGTTTGAATGTTTGATGGAGAAGTGTTTCGACTTTATCTCTTTCATTATTAAGTAAATATTCACTTCCTAAGTTTGATGTCATGATGATAATTGTGTTTTTAAAGTCCACCACTCTACCTTGAGAGTCAGTTAATCTACCATCATCAAGCATTTGAAGAAGAAGATTAAATACTTCAGGATGAGCTTTTTCAATTTCATCAAATAACACAATTGAATATGGATTTCGTCTAACCTTTTCAGTTAATTGACCGCCTTCTTCATAACCAACATATCCTGGAGGAGCACCTATAAGTCTAGATGTTGAGTACTTCTCCATATATTCAGACATATCAATTCTGATGATATGAGATTCACTATCAAAGAGTGATTCTGCTAACGCTTTCGCAACCTCTGTTTTACCTACACCAGTAGGACCTAAGAAGAGGAAACTACCAATTGGTCTATTAGCATCTTTAATACCTGCTCTTTGACGTAAGATGGCGTCACTCACTAAAGTGAGAGCCTCATCTTGTCCGATAACTCTACGAGATAATGTCTTTTTAAGATCTAAGACTTTTTCTCTATCGCCTTTTTCAATCTTTGAAAGAGGAATGTTTGTGAGTTTAGATATAATCTTTGCAATTTGAGATTCGTCTACAACTTCTGAAATCATCTTGTTATCTTTTAAAGAATCATTTTCAACGAGTTTCTTTTCAAGTTCAGGGATTGTCTTATATTGAAGTTCCCCTGCTTTTTCATATTCCCCATGAGAAAGAGCAACATCTAAATCAAATCTTGCCTTCTCAAGTTTTTCTTTAACGGATTTAATTTCAAGAATTTCTTCTTTTTCTTTCTTCCATTCAGTAGTGAGTTCATCATCTTTCTTTTGAAGTTCAGAAAGTTCAGCTTCCACTGCTGCTAATCTCTTCTTAGAAGCTTCATCTTTTTCTTTTGATAGAGCGACCTTTTCGATTTGAAGTTGTCTAATCTTTCTTTCAAGTTCATCAAGTTCTTGAGGCATGCTTGCTAAATCTACTTTAATAGATGCGCATGCTTCATCAACTAAATCGATTGCCTTATCAGGAAGGAAACGAGAAGTTAAATATCTATTGGATAATGTAGCTGCGGCAATTAAAGCGTTATCAGTAATCTTCACCCCGTGGAATGATTCAAATCTATTCTTAAGTCCGCGAAGAATGGTAACTGTATCTTCAACACTTGGTTCATTGACCATGACTGGTTGGAAACGTCTTTCAAGGGCACGATCTTTTTCAATGTATTCACGATACTCTTTTAAAGTAGTTGCACCGATACAATCAATTTCGCCTCTTGCAAGCATTGGTTTAAGCATATTTGATGCATCAAGAGCACCATCAGTTCTGCCAGCACCTACGATAAGATGAATTTCATCAATGAAAAGAATGATCTTTCCTTCACTTTCTTTGATTTTATTTAAGACTGCTTTTAGTCTTTCTTCAAATTCACCACGATACTTAGCACCTGCAACAAGTGCTCCCATATCAAGTTCATAAATAACTTTATCTTTTAATATAGAAGGGACATCATCTTTTACAATACGTTCTGCAAGTCCTTCCAAAATAGCGGTTTTACCAACACCAGGTTCACCTAAAAGGATGACATTGTTTTTAGTCTTACGAGCTAAGATCTCAATAATCTTACGAATTTCTTCGTCGCGACCAATAACAGGATTTATCTTTCCTTTTTTAACTTCTTCGTTAATGTTACGGCCGAATTTTTGAAGGATTTCTTTATCATTTTCATAATTTGGTACTTCATTCATTTGCATATGTTTGTCCTCCTTTACCAACATTATTGTATCACAAAATTAGCACTCTACAAGTGAGAGTGCCAACTTTTTGATATAATACTTTGTATTATTTTATATAGCTAAAGGAATAATATCTGAAATACTGTCGCCTATTGATGCATAAGCATCACGAATATCTATATCGTTTTGGAGATTTAAGAAATATCTATCGCTTAATCCAAAATATCTTCCTAATCTAATAGACGTTTCGACACTAATTTTTCTTCTATCATGAAGGATGTCTTGCACACGAGAAACGGGCACGCCAATTGCTTTTGCTAAACGATACGCTGAAAGTCCATAAGGAATCATGAATTCTTCCTTAAGTATTTCACTAATCTTTGGTGTTTCAATTCTAGCCATACTTATATCCCCCTTAATGATAGTCGACTATTCCAACGTCTTCATAATTCTTTCCACCATCAACAGGAACGAAGACTATTCTCCATTGATCATTAATTCTAATGCTCCATTGGCCCAATCTATCGCCAGATAATGCTTCCAAATGATTTGCTGGTGGAATTCTTAGATCAGATAGTTTTTCAGCAGCATCAATCATCATTAGCTTACGCAAAGCTACTTTTTGTATGTTAGTAGGCATGCCCTTAACATATTCTTGATTGAATAGTTTTTCTGTCTTTTTATCTAAGAAACTTCTGATCATAATTCAATTATACACGTATTTCGTGTACATGCAATACATTTATAAAAGAAAAATGATATTTTTAATACAAGTTACAGCGATTAGTGATATTATTGTTTTTGCAATTTTTATAAGGAGAGTTAAATAAATGGAAAAAGCATCAAGAATTATGTACACCATTGCCAACATCTTCACATGGATTTTAGTTATCTTTGCTCTTGTTGGTATCGTATTCTCAATTCTTTCCATCGCAGATGTGTTCAACATCTTCAAAGATTTACCAGAAGTTGCCGGAATGGCCTATGGTATCGGAACACTTGTCTACTGTATTATCATTCTTATCGTTGGATTAATCACAATCGCAATGGTTAGAAAAGCAAAAGGCAAAAATACTTCCAAAGGATGGGATATCCTCTTCATCGTCTTAGGTGTTCTTGGCGGAAACATCTTCTACATCCTTGGTGGTATCTTCGGCGTTATCGCTGTTAGAAGATAATTGAACCTAATACAAAAAAGTTCTCATCATTACGGTGAGAACTTTTTGTTTTCCAATTATTGATTAGAAATCTTGTTTTCAGCAATTACCTTATCTTTCATGTAGTCTGGTAATTCTTCATAACCAACGAATTCACGATTGAAGAATCCACTAGCTTGAGTAATTGACTTAAGTTGGGTAACGTAGTCAATAATTTCTGCTTCTGGTACAAGGGCTTCAATTTCTTGAGCGCCGTGTTCTTTTTCTTCAATGTTTTGAATTCTTGCTCTTCTGGTGTTGAGATCAGATAGAACGTTACCAGTATAACGAGAATCAATATTTACTTTGACTCTCATGATAGGTTCAAGAATAATTGGTTTACATTTCATGTATGCATCTTTGAAAGCAAGAATGCCTGCCATCTTAAATGCTTGTTCATTGGAATCTACTGGATGGTATTTACCATCAACAAGGACACCTTTAACACCGATAACTGGGAACCCAGCAAGAAGTCCACTATTGAGGGCTTCCATAAAGCCTTTTTCAACAGCTGGGAAGTAGTTCTTTGGAACTGCACCACCATAAACTTCTTCATCGAAGCAGTTTTCTTCGGCTGGTTCGAATCTCATCTTAACGACGCCATAGAATCCACTACCACCAGATTGTTTGACATAACGGCCATCACCTTCAGCGGTGCCTTTAATAGATTCACGATAGATGATTTTCATCTTTTCAGTTGTTAGAGGAATCTTATAAACGGATTTAAGTTTTTCTAAAACGTATGCGAGATGAGAATCACTGAGTCCACCAAGCAATAATTGTTTGGTTTCATTGTTTCTTCTAACTTCTAAGGCAGGATCTTCAAGTTGAAGTTTAGCTAAAGCTGGTCCAAGCTTTGCTTCATCGTTTTTATTATCTAAAACAATAGCTTTGAATAAGACAGCTGTAGGATATTTAACTGGTTTGAAGACTGTAACTGATTTAGGTGATGAAAGAGTGTTTCCAGAGGCGACTTTTTCAAGTCTTGTAATTGCACCGATATCACCAGCGATAAGTTCGTTAACACTATCAAGTTTCTTACCACACATTGTGTAAAGCATACTTACACGTTGTGTTGATCCATTAACAAATACTTCATCTCCAACATGGAGGACACCAGAACACACTTTAATAATGTTAATTGTGCCTGCATATGGATCAGCAATTGTCTTAAAGACATAAGCCGAGAATGGTTCTTTAACATCTGTTGGAACAATCTTCTCTTTTCCGTCTCCATCAACTGCTTCAAGAGGTTTTAAATCATTTGGATTTGGTAAATATCTAATAAACATATTTAGAAGTGTGTGGACACCAATATTTTTAGTAGCACTACCAACGATAAGTGGAGTTAATTCACCTTTAAGAACTCCGATACGAAGTGAATCGCGGATTTCTTGTTGGGAGAATTCTTCGCCATTAAAGAACTTTTCAAGTAAGGCATCATCTGTCTTAGCGACTTCTTCAACGATAGTGTTATGAAGTTCAAGAATTTTTGCTCTCTTTTCAGGATAGATTTCTGCTTCAACGCATTCTTTTCCGTTAAAGATGTGGGCTTTTAGGTCAACTGCATTAGCAAAACCATCAAAGGTTTTTTCATGGCCAAGAGGATAGCAGAAGGAAATAACTTCTTTACCAAGTTTTTCTCTGATATCTTCTAAGACTAATTCGAATTCGACGTCTTCTTTATCCATCTTGTTAACAAAGATGAATGTAGGAACGCCTTTCTTCTTAAGCATTTTATAATGCTTGAGTGTGCCAACTTGGACACCGACAGAGGCATCGATGACTAAGACAGCACCTTTAACAACACCTGTAACGCCGATGGCTTCGGAAATGAAGTCATCGTTTCCAGGAATATCAATTAAGTTAACTTTATATCCTTCATATGTTAGAGGGATAACAGCTGTTTGAACTGAGCTACCACGTTTTTGTTCATCTGGTGTGTAGTCAGAAATAGTATTTTTCTTTTCAACTTCACCTTTTTGAGGGATGAGTTTTGTGTTGAATGCGAGTGATTCAACTAATGATGTTTTGCCGCTTCCTTGGTGACCAAGGATAACGACATTACGAATATTTTCAGTGTTCATAAAAGATAGTCAACTCCTTTAGTCAACAGTAACAACCTTGTTGCCTTCTTTTTTATAAACATCAATATACATCTTGCCGTTAGTAGGATTGGAAGAAATCTCGTAAATTCTACCTTGTGTATTTCTAGCGACAACGAACATACCTTTAATAAAGCCCATAACGTAAGTTAAAGAAACGATTTCAATTTCTTCATGGGTAACGGTTCTGCCATAATTGTCTTTTTCAAGTTTAACAATTTCGTCTTTTGCGCGTGTTCTAAATGCATTTGTGTTTTTCATAAATGACCTCCAATTATCTTTTCACAGCAAAGAGTATTTTTTAGTTCTTATTTAACTAAAACTTTCTATACATCAATTCTACCTTCTTTTAGTAGTATTTTTCAAATACAATACTAAAATTTTTAAGACTAATAAAAGCTAATCGAAACTATTTATGGTATGTTTGGTGATTGTGTATCTTAAAAGCGCGGTAGATTTGTTCTAAAAGGATGAGTCTAGTCATCTGATGGAGGAATGTCATTTTAGATAATGATATTGAATCATTCACTCTAGACTTAAGTTCATCACTTAAGCCATAGCTACCACCAATAACAAAAGTTATAGATGAACCACCAACTTCTAACTTCTTAATTAGATAGTTAGAGAATTCCACTGAATCCATTTCTTTTTTATTTAAATCTAAAGCAATAACATATTCATTATTTGATATATACTTTAAAGCACTTCTACCTTCTAAATCGATTGCTTTTTTAATATCAGAATCGTTTGGGTTATCTTTGATAGGTTGATCATTTACTTCCACAATTGAGATATCTGCAAAAGGAGATATCCTTGTGAGATATTCATTAATACCTTCTTTAAGATATTTTTCTTTAACTTTACCTATCGCGACAATTTTTATTTTCATATTGATAATATATTATCATTTTTGTAAGAAAAAACCTCAGATTAATCTGAGGATAAATTTCTATTGGTGGATCTGGCGGGAATTGCACCCGTGTCCAAGGAAGGCCCTACAATAACGTCTACAGCTTAGACGATATTTATCTTTAACGAAGCATCGTATATCGTAACTATCTTCGCGAGACTTTTTGATATTCGGCTAAGGTTAGCAAGTCAACTGTCTTAACCTATCCTTTCATTTAACACCTTTATTGACGAAGAAAGGCTAATCCATCAAGAGGTGATCTGGCCGGCGCCTTGCGTCGGAACCCTATGTCGGGAGCTTAATTAAGCTGCGCAGAATGCTTGAGCTCTTGGAGCTCTCATGTAACTGTTGTCAGTTATTTTTGTTTGGTGATTACGTCACCACTCGGCTGCAGTTATTGCCAAGCAATCATCCCTGTCGAAACTGTGTCAGACCCATGATGATTATGTGGATTATAGCATTATTAAATCGATAGTTCAAAATTATTATTTGAAAACAAATAACATTTTGTATATGCTATTAAAGGTAAAAATTATGAAAAGATTCAAATTAATTCTCAAATCACTAATCAATAATGACGCCTGTGTCGAAGGCGGTCGTAAGCATCCATTTTGGATTGCTTTAATAATGTTCTTCCTTTCAATGGTACTTGCCGTAATACCTGTTTTTGTTCAAACAATTACCAAGAAAGGATCAAGCTTTGTCTCATCTAACTCCTATGGAGTAGAAGTTGGAACACAACGTTTCGTTGAAGATATTAACGAAAAAGGTCTCATCATGGAAGTTAAAGAACAAGATGGACAAAAATATCTCTCACTTGATCAAGAAACATGGGATAACACCTATACATATACTGATCACAAGGACTATCACGTCTATCAACATTACTCTGAACTTGGACAAATTGATTTAGAAGTCTACTACATTCAAAACTTCACTTCTGTAGACATTGAAGAAATCACCAAGAACAAACCTGTTTGGAGCGATGGTGAATTCATTGGTTTTGAAAAAAGAACAGTCTCCTTCATCATCTTTGGTAGCAAAGACGTCTATTCAATTGTCTACAACATGTCAGGCGCCCAAGTCGGTAGCCTTGTTGGAGACTATAAGCATTGTGAAGTTGGCTTCAAACTTAACGATCTTGATAATGTCTCAGTCGATGGCAATATTGTTAACTCCTTAAATGTAAATGCTCAAACATACGCAGCATATGTTGATGGTGTCTGGGCTAACTGGATCAAATTCTTTGATGACGCATATCTATATCAAAGAGGACAACTCACATGGAAGACAACACTTCTCATGTTTGGCATCAATGCTGGTCTAGTCATCTTCATGGGACTTATGATCTTCATCCTCACAAGAGGAAAACACAATCCATACAGAATCTTTACAATCTTCGAATGTATGTGGATTGCATGCTGGGCATCACTCACTCCAGCCATTCTCACAAGTGGTTTAGGATTCTTGATTAAATCATTCTCACAAATCATCTTCCCATTACTTCTTGGTGTACGTATCATGTGGTTATCAATGAAGTCACTTCGTCCAGACTACGGAAGTGCACCACAACAAAATCAATCCAAGCAAGTTAAAACAGTTGATGTTAAACCTGTGAAGAATAAAAAATAAAAGAAATAGCGACTTCGGTCGCTTTTTTCTTATAACGATTTTCTTGTTTTAACTTTATCTACCCTAGATGGTCTACCGATAGAATGATATTCGGTTCCTTCCATGGACTCTACTTTGTAGAGGTTTCTACCATCAAAGATAACTGGCTTACGCATATAGGTAATGAAATCTAATGGTTTTAGATTCACGAATTCTTCTGAATCATTTAAGATGAGCACTACATCTGCATTCTTAAGCGCATCATACGGATAATCTACATATTTAATACGCGTATGACGTGTAAATAGCTTTTGGAAGTTATCCATTGCAAGTGGATCATATATTGTTATGTTTGCATTCTTTTCAAGTATTGCTTTAACAATTGGAATGGCTTGTGAATTTCTCACATCTTCAGTGCCACCTTTAAAAGCTACACCAAGCACTGCAACATTTAGTCCTGCTAGAGATTTAAATCTTCTATATATCTTGTTAAGGAAGAATTCTACTTGTGACTTATTGATATCAATTGTTGATTTAACAATTTCCATAGAGACGGAATTATCATTAGCGATCCAATATAGTCCATTTGTGTCTTTAGGGAAACAGCTTCCTCCATAACCAATACCTGCTTTAAGGAATGATTCACCAATACGTGGATCATACGACATTCCTTTCGCAACTTTATCTACATCCGCTCCAACCTTTTCACACAGTTGAGCGATGTTATTAATATATGAAATCTTCATTGCTAAAAAGCAATTAGATGCATATTTAATCATTTCAGCATTCTCACTAGATGTGATCATGACTGGTGCTTTTTTAATGAGGTATAGCTGTGCTATTTCTTTAGCAAGTGCAACACCTTTTTGATCGTTAACACCAAGAATTAATCTATCTGGTTGAATCATATTGCTAATAGCTTTTCCTTGAGATAAAAATTCAGGGAAAGATATAACGTCAAAATGATTAGAAGATTTACTTTCTAAGTATTGTTTAACAATCTTATTTGTGCCTACTGGAACTGTTGATCTAATGACGATACATTGATCAGATATTGAATCTTCAATGATGTTATCCAAAACAGCATAGAAGTTTTTCATATCTACTGAACCATCTTTATCTTGTGGTGTATCAACACATATAAATATATGAGAAGCATGCCTAATGGCGTCTTTATGATTTGTGGAGAATCTTAAATTAGGGAGTGACTCAGTTAAAAGTGACTGAAGATTAGGCTCTTCTAAAGTAGCAACACCTTGTCTAAGAAGAGATATTTTGTTCTTATCAATGTCATAGCCAAAAATCTCATGGCCTAAGCTAGCAAGATAAACTGCGTTGACTAAACCAACATATCCAAGACCGATTATGGTGATTTCCATATATTTTGGCTTCTCCCCCAATATCAATTATCTTGCATTTTGTCTACAATTGCAAAAGTTCATAAAAAGAAAATGCCCATTTATTAGGACATTTATCTTATTTTAGAAATATATTCGAGATATTGGTTTTCTTTTCTTTTTTTACGTCTTTTAGATGTCATGAACTCTTTTGTCGCAATGACATTATCACTCCAAAGAAGAATCTTGGCCTCTTTGGATGCTGGCTTATATTTATGATTAAGTGGATACATGTGAGATTTAATTATTGATGCTGTGAATTCATCAATTCCAAAATCTCTTTGAGCTTGTTCTGCCGCAATTAATGGATGTTTACTTCCGTGATGTTTCTTTTTGGAACGGTCTTTTCTCCAATCATATAAATAATAGTCATGTAGTATGCACGCGTATAGAAGAGCTTTACCATTAAGTTCTTTTTTGCATCTATCAGCTTTTTTAAGTGAACGTTTTGCAACCTTAAAAGAATGGATATAACAATTAGATCCATTATGCATTGAAATATCTTTCATCTTTTTGATTCTTTCATCATTTAGGAGTGAAAGATATATGGGTTCAAGTTCATCAAAGTTGATCATAATAATGGAGTAATAATCTTAATCAAGTTAGTGAGAGATTTAGTACCGTGTTTAAGTTTGAAGTTTTCAGGAACCTTTTCGCTTTGCGCAATCATAGTTTCAAAGTCATCTCTAATATCATTCATACAGTTACATTTGTATAACACTGTTCCACATTCAAAATGGTGAACAAGGCTTCTAAAGTCAAAGTTAATTGTTCCAACAAAGGCAAGTTCGTCATCCGCCATAGCAGATTTCATGTGGTTGAATCCAGGAGTGTATGTGTAAATATGCACTCCAGCATCAAGAAGATATCTAAAGTTAGATTTTGCTACTGCGTACACTATCTTCTTATCAGGAATACCTGGAACGATAAGATGCACTTCTACTCCACGAAGGGCGGCGTTTCTCATTGCGTCAAGTAATGAGTATGTTGGAACTAAATATGGAGTGGATATATAAACTTTCTTTTTCGCGTAGTTAAGGATATTGATATATGTTTGCTCGCCAATTAAGGCATCATCGATTCCGCCAGGACCATCTCCGAATGGCATGACACATCCTTCGTTGTCAAACTTAGGATAGTCATATGTAAGATATTTGTTGTAATCAGAAACTGATCTACTAGCAAGGTCATAGTTTTGAAGGAATGTTGTGATTAAATTGTTAATTGCACTTCCTTCAATCTTCACCATAGTGTCTTTCCAATAGCCAAAACGAACAATTTCGTTCGCGTATTCATCAGCGAGGTTGATTCCGCCTGTGAAAGCCATTTGATGGTCAACAACAACGATTTTTCTATGGTCGCGGTTATTGTAGACTCCTGAAAGGATTGGTCTAAACGGATGGAACTTAAAGCATTTGATTCCATATTTACCAAGTCTTCTTGGAGTGAACGCTGATATAGTTCCACCACAACCCATATCATCATAGATGAGACGGATATCAACGCCTTCTTTGGCTTTTTCGATAAGTATTTCTTTTACTTCATCCCATTCTTTGCCATCAGTGATGATAAAGAATTCCATAAGAATAAATTCTTTGGCTTTCTTAAGTCCTTCAATCATGGCAGGAAAGAATTCTTCACCACATTTATAGTAGGTAACTCGACAGTTCTTATGAATACCAAGTTTTGTAACATTGTGGATATAGTTAAATGTACCAACCGCATGCCCCATTTCTTCAGCGGCAACTTCTTCATCTTTCTTAGACAATAAGAAATGGGCGTTATAAGCATTTCTTGTCGCATCAACGATAAGTCTATCTCTTCTAGATAAACCATGATTCCCAAAGATAAGGAAAAGTACTGAACAGAATAAAGGTAAAAGAAGCATTCCAACAATCCAAGGGATCTTAAATTCCGGATCTTCTGGTTTGTTGATGATTTTAAAGAAGATGATCATTGAGATAACAAAGACAAGTATTCTTAAAAGAATATATGACACTGTCACAATGATTGTGACATTGACACCTTTGCCTTGGATAATCCAATTAATAACATCATCTAAATAGAACTGAACAAAGATAATTGCCGCTAGTTCAATTAAAAGGATAAATAATACTAAGAAATATCCTGAGAATAAATTACGTAAAAACTTCTTCATAAGCTAATCTCCATAATCGCTTCCGCGAGATTTATCTTCAATGAATATCTTGAGTGAATCAGTGACATCAGTGAATTCAAGATAAATGTAATCATCTTTTAACATAAAAGGATTTTCATAATCATATGTGAATATGACTCTTTTTCTTTCAAATGCTAGCTCTTTCATCTTCTTCACAATGCGATGAAAGTCTTCACTTGTATATAACTCTTCAAAATTAACTAGTTGAGTGTAAAAAGCTGGTTCAACAAAGAAAGTTTCACCACTTTTAAACTTGAAACCTTTCACAAGAGGATTTGCGATATCGATTACTTTTTCAAATTCAGAAAATTCTTCGTAGTTCATCTTTTTCCTCCTATGACCATTTCTCTTTGTTTAGCAGCGATAATTCTAAGATTGTCTAAAGGAACATGTGCCTTTCTAAACTTCTTCACGAATGTTTCCACTGCTAAATCATATGTATTAGATTCTTCACTTATGTGGGCAAGAATGATTTCTTCTGTATGAGGTCCAATGACTTCAAGCATATACATAGCAGCATCTTCATTAGATAGATGTCCTAAATCAGAGGCAATTCTTTCTTTCAAAGAAGCTGGTCTATTACATTGATATAACATTTTTAAGTTATGGTTTGATTCCATAACGTAGTAATTTGCATCTTTTATATATGAAAGAGTCTTATCAGATATATATCCTGTATCGGTGATATAAACGAGTTTTTCATCACCACATTCAAATACATATCCAACAGAGTTAGGTGCGTCATGAGAAGTTCTAACAGGTGTTATCTTTACTCCTTCAAGATTAAATGACTCATAAGGAGTAATTATATTAACAGAAGAGGAATCATATGTATCCTTTGTGCAATAAATTGGTATTGGAGGAAGATATTGAATTCCTTTCGTGTGATCGCTATGAGAATGCGTTAAAAGAAGGGCATCGACATCATAGATATTTTTATCTAAAGATAATAGAACGTTATTTAAGCTGGTCCATGATACGCCCATATCAATTAAAAGAAATCGACCATTATTTTCAAGTAAGGTCGCATTTCCTTTAGATCCAGATTCAATAACGTATATTTTCATTAATCGCGGTTAAAATATGAAACTCTTTCGCTTTCTAATGCTGCAATCTCGTTTTCACTTTCAGTGCTTGGAGAATCGAATCTACAGTAGTCTTTAGAGAAGAGTAATGGGACTTTACCTTGCTTGCCAGAACGATTCTTAGCAATGATAACGTTAACAATTGTAGTAGATGGTCCACCTTCTTTTTTAGCAACCTTATCTTGCATAGCATCAACCTTTTGAGCAGATTCATCAAAGATGGATTTCTTTTTACCTTGATCTTCATCTTGAACAATCTTTGGTTCATGTAGAAGCATAACAATGTCAGCGTCTTGTTCAATGGAACCAGATTCACGAAGGTCACTAAGTTGAGGCTCTCCACCTGGTCTATCTTCAACTTTACGGTTAAGTTGGGCAACACCGATGATTGGAATCTTAAGTTCAAGAGCGAGTTTCTTAAGTGTTTGAGAAACAAGTTGAACTTCTAAGTGACGATCAGCCTTGTTTCTAAGGTTGGTGTTTACTAAACCAATATAGTCAACAACAACTAAACCTAAATCAGGTTCTCTATTATATAGAGTTCTAACTTTGGCAACTAAATCTAAGAGTTGAATACCAGATGTATCATCAACATAGAATTTCATTTTTGAAAGAGATTCACATGCTTGCATGATTTTAAGTCTAGCGTTGTTTTTGGATAAGTTATAACCAGTTAAAAGTGAATCAAATCTAACATGAGACTCATTTGAAACTAGTCTTTTGAATAATGTAGTAGCAGGCATTTCAAGAGAGAAATATCCAACTGGTCTATTTCCACGTGAAGCCGCGTTATAGGCAAGATTAAGTGCTAAAGCAGTTTTACCTACACCAGGACGAGCAGCCAAAACAATGAATTCACCTTTTTGGAAACCATGGGTAAGTTGATTAAGTTTTCTAAATCCTGTAGGAGTGCCTGTAACTGTATCATCAGTTGTAGCTTCTTTTAATTGTTCAAATTCTTGGGAAAGAATGGATGATACTTTCTTAGCATCCATGAAATCTCCAACTTTTCTAAGTTCAGCAATTTCACGTAATTCTTTTTCACTTTGTGCTAAGAAATCTGAGACATTTCCAATGTCTTTCTTATGATAATCATTTTCAATACGAGCAATTGATTTAAGGAATCTACAAAGAACAGCTTGATCTTGAATGATACGGACATAGTGATTGAAGTTTGCAAATGTAACAACTGAATCCACTAGTTCGATTAAGTATTGAACTCCGCCACTTACTTCTAACTCTTTAGAGTTAATGAGTTCATCAACAAGTGTTTGAGTGTCTACTGGAACACTTCTTTTATATAGACGAGCCATCGCGGAGAAAATCGCACGATGGTTTTTATTTTCTTCAAAGAAATCTTCTTCAACTAAAGCACCCATTCCATCGGAAAGTTTACTTGCAGAGCGAATCATCGCTCCTAAAACAGCTTTTTCAGCCTCAGTATTATGAGGTAGTGATTTAATCATTTCAGCCATTTTACTTCTCCTTTCCGCTTACATGCACTTTAATTTTGCCAACAACACCTTTATATAGTTCGATATCTAGAATTGTGTATCCAAGTCTATCTACTGGAACTTTGGTGATGATTTTTCTTTTATCGATAACGATGTTATGTGTCTTTTTAAGTTCTTCTTCAACTTGTTTGTTGGAAATGGTGCCAAACATTCTTCCATCTTCTCCAACATTGGCCTTAAACTCTAAGACGATGTTTTCAAGTTGCTTTGCAATGACTTCAGCATTTGCTTTATCATCTGCATCTTTTTTAGCTTTATCTGCTTTTTGTTTGTTAAGAACTTCTATAGAACCTTTTGATTCCATGACTGCTAAACCATTTGGAATTAAATAGTTAGAAGCATAGCCATCTTTAACATTAACAATATCGTTTTTCTTACCGATGCCTTTGACATCTTTTAATAGTATTACTCTCATAGACTTACCTACTTTTCTTCCTTAGATGTCTTTGCATCATTTAAATATTCATTTAATACTTCAAGGAGGCGGGATTCTACTCTAGCAATAGTAGTGTTCTTAAAAGAACCTGCTGCAGAGGTGAAGTGTCCTCCTCCGTTAAGTTGTTCTGCAAGAAGTTGGACGTTAACTGATCCATCACTTCTACAAGAAACACGAACTTCTTTTTCACCAGTCTTACCAATGACAAAGGCAGCATTAACGCCTCTCATTTGCATACATTGATTGCCAACTTTAGCTAATGTTGCAGCTTCAATGATGTCATCTTCATCTGCTAGACAATATACGATTCCATAATATGGAGTCTTAAGAGTAGAAATAATTCTTGTAATAAGAGTGTATTCTTCGAATTCATCTTTCAAGAAGTCATCAGCAGTTGAGTTATCTGCGCCGAATTCTTTTAGAATCATGCTGGCTTCAAATGTACGAATACCACAAGTTTTACTCTTGAAGTAGTTAGTGTCCATAAATATACCTGAAAGCATGATAGTAGCATAGCTACTTGGAATATTAACTCTTGGGTTTTCAGAACAGTAATGAATAAGTTCTGCGACCATTTCAGAAGCAGATGAAGCACTTGGTTCAACATAGCTAAAGACAGGTGAATCAATAAATTCTTCACTTCTTCTATGGTGATCAATGACCATAACCTTGGTAGCCTTATCAAGTACCTTTGGATTTGTGGTGAGGGATGGTCTATGAACATCACACACGACAACAAGGGTGTTTGACTTAATTAAATCTAAAGCATCATTTGGAGATACTGTGATCTTTGCGACTTCTTCTCTTGAGAAGGAAGCTGTAACAGCACCTCTAGTTTTTCTTTCAGCATCTTTTTGATCATATACGACCACTGATGGTTTACGGCAGTGTTCACATAAGGCTTTCATACCTAAACATGATCCAAGAGCGTCCATATCCATATCTGTGTGACCCATGATAACAACGTTAGATGAGTTGCGGATAAGGGAAATGACAGAGTCTGCCATAACACGGACTTTAACTTTGTTTCTATTTTCTTGGGCTTCGAACTTACCGCCATAGAATTGAAGTTCTTCACCATATTTAGAGACAACAACTTGGTCACCACCACGGCTCATAGCAATATCAATCGCATTTTCAGCCATTTCGTTTAGCTTAACTACATCTGGGAATCCGTGAGCTAAACCAATAGAAAGAGTTGGAGGTGTTTCTTGTTTTTCACCAATCTTATGGATTTGTTCAATTAATGAGAACTTATCATCTTCCATTTGCTGAAGTGATTCATGGTTACAAATGACATAGTAGGCATCATTACGATATCTACGAACTAAAACGTTGAATCTTTTGACGTATTCAAAGATGATATTTCTGATTTTGGAGATAATATCGTTAGAGTCATCTGTTGTACCACTTAAATCAGAGTAGTTATCAATCATGATAATACCCACGACAGTGGCTTGTCTTTTTGAAAAGTCATATGTATTTTCATATTCGGTATTATCTTTGAAGATATATAGTCCGGCATTTGAAAGATACTTAACTTCATAGTGACGTGAATTGATAACAAGTTTAACAACTGCATCACTGGCAGATGATTCAAACTCTTTTAATTTTGGTTGCCATTCAAGAATATTGGTATCAAGAATATCAATTTGTCTTTCTTTGAATAAATCATTGGTCCAAATAACAGTGTTGTTTTCATCAACAATTGCTAAACCAATTAGACCAAAGTTATATGCTTCTTGAATATCTGCACCTATTAAATCTGCCGCGTGTAAATCACTTTGTCTACGGATGCGCGCGAAAATTAAAGATGCTATCCATGTGAAAATGATATCTAAAACGATAAACACAGAAAGAATGATGTATAAAACAGATACATTCATTATCTCTTTTAGGTTAAAAACATTCGTGTAATAGAACACTCCAAAAAGAACGATAGCAACGAGTTCTACCATCGCTGTTATAAAGAATACAAACCTAAAATTTCTGAGTTTCGTTCTCATAAGTGATTACTATTATACAACAAAGTCACCAAATATAATTAACAAAGTTGATTAATATTTGAAAAACATGTTAAAGAAGTAATAAAGAAAACCAACCCGGATTAACCGAGTTGGCTGTGTAAAACACATTTAATCTTTATAGTTCAGATAATTAGAAATTAATAACAATACTTGCCCAGTAGCATGAATATGTGAATGCATCATCGATTTCAATCTTCACAAATTTGAACGATGAACCTGTAGGTGCAACATTATATGCTTTTTGATCCGCAACTGTATCAAGCATAATTACTTCTTTGCCTTCACTATCAAAGGTTGAAACAGTGTCAAATGTAATCTTTAAAACGTTAGAGTTAGCAGACACTGATTTTGTTGAATGCCATGTAAAATCTAATGATGTGATTGCATTATCAAATTCAACTGTATTGTTTAAATTGGATTTTGTGTTATTGCCTGAAGTATTCAATTTGTTTCTGAATTGCAAACCAGCATGATTGCTCTTGTAAGCACCGATTTGTTGGTATGTAAATGCAACACCACCAACAGTTGCGTTTTGATATGATGTATCATATGCAACATCGGCTGAACCGTCATATCCAAGAAGAGATTCGGCTGTCAATGAAATTGGATCAACAACAACTGCACCTTCTTCAATGATTGTGAGGGCAACTGTCATATTGCCTGTGACAACAAATGAATAGCTGCCTGCTTCTGGTGTAATTATTTCACCATTGACTTTGACTGCAGATACTTCGTAACCGCTATCAGGTGTAACTGTAAATGTTTGTTCAGATGCGTTTTCTGCAGTTGCAGATAGGCCTGTAACTGTTGCGTGCTCATCGCCTGTAACAGTAATTGTGGATGTGCCTCTAGCAATATTGTTAACAGTGACATTGGTACTATTCTTGGTGGACATTTGATATGCACCAGAATATTTGGTTCCATAACCACAGAGTGTGACTGTATCACCCTTAATTAAGGTGGTAACACCAGCTGGCTTGTTAGCTGTATAAGCTCTTACTCTATCAGCAGAAGCAGCATCAACTGTTGCTCCAATGTAGATGTTTTGCCAATATGAACCTTTGTCTGTAGGATCTTGTGTGACAACACCACGAACATAGAATACATGTTTTGTGACATCATCGTTATTTGGACATTCTTCAGCCATGAGGCTTAAAGCTTGTGCAGGGGTAAGTGGACTTTCTAATGAACCATACTTACTTAAATCTTCATTAACAGTGATGGAAATTTGTGAAGATTTGACATCATTATTTTCTTGAACGCGTGCGATAACTTTGGTTGTACCAGCTTTGAGTGGGGTAACAACACAAACTCTTTCGTTGGCGCTGTAATTTAGTGAGACGACATCATCGTCTTCACCCTCAACAAATGCCCATTCAACATGATTTGATTCAGATGAAACTGGATCTGTAACGGCTGTTAAGTTTTGTGCATCGCCACCTTCGGTGAATGTAAGTGATGCAGGTGAGACTGTGATTGATGTGATTGCATCGCCTTCTGGCACTGTAACAACAAAGTGTAGAGTATCAGCATTCTCGGCTGCGCCAGTTAGTTTAACACCAACATCAAATTCTTGAGCAGAACTTGGCATTGTATAAACGTTTGTTGTTGAATCGAATGAACCAACACCAGCTGGGATGTCGAATTCATATGTACCAACTGAACCAGCTGGTAATAAATTAACAAGATTATCTAAATCGACTTCTGCGTTGATATATGCATCGTATGATTCTTGTTTGAATTCAACACTAGTCGCTGCTGGGAATCCAAGTGATAAAACATCTGGGTTAGCAGCTGTTTCATAAATACTACTCTTTGAATAGTAATATGCTGGGGCTTTAACGACAGCATCCATTCCAACTAATGCATTTGCTGCAATAGCTTCTGCTTGTTCGGTTGTATAACCTGGAAGTTCTGTTGCTCTAAAGACTGTGAAATCTTTTGCTCCGTCTGTAATAACAAAGTCAATGTTGGAATAGCCCGTTCCTTTTGACCAAGCGTTATTTGATTTAACCTTACCTGCAATATACATATCAGCTGTGCCGGATGTTCTTGCTTCGGTGTGGTTATCAATTTGATCGATAGCTTGAGAAACTGTTAATGGAGCGGCTTCTGTACCTGGATTGAAATCAGGTAATACACCTGGATCTCTAATTGATTCGATTTTTGCTTGTTCTTCACTATCTTTTGGTGATGTAAGTTCGTATTTGTATGCGCCCTTGCTATCTTTGAAGATGCATGCAAAACCTGACGCGACAACCATTTTGTCTTTCATGGAGTTCTTGGCGGAATAATCGCCTGTGATGCCACTGTCTAAAACAAAGTAGTTGATTGAGAAATCGCCAGCTGTCTTATCTTCGATATAAGCATATGAATATTTGCCGTCTGCTTTTTCAGCATTAGCTGAAACTTTACCTGCAACATATACTCTTTGTCCAAGATAAGTCTCACCAGTTTTTTCTGGATCAAGTTTGTCTAATAATGCTTTAGCTTGGGCAATTGTTAATGGTGAGTCTTTGGTACCAAATTCGGCTGGATCAATATCACCACCAGGAGTAACTTGACTAGTTTCTTCATCGTCATCATCGGCGGCGTCTGAAGAGTTGCCAGTACAGCTACCAAGAGCCATTGCTAAGGCTGGTAATAGAACTAATAATACTTTCTTTTTCATACTAGTTTTTTGTTTTTCCTCCTTCTTCTATTACTTTTTATATTAAGTTAAGAATTAGATCGTACGTTTCTAATTGATAACTAAATACCAATATAAAATAAAGACATGTGCTTCTACATGTCTAAACAATATTAAAAGTGTTTTTATTGGTGAGTGTTAATGTTTGAAATCCAATATAACACATAATTCGTACAATAAAATTGTATCTCAAACAAAAGTATTTTGATAGCGAAAATAAAATTATTTTAACTAAGCATAGATTTGATGGAGATTATTCCTCAAACATTGCTGTTGAAAGATATCTTTCACCTGTGTCTGGAAGTAAAACAACAATGGTTTTGCCTTTGTTTTCTTCTTTTTTAGCGAGTCTAATGGCTGCCGCTAGAGCAGCACCTGAGGATATACCTACAAGTAATCCTTCTTTTCTAGCAGATAGTCTACCTATTTCGAATGCTTCTTCGTTTGAAATCGTGATGATCTCATCATAAATTGATGTATCAAGAGTGTCTGGGACAAAACCTGCTCCGATACCTTGAATCTTGTGTGGACCAGGTGTGCCTTTTGAAAGCACTGGAGATGTTTCAGGCTCCACTGCTACGACTTTGATAGATGGTTTTCTTTCCTTGAGGTATTTGCCGGTTCCGGAGATAGTGCCTCCAGTTCCAACACCTGCAACGAAGATATCTAGTTTGCCATCTATATCCTCATATATTTCAGGACCAGTTGTCTTGTAGTGAACTTCCGGGTTAGATGGATTTGTGAATTGTGAAGGAATGAAACTATTTTTTATTTCTTTTGAAAGTTCTTCTGCTTTAGCAATAGCGCCTTTCATGCCTTTACTACCTTCAGTGAGAACTAGTTCTGCTCCATAGGCTTTCATGAGCTTTCTTCTTTCAATGGACATTGTTTCAGGCATGACAATGATAATACGGTAGCCTTTTGAGGCAGCAATCATTGATAGACCAATACCAGTGTTTCCACTTGTTGGTTCAATGATAGTTGTGTTTTTGTTGATAAGACCTTTTCTTTCAGCATCTTCAATCATTGCTAAAGCAATTCTATCTTTAACACTTCCACCTGGATTGAAATATTCAACTTTTGCAACAACTTTTGCTTTTAGATCAAATTCTTTTTCGATATTAACTAACTCAAAAAGAGGAGTATGACCAATTGCATCATAAATATGAGTATTCACTTTCATATGTTTTCTCCTTTTAGATTAACACCATTATTGCACTTAAAAATATATTGTCGAATTATACGATAATTATTTGGTTGTTCTAACTGCTTTTTGGATTTACTGTTATTGGATCTGTAGTAACAGTGATTATTCGTCTATCATAGCCTACTACCAAAGTAGCCGTTACTGTTACAGTTCCCGTGGTAAGACCTTCAATGTAAAATTGGCTACGACCTTCACCTAAATCCATTTGTCTGACAATGCCACTCTGACTAAATGAAAATATGTTGCTATGGAGAACGCCTGTCCAAGAAGTTTTAACCCAATAGTGACCTTCAACTTCAAGTGTTGTGGTTTTATTGAAAAGACCTGGTTCGGTAGGGCTTGAACCAATTCTGACATTGTCAAAAACGCTATTACCTTTGTCAAACTATTCTTTTCCATAACAACATATGCGTATAATACGAAAAGAAGATAGCTAACAGCTATCCTTAATTTGTAAAAATTTTTTCAACTAAATTGCGTAGAAAATTGCATTTTTATCAAATGCACCATAGGCAAAACCGAAGTTTAAAAACCCTGGAATATTCTTGTATGCTTTGAAGCTAGTTCTGCTCACAAATTCATCAATTGTGATGTTCTCGATGTAGCCATAAGGATTGAATATTGTAACGTTATCATTAACTAAATCTAGAGCACTCACAACTGAGTAATGTAGTGTCCATTCATTCTCATATTTAGCGGCCCATTCAATAGCAACTGGGTTGTTGTTTTTGAGTGAAACATATATCTCTTTTAGCATCACATCATGTTGAAGGTAGCTATGCATTTCGAAGTGTTGGTTTTGGATGGAAGCATTGATTTCTTTTTCAAATCCTTTTGATGATGATGTGGTAATTTTTCCATGATTTTTTTCACTCAAAGAATCCTCGTCAATTTTCTCTCCATAATATGAAGAAAGCATCTCTATAGTAGCGTATCCACATGAAATGTGTTGAGTTACTAAGTCTAGTCCACTTGCTTCGACTTTTTCTGAATATTTTTCATCGTTTTTGAGGTATGAATAATCGGCTTTCATGCTAGCGGTTTTTATACCCAAAACAGTGAATGGAATTGCTACTGCTAACGCTAAAGCAGATACTACTGCACTAGATATGACGATTGCTAATTTTGCACTCTTTTTCATGTAGCTAGATTGTATCACAAAAATTTAAAGAAAACAGCCTACTGGCTGTCTCTTATTATTTATTCAGGTAAGACGAGATTGACTGCGCCTGGAACAACTTTAACTGTGAAGTTGTTTCCTTTGATCATTTCGCCATCAACACAGACATCGAAGTCTTTTGGTGAGCAGAACTTAATTTCCTTTGCTCTACGATAGACGATTTTCTTACGTGGCTTATCAAGGTGTTTGCCTTTGGTATATGTTCCAATAATCATGCCTAAGCCAAGGAATGTCATAGTCTTAAGAACACAGACATCGATGAGACCATCGGTATTATCACTCTTTGGAGCGCATTTGAATTGGCCACCAACGAATTGACCTTGAGCAAGCGTGGCAAGAAGCATTTGTTTCTCATTGAGTTTTTCACCATCAGCGAATACTTCAATATCGTTGAAACGACCATGTTTCATAGCGTCATGCTTTAAAGCATAATCATATGGGTTTGTACCTTCTTTGGTGCCTTCTGGTAAACCATGTTCTTTATAGTAGTTGCCCATTGCTCCAACGATCGCATCAAAACCAAAGTTAATGACATTAACGCTATACATTGATCCTTCAACACCTTCTCCGGTAAGTTCAGAGACATCGATTGGATGAGCTTTGCCTTTAATTAAGCTAGCAAAATCTTGGAATTTTTCTTTGCCGCCATAGATTTTGACAAAGTCATTACCGGTACCTGTAGCGACAATAGCGACTTCAGCATTTTTAAAGCCAATGACACCATTGACGACTTCATGGATTGTACCATCACCACCACAAGCATAAACACGGACGGTGTCTTTTGCTTTCTTGAGATATTCTTTTAAGAATGGGATGACACTTTTTGGACCTGTAGTTTTATAAATTTCAAAGTCTAAATCTTTAAAAGCTTCAGCGATTTTGGCTTCGAATTCTGGTGTGTAACTACCAGCACTACCATTAACAACAATTAAATGTTTCATTATTGATCTCCTTTGGAATTATAAATGTATTATATACCGAATTATATTTTAGGTTTAAGAACAATGTTAAATAAACAAAAAAGTCGCCCATGATGGACGACTTATTTTTAACACATAATTAGTCTTGAACGTATGGTAATAAGCCCATGAAACGTGCGTTCTTGATAGCTTTTGCAAGCTCTCTTTGATATTTAGCGCATGTTCCGGTGCTATGACGTGAAGCTATCTTACCTGTTGGGGTGATGAATTTTGATAATAATTCAACATCCTTGTAGTCGATATATTTGACTTTATTTTTGGTAAAGTAGCAAACCTTTTTATGTGGTCTAATTTTTTTGTATCCCATTTTCTTATTCCTTTCTTTTAGAATGGAAGGTCATCATCTGTGACATCAATAGAATCTAAGTTCTTGCTGTCATCGAATGCAGGTTCATCACTCACAATTTCACTTGGAGTATCTTTTGATTTTGGTTCAAGGAATTGAACACTGTCTGCAACGATTTCAAATGTGGAGCCTTTTGTACCATCTTTTCTTTCAAAGCGGCGTTGACGGAGTCTTCCATCAACTCCAACGAGTGAACCTTTACGGCAGAATTTAGCAACATTATCTGCTGCTTCTCTCCATACTGTTACATCAATGAAAGATGTGGTTCTGTTTCCGTTTGCATCTTTTTCACGATCATCAACTGCTACGCAGAATGAGCAGACAGCGACATCGCTTGCGGTTCTTCTTAGTTCTGGGTCGCGGGTAAGTCTACCAACGACAACGATTCTGTTCATCATAATTTAATCCTCCTATTAGTCTTTATCGACTGTGATTAAGTGACGGACAACGTTTTGGTTGATCTTTGCTAAGCGAACAAACTCTTTAAGAGCAACTTCATCAGTTGTGACTTTGATGACGACATAGTAGCCTTTGAGCATATCATTGATTGGATATGCAAAGTTTCTAAGTCCCCATTCATTCACATTTGTGACTTGACCACCATTGCTTGTAAGAATGGCGTGAAGCTTCTCAATTTCAGCCTTTCTAGCTTCTTCTTCGAGATCAGCTTTTAGGATGTACATTACTTCGTACTTTTTCATATAGACACCTCCCTTTGGTCTTCTGGCCATTATTTGCTAATGGCAGAGAGTAAGCGATATTTCTATCGCGTATGAAATTATATATTAGATGCAGTTACTAATACAAGTAATTTATTCGCGAGCGTATGGGATACATCGTCACTCACCCTTTTATATAGTCAAAAAACAAATAAGTGTGTCAAAATTCGTTAAAATTTGAGACTAATCAAGGGAAATAGTTCCTAATTCTTTGGTGCAAAACATCTTTGATGTCTTCGTCTACCACTAAGGTGATTTGAGAGAAATGTTTGCCAAGGTAGTTAATAGAAGTGCCAAGATGGTAAAAGTATGTTTTGTCTAAGATTAAGTACCTATCATGATATCTATCATCCAAGAAAACATTTAGTCTACCATATTGCTTTATGAAGGCTTGCTTCTCTTTTTCACTGAGTCTGTTGTTGCTCGATGTGATGATGAAAAGCATTATATTTCTTTCTTTGCTTTTAAAGGCATCAAGAGTTCTTACATCTATATACGGATCGATAAGCACAATGGAACTGTGTGATATCTCAATGAGTTTGTTAATTAACACTATTGCATCAAATACTGTTCCCTCATATATGACTTTATCCTCTATGAAAAGATGGTTTTGTTTTTCTTCAATGATGTCCATTCTGTTTTCAAGAGAATCAACTTTGTTTACGAGATTAAGATAGTTCTCACTTGTAATAAGAGTTCTTTCTTTATTAACCAAATATCCTTTCATCAAATACTCTTTAAGTGTGGATGCAGCCCATTTTCTAAAAGCAATTCCCTTCTTTGAATTTATGCGATAACCAATAGAAATGACCATGTCCAAATTGTAGTAAGAAATCGAGTACGTTTTTCCATCTAATCCAGTTGTCAAAATTTCTTTGACTACTGAACGATCGAGTTCCTCATCATCAAGAATATTTTTAATGTGATAAGAAACTACTTGTTTAGATGAATCATATAGCTTGGCAATCTTGTCTTGAGATACCCATACAGTGTTTTCTTGCGGAGAGATTCTAACATCAATTGATACATCTCCGTTATTATATATAATAATTTCATTAGAAATTTCGATAAGATTTGAATCAAAACAATTATCTAAAAACGCCTTTAGTTTTTGTCCTCTTTTCGAATTAACTCGATAGCCGATTTCGATAATTGTTTCAAGATTATAACAAGAAGTTTTGTACACTTTACCATCACTTCTAGGTGGTGCATTTTTTGCAACTGCTAGGTGCATTTTTGTACCACGTTGGTTTAAATGCCTAGTAATATCAGACTTATCTTTAGAATAGAAATAAGCCAGCTCATTCAATGATAGCCATGGCTCGTTTGTCCCTTTTTCTACATCGATTTCCATCTGAAAATCACCATCAGTGAAAATGACTTTTTCTAAATTTGATATTAGTTTTGAATATTTCATAAAATATCCTCCTACACTTTATCTAGTCCAAAATATCAAAAGTGTGTCAAAATTCGTTAAAATTTGAGACTAAATTTAGAAAGTGAGATAAAATTAACTTAGTTATGAACTTTGTTGATGTTCTTAAAAACATTCCTATCGTAGGTTATGTCTTTTTCGGATTATTCTTAGTTGCTTCGATTATCCAAGTTGCATTAGCGGCTTTAGACAAAGATGAACTTCGTCGTAAAGAAAAGACTTTCTGTCTTCTCTTTTTGATGGTGTTTGTAATAGTCACTATTCCGACAAAGCCAATCCTTTACATTGCAGTGTTCTTCTCAATGCTCGGAGACTTACTTTTGGTGTCTAAAAAGAAGATGCCATTTTATATTGGATCATTCTCTTTTGCAGCAAGTCATATCTTATATTTAGTATCTTTGATACTCATCGTCGGAAATCACCTTCAATGGTGGATATATCTCATCGCTTTTGTTGTGGCAGTTTTATTCTATTTAGCATCCACAAATTTAATTGCCAAAAGACTCACTCAAAATAAGTTTGAACAATACACAATGATGGGGTATTTCTCAATCCTATTTTTTAACTTCTTAGTGATGATTTTATCAACCACGGCAATACCACTATATTTATTTATCACAGCCATCGGTGGATTTATGTTCGTGATATCTGATTCTATCCTTGTATACAACAAATTCTATAAGCCAATTAAAAAAGCCGAGGTCTTAGTTATGTCAACATATCTAATCGCTCAGGCTTTAATAGTTATAGGAATGCTACTTACTATAATTACTTTGAATTAGTTTTACTAGTTTCACTCCAACAATAGGTCCCAAGGAGTTAAATAAGATAACAATTAGTAGATTTATGAGTGTATACCAACTCATTGTATTTGCCATTCCAAAATAGAACATATTAGCGATACAGTGTTGGAAACCACAATAGACAAATACGAATACAAAGAATACTAGTAAGGTAATACCTAATGGTTTAAGTCTATTGAGTGAAAATGATTTAACTGCAAGATAGACACATAGTCCACATAAGAATGCTTTAATAGCAGTAGTAAGATAATCCAATACATCATTAAACTGTAATCTGGCATTTGCAGTGGCTAATGCTGAGAAATATACATCGCTACTTCTAAAGATGAAAAAGCATATATATCCAAACGCAAATGCTCCTATCGCATTACCGATAAGCATGATAGGTAAGGATATATAAAATTCTTTACTTTGTTTTTCTTCGTACACTAGACCTATCTTTCCGGTATATAAGGATAGAGAAAATGTACATACAAGGAATAGACCTACTGAAAATAATATGGATCCAAATATCTTTCCTAGTTCAGCGTTATCACCACTAAAAAGAAAAGTCATAAGGATATATAAGAATCCACCTAGTCCAATAGCGAGTCCTGCTAATATACCCTTTAGGAAAGTAACGAGATAATTTTTCATAGTAATATTATCTTTT
This sequence comes from Bacilli bacterium, assembly GCA_024695235.1. Taxonomy (GTDB): domain Bacteria; phylum Bacillota_I; class Bacilli_A; order RFN20; family CAG-826; genus Fiminaster. Next base: position 12,990 of record JAILIP010000002.1, on the reverse strand, counting down.
GTTAATTGATATTAAGGAAGATAATTTTTTATTCTTTCATGTAATGTGCGACAAGTGTTCTTTTTTCATCAATTGCGTACCCTTTGACTAAATATCTTTTTAAAACATCACTTGCCCATCTTCTAAAAAGGATTGCGTTCTTAGATTTCACGCGATATCCAACAGAAAGAATCATATCCAGATTATAAAAACTCATCTCTCGTTTTACTTCCCTATCACCCTCAATTTGAACTAATAAAAATTTTTTATGAGTTGCCTCATTTTTAAGTTCTCCTTCTTCAATAATGCTCTTGATATGATATGAAATATTTGGTTGATTTGTTTCAAATAAGTCCGCCATTGCATTTTGTGTTAGGTAGACTGTGTTTTCTTCAGGAGAAACACATGCATCAAGTACTAGTCCATTTGAGTGGAAAGTAACAAAGTTACTTTTATGTTCGTTTTTTAACTCATTTAGTATATTTTGACACCAATTATAGAAGGCTGATGCTATCTTAGATTTAATTCGTTTACCAACCTCAAAAACGATATCTAATTTATAATGATCAACAAGCCTATTAATCACTCTATTTCCTTCAGTTTGAACTGTTGCAAATTTTGCATAAGTTGCCCCTTTTAAGGCATTGTTTTCAACATAAATATTATTGATTTGTCTCCATATAACAGACTTGTCCTTCTTGTACAATTTGCACATCTCGCTTAGTGTTAACCAAACAGTATTATCTTCCGTTGAAAAATTAACATCTAATTCAACGACGTTATCTTCATATTTAACAATTTGGAATTCGTTCATAAAATATCCTCCTACCCTTTATCTAGTCAAAAAATTCCAAAGTGTGTCATTCGTCAAAAAAATGGAAGCATTGCTTCCATAATTTTTTAAATGTTATTGCACAAATAAGGCATCTAGTTTTAATTTTCCTAAATAGACGTTTTTAATAACATCATAAATAATAACCGTGCCCCAAGAGTCAATCTTACAATATGCTAATGCTTCAGCCAGTAATTCACTTGTAGATGGTTCACCTTCTTTTTGACCACCAAGATGAGAACGAACAAGTAAAGACTTATATAAATCTAGACAAATCGCTCCGTTATATACAAGACACTTTTCGCCCTTGTGATAATCAAGAGAATAACTTAAATCAAAAGGTAGTATCTTCTTATAATATTCAATTACATCTTTATCACTTGCTAAGGTAGGTTGAACAACTTTAAGTGAACCTCTTCCATTAAAGTCTTTTGAATACATTCCTCCAGAGGTGAAAAAGTCTAATAGATCCACAACATTATTGTTAAAGTTTTTCACAAACTCTATTAATTCACTTTTAGCAAGTCCAATATATTCTTTTACAAATTCATTCATTCTTGTCTTTTCAAAGTTTCTATTGAAAACAACGACTCTATAGTTTGATGCATATGGATCAATGCCGCATTCTTCTAATTGTTTTTTTAGTGTTTCATATAATTCGATGCTCGGATTCATATATCCACTTACATCCGGATTAGCGATATATTCAAAGTGTCTAACTTCTCCTCCAATGCCTTTATCAAAATCATGCTTAGATAAGTCATATCCTTTTTTAACAACATGCATTGAGTATTGAGAGACAACTTGTTTCCAACCACATACATGTTCTACTAAAGGAATTGGATATTGAAATGACTCAAAATCAAAGAAAAGTAAGTAATCAATATCATCATTTAAATAGTCTTTTTCTAAAATCTCTTTTATTAAAGATTTATCAATTACATATTTTTTATTTATCTTTCCTTTTTGATATTCAATTTGAGTGACAACATTATTACGTCTTTTTTGATCGCTTTTAAAAGGTGAATATGTATTTAAGTTATCTGGAATAGAAGATATCTTTGTTACTCCTGAGCTTAACAATTTTTCACTCACTCTAAAGTTTCCACCATATAGATTCCATCTAGTTAATTTAAATAATGAATCTGGATCATCACTACTTGGGAAGCACATTGATGTGAATGGACATCTTGGTCCTTTTACACATAGATATCTCATCTCAGGTTTAACATCTTTCATCTTAGCGATATCTTTAATCGCATATATGATTCCTTCAATCGTGTATTCGCTTGGATCATCTACTTTTTTAGGAACGTAGTATTCTCCATCAAAGTATTTTTTAAGTGACATTGTCTCTTCTTTTAAAGCAATGAAGTCTTTCACAATAAAGAAATCATTAAATTCAGAATCATCTAAAGGATATGAATGTATTTTTAAAGAGAAGTCTTTACTAGAATACATATATGCTAAAGAAGATATGTTATATCCAGCGTGAGAATAAACATAATATTGAAAAAGCATATCATAGAGATATTTATCTTTGATTCCTTTATCAATATCATCTTTAGATTTAAATACCGAATTAGAACCTTTAACTTCAATAAGTCTAAAGGATCCATCATCTTGACGAACCATGATATCAAACCTTGCACGGAAATCTAAAAACTCAATTTGTCCTTCAAATATAACTTTGATTTCTTTGTTCTTTAACGCGTCTTCAGTAATCTTACTTAGTAGTCCCTGATTTAATATTTCTTCTCCATCAAGATTTACATCACATCTAAAACATTTATCTTTTCCATATATAAGTTCAAAGTATCTTCTAGATAGCTTAGAAACAATTTGGTCATCATTATATTTTTCCACTAATTGTTCTGCTTTATTTTTTGGTTTATTGCTCGCATATTTAATTAATTGTTTTTTTAAATGAGGATAGTCTTTAAAAACATCCACAAGATTAATTAAAGAATCAGCTTCTTCTCCATCTTCAATTTGATCTAAAAGAAGCTCTTGATATTTCTCTTGATTATCAATGGACTTTTCAAGCAGTTGAACAAGAGACTTATCTTCTAATTCTAAAGATGCAAGATAAGGACATCTTTTCGCTACATAGTCTTTAATAACTGTTTTAGTAATCATTGGAAATATTATAACTTTTAGTTAGGGAATTATTAATATAATTTACTATTGCTTAGTCGATTCCGGTTTTTTCTTTTGGATGAGCTTAGTAACAAGGAAGTAAATAACCACTAGAACCACTGCCACACCCATAATAATCATCAGAACGACAATGTGTGTTTCAATAACCCAAATTAAATACGCCACTAAAAATCCTAATAATGTCGAAAAAACAATATAGGCAATTGACATTAGTCTTTTATTCCACAAACCAAAGATATCAAAAATTATGCCAACCAATGAATAAGATGTAATAAACGCTAATGCTCTAGCGGTAATAGCACCAGCCATAGAGATATCAGGGCTAGAATTTTTCAAAGCAAATAGCCAAAGCGAAAAATCTATAATTTTAATAAAAATACCGGTGCATAAAAGAAGTAATACTAATACTGGCAAAAGAATTTTAGATAATTGTTTCCACATTTGTAATCTATTTTTCTGAAAGACAATCGATTTTCAAGGAGCATTTTGTGCAAAAGATTATTGCCATGATTCTTGTTGTCGAATGTTTCTCCATACTTATTGAGAAGATTAAAGACACGAGTTGTTAAACGATCTACTTCAACTGCCGGGTTTTTCGGATCATATTCGCTATAACAAAATTCTAATGAAATATCGCTCGAATAAATATCATAATAATCAAACAAACTTTGGAAATAGGAATAATCTTGTTCGCTTAATGAATGACCATAAAAATATATCTTTTTTACATCTTTGTCGAAAACGCTGTTGCTTGCTTCGTCAATAGCTGTATGAGATAGTTTTTTTCTTGTTTTTGTGAACATGGTTTTATCACTAACCACACCATTGATTCTCTTGTAGCCATCACCTTTTTGCAAATCTAGAACATCGATGCCAACTATTATTTCTCCCCTAAGTGAACCATGCACATAATTAACATTTTTATAATCGACCAGCGTGGTTGGTATTGTGTAATTAAAAGTCATTATTTTGCAAGTTTTTGGATCACCAACAATTTTTTCTAGCAATCCATCTTTAAACTGCATATAAATCAAATCACTTGATGCTTCAGCAGCTATATAGTTTCTCAGCATTAATTCAAATTCATACAACTCTGAATGAACAAAGAGTTCAAAATTGCTTATGTCACTTTTCCTTTTTTGAAAATATTTTCTGAATTGTAGTGCAATAAAGGAATCATTTCGATTTTGCAAAGTTGGATTGTATTCCCCCTCAGCTATTTTGAAAGTTTCACCCAAAACAAAATGATTTAATAACAGCTCGATATCCATCCAATTGTCATAACAATCAATAGCCAATGCTTTTTGAAATGCTTTTGTTGTGTCTTGGTTGGCAAAGAATGTTTCATAAATTAGGAAAAGTATAAAATTGCAGTTAGGTAAATATCCGTTCGGCATTTCAATTTTTGCTTTAACATTTTTATAAAAATCATAGAACGATGTTTTCATTCCACATGCTAAATCAAATCCATTCCCTAAAATTACAAGTTTTTCCATAATCCTCAATTCATTAGTTAATCACTGGTGATAACTATATTAAATGTCTGTGCTTTAACAAAGATTATTTTTCTCCAAATATAATTAAAACGTTCTCTTCGTCTGGATCTCTCTTAACTCCATAACGAGTGGCTTTATTTTGTGTACCAGCTAAACCAAAAAGTTCAGCCATTGTTCCTTTGTTCGAGATATCGATGCCACCAACAACACTGCCATCTTTCAATTTTCTTCTCTTAATAGGGAGAGAGTTAGTCGTTTTAGCATCTTCTTTAAGGAATCTAACACCAATAAGTGTTTCATTATTAACGACGGCCTTAAGTAATTCAACATAAGCGTAAGTGTCAAAATCATCAATTAAATCGCATGCAGCGCAACTTAAAGATAATCTACCAAAGCCAACGCTCGCGTAAGGCATAGTTCTTCCTTTTCTTTCGTTTTTAATTTTTACAGTTTCCCAAAGCATAATAATTACCTCCTGGTCTAATATTTTGACACTTTTATTGTATTGCTCCTCATGTTGTTTGTAAATTGTTTTTGTGTTTTTATTTGTTTTGTTTGTTTGATGCTTTTAAGAGTGTAACACTTTTGTATATAAGCATAAAAAGAAAACACCCAACGGGTGAAATCAATATATCTTTATTGTTTAATTGTTTTTGTGTTGTTCTTAGTTTCGATTATTCTTTTATTCCGTAATTATTCAAAAGCTGTTTTAATCCACCATTCAACTTAATATTTTTCTTCTCAAGGGCTTCTTTTCTTTCATCATAAAGTCCCGAAATCATACGTTCGGCTTCTTCTCCGTGATGAATCTCACCCTGGTGTCAGGAGAATAACGAGTGAGGATTATAACGATGAGATTGAGGATATCCTGGATTAATTATTCATTCGATAAACAGAAGGAACTATGGAAACAATATGAGTAGAGTGAATGTCGTCCTTCACTCATCCATGTGTCGGAGGTTTAAACAATTAGATCTATCTGCTTACCTCCTTTTTTAAATCTTCAGCAAGTTTGGTATAAATGTAATTATAAACAACCCAGTCACCATTATTTGACTCTTCGACATTATCAGATGCATCAGTGTTAACAACAACTAAATTATTTATTAATAAAGAGTTTTGATAGCCACTTGTTGTATATCCATACCAATACGGAACTCTATCGGCTTGCATTAAATCTATCTTCTGTGTTTGAAGATACATCTCGGTTTTTTCTTTATAGTAATCAACGCGATATCTAATGTCATAAGCTTCAATATATCCGCCATCTACAAAGAAATGTGATAGGTATGTATTTAAAAGAATACATTTGTCTAGAAGAGTGTTGATGTCTTCTTTTAGTGGCATATTGTAGTTCTTTGCAATGATTCTTGTTTCAGAACTGCAGTAATTAGATTGAAGACTATAAGAGATATTTTCTTCATCTAAGAACTTTTCAATAAAATCCACTATTGCAGTGTTATTGATGTTCTTTAATCGAATAAGAATGGAACCAACAAATCTTGGCTCGTTTTGAATTCCATTAAGTTTTTTAAAAAGTCTAACACCAGAGGCCGCATCAAAATAATCAGTTTTAGTGTCATCTTCAGCTTTTTTCACCTTTGCATTATCAGCTTGTTTGATCTCGTAATGGTTTTGAACTTTTACGATTTCATACTTAATGCCATTGGCAACAAAGCAAGGGAACTTGTCAGCCTTTTCATCATTGGTTGAAATGTGAGTAACAATTAGATTGGAATCATTTGTTTTACCACCTTGACTCACAGGCAAAATGTGGTCAATGTTCCAACCAAATTCGCTATTTCTGTCTCCGTAAGCACCTTTGACAATTTTACGACCAGTAAAATCACTGACTTTAGTGTCTTTGCCATAGGTTTTGTTCCAGAGTCTCATAGCAGTTTCTCTGTTTAAATCCATGTGTCGTTTTTTCATTTTTTTCAAAACGCAGATACGCCGAAAAAATGTTTAAACCTCCTATGTAATGTCAATCTAGCAAAAGCATTGATTAACCATAGGACGACCTATTGCTATGAACCTCAAGGGTAATCCTCTTAATAGCGTTACAGAAGATTAGTTAATCGGCTTTCTGTGAAAGCTGTCAGTTTCACCAGATTGCGTATTTATTATATCAATAGGATTGTTCTATTACACGTTTAAATTATGAATGAGCTAAATGAAGCTTCTTTCCTATATCTTTATGCATGGATGAATAATTTATGTTCCCTTATCACCCTTAATCCGGCGTTCCGTATATCTAATCTGGTGCAGCTATCAATGTTCGAAACGAGCAACGGTTAGTTAGACATAAAACATAAGAAAAAGAGCCTTTTAGACTCCATAATATATCGCTTTTGTATGAGTGGTTACTATATCAGTAACCAAGACTCGTGGCAAAGACTAACTACTAGAACATAAAAATGCCCCATTATTACAGGAGGCATTCTTTTATATGTCGGTTAGTTGTTTTCAAAGACTGTATGTGTTGTCACTACAATAGGAACATATCAAATGTGATTTTATACACTATTTTTTACTTGTGATTATAAAGTTTATGCTAAGGCATACTTTCTAAATGTCAAATCAGAAACAAGCATGCTTATATCTTTACCTAGATTGTTCCTGATAATCGCATCTATTTCGTCAAAGTGCATATTTCTAGGGTTAAATACGAGATTGTTATATAAGTATTCACGGAATGTCGATGCTTTAATGATTACTATATCTTCATCACGAATATCCCTTAACACAACAGGAACATAACGAGGTGTTATGACAATTGTGTATTTTGAGTTTATCTGATTCCTGTGATCTCTTAATCTTGTCGTATAAATACCACTGAGTCTCTTAGATGTTGACTTTGCTTCCACATCAAATTTTTCTCGAATAGTCAGCAAGATACATTCAATATCAGGCTTTCCAGCTCCACCAATTTTTCTAGCTTCAACATCGATAAAGAGATTGAATGCTTCTGTCAATGCATCTTCAAACAAATAACAATCTCCATTTTCTTCATTGTTCGCATATTCTTCAATGCGTGCAGGAAGTTCCATGATTGAGTTGATGACATCATCAAATTCATCAATCTCATTCAACAATTCTCTCGGATAGAAAGAATAGACCTCTTTTATCGCATCTTCTCTCAAAGAAGTTTCGGGATTTAATGTCACTGGAGTAGCAAAAACATCGTAGTTCTCAAATAATTTGCGCAAAAAGTCATTTAATTCAGGATTAAGTTTTACAAATCTTTGTCGAATTATTCTTTTGGTCGGTTTGCTATGAGATGTCGGATTGGAAGGGTGATATAGTTCTGCGACAACATTTTCCAAATCAGTAACATCAACAATTCCGATTTGTTCAAAAAGTTTAACCGTAAATTGCCACTCATAATAACTGTTGACATATGTATGTTCATCTGATTCCAAGATTTCTCTTTTAGCTCTTAAAGAGAGATGTCTAAAATCTAAAATTTTCCTAACAAGTTCTTCATATCCGTGTCTATCAATTTTTTTGATAAAAGGAATGAGATATGTGTATTCATCATCGTATAACCTTTTGTTAATTCTTTCATCAGAAAGCAACTTAAAAATTAATCTAAAAGGATACACCTGAAACGAGGAAGGCGTTTCGCTATTTGGATGCTCGTATTGCATGGAATAAGCCATGGTTAGAAAGATTTTTCTGCAGTCATCATCGTTTTCAATGTGCTTAATAAACAAATTTCCAAGTGGACTAAATATAAATTTATCAACTCCATCAACTTTATCCTTGTATCCAAACATCCAGAACGCAAGAGTTTTAACTTTGTTTTGGAAAGTATCGAAATAATTAGGAATTGGATTCCTTGAAGAATACAAATTAATTAATTCCAATTGGCGACCAACATTGATAAGTGCGCTATTTGATAGATTTGCTTGATTTTGCTTTAATTTTAAAGCAAGGGTTTTTAACACCTCATATTTACATGTGTGTCTAAATAAAATCCATTTTTCTCTTTCAACTCGTATAGGCATACTATTGTTCTCCAATTCCCTTCAATATATTCTTACATAAATTCGGTGGTATTGCTTCGCCAATTACCTGTCTAATTAAATTATCGGTCGCCCAATTCGGAAGGTCCCAATCAGGATCAATAGAAGAAACAATGAACAATTCACGGAGTGTCATAACTCTAGGGTCAGAATAAGTCCCATCAGGAAGAAGTCTGCCTGGATGACCGTTATTATGTCCTCCCAAATTGCCATTATTCATCGCTCTTGCTGGAGATGGTTCATCCCATTTCATTCTTTTATAAGTGTTGTGAAATCCCTTGATAGGTTCTCCATTAGGCTTTTTTGGATAATATACAGGATTTTTAAGGGCTGATTTTCCCTCTGGAGTATGTCTCATAGCAAGTATTTCTCTTTCGTTATGAGGTTTCGCGAAATGCCATTTAATCCCGCTATCTTCACCAGGCTCCAAGGATGGTAAATCGCCAATACATTCCCTAAGAGTAATTTCCTTAAATGGGGATGGCTTTTTCCAACTTAAACCCTTTTTCCAAATACGAATAAAACCACGAGGTCTACTTTGTGGAACCTCATAATCTTTAGCGTTCAATATGAACGAATCCACATTATATTTATCAGAATATTTCCTTTCGCAGATATCAATTAGCTTTAAAAGTTCTCCTTCGAATGGGAAATACAATTTTAAAAACTTTGGAACATTTTCGATAAGAATAAAATCAAAATCATTATCATCGATAATGTCAAAAACATAGAAAATCAAATAATTTCTTTTGTCTGCCGAATATTCTTTTTTTCCAAGACTACTCATCCCTTGACAAGGAGGCGTTGCTAATAAAAATTTACAATCAATTTTATGTATTTCTTTATTAACTCTGTTAAAAATGGTGTCATCAGTAATATCGCCTTGAACCATTTCACAATTTGGATATAAAAACTTATGAAGTTCACATCGTTTAGCAATTAATTCACTAGCGATTTTGATATCTATTCCAATACTTTCTAAATATAATTCAGCAATACCAGCACTAGAAAATAATGATGCGCCTTTAATTCTTTCCATAAGCCACTCCTTTCACTATTTTTGAAACAAGGAGAGGTGGGATTCCTTCTCCAATCATATATCTTATTTGAGATTCTGATACTGTTTTTGGCAAATCGATATCTGGATCAATAGAAGACAAAATCAAAAGTTCTCTAGGGGTAAGCACTCTAGCATCAGAATAAGTTCCATCAGGGAGAAGTCTGCCTGGATGAACATTACTTTGTGAAGAAATGCAATCATTTCTCATGGTGATAGTTGGTGCTGGTGCATCCCATTCAATTCTTTTGAATGTAGCGGCAAATCCTCGTATTTTTTTACCATTTTTATCCTTTGGATAATAAACCTTATTTTCAAAAGCCGAATGTCCTGTCGGAGTATGTCTCATACACAAGATGTGCTCTGGAGTGTGTTTCCTAGCGTAATGATTCTTAATGTTGCTTGATTGACCTGCTTCTAAAGAAGGCAAGTCGCCAATTGCTTCTCTCACAGTAACAATTTTAGTTTTTTCAGGAAGATCCCATTTGTTTCCTTTTTTCCACATACGAACAATACCTCTTTTTCTAGCTTGAGGTATTCCATATTCTTCAGAATTAAAGACATCGTATTGAATATTATATTCTTTACCAAACTTGTCATTAAGAATATCTAGAAGTGGGACATTTGGCTCATTTTTATATAAATATAACATGTCATAAAAACGTGTAACATTTTCAATCATTACAAACGTTGGTTTCAGAGCCTCAATTATCTCGACCGCATCAAAAACCAAATAATTACGAAAGTCATTCTTCATCGATTCTAAGTCTTTGTTTTTGCCAATTAAGCTTGCTCCTTGGCACGGCGGAGTCGCCATAATAAAATCAATGCCAGCCTTTTTAGCTTTGCTAATCAATAACTCTTTTGTTTCTTTTTTAGTAATGTCAGCGTTTATAACATCGCATTTTGGATGATAAAATCTATAAAATTCACAACGTTTAGCTAATAGTTCATTAGCTATAACAATGTCGACATTGGTTTCATTCATTCGAAATTCACCAATACCACCACCACTAAACAAAGACATACCTTTAATCATTATATTTACCTCCGACGTACCCCATACGTCAGTATATTGAATATAATACAACAATGACTATCTATAATAAAGAAGCATAATAAAAAAACCACCCGTTTAGGATGGGGCGGATTCAACCGCTACAGTTTCCGTAGCCGAACGTGCTCTTCCTTTTAACGAGCCCAAGGCACTGCGTTAAACTCGGTTCCACAATAACTTAGGAACACCTATGAAGCATTCGCGACTGCTTAAAATATATTTTACACACTTTTTTACACTTTTTTATCAAAATTTCTATAAAATGATGCTTTTTATAAAAAAAGAGATGCTTTTATGTAAATTTCTATAACGCATCAATTGTTCTGTTTTTATTAATAATAAATTATATGTGAAGCGTTATGTGGCTTCAGAGGAGAACTACATATTAGTTGTAGCTTGTGAAAAGCTAATAATCAAAACTGGATGACGAAAAACAAAACCAGCACATGATGTGACTAAAGACCTATGCACGTTCAGGAACGACAGGCTAACGCTGAAAACTATAAGTTCTCTCATTATGGCTACTGGATGTCGGTTCGGGGTACCAGATAGCTTAGTAATCCGGATAAGACTAGTTGGCTCACACTCTACAACTAGCGGGGCGATGACATTGGCGAAAACATTCTACAATAACTACGGTAGTTTGCAAGGTTTTGCTTTGCAACGCGTAAGGCGTTTCTATTGGACTATTGGACAATTCTGGAGGATATAAATATGAAAAATTCGAAGAAAAGAGAACACTGAAAAAAGATTGTAAGGGAAGCCGTCGATACAAAAAGAAAAATACTCCGTAAGCAAAATACGGAGTGAAAGGAAGTTATGCATTAATCTTTGCAACAATTAGCACTTTGTTTTATTAGCAAAATTATTAAGGCTATTTTTCACAATTTTATTCAACTCAACCCACGACTTCTTCCCGATATTTTGAATTTTTGTTAGTGAAATCAAACCATAGTTCCTAAGATCATAGAATGTTACGATTCTATATCTCTTTTTTAATGCATTTTCAAGTCTTGCAGATGATGAAAAATCAATATCTTTTTGGAGAAAGCTATTGGGGGCAGATTCTAATAATTTGAAGGTGTCAGACAAAACTGATTGAGAATCTGACAGATTGAGATTGTATTCCTTTTTGAATCTATCTAAGTATGAATTTATTTCTTTTAATTGTTTTGCAGAATAACAATTTCTGCTAAAAAGTTCGTCTTCATTAATTAAAAGTAGGTCTTTTGTTGTATGAATTTTTTGTTTAATTAAAAACTCATTGAATTCTTGGTTGAAAAATGTTTTTGTTATAAATGCCTTTTCAATATCTATGTCTGAGTGCAATAATGCTTTTTTCAGCCTTCTATATCGTTTTTGGTCTTTGTTATAGTATTGTTTGTTCATTTTTTAGATTTTAACATCGAATAGTTCTTTTTTGATTATTTTTTAAATAAAGTTGTATCTATTCGTTCAAACTTATAAAATCTATTTAGAAATAAGGAGATGTTATTATGGCATGTTTTGTAGTCTCAGCTGCTGCTGCTATTGGAGTAGGCGCAGCCAAATATATCGTCAAACATTACGAAAAGAAACACGATGTTACTAAAGTCGAACCAAAAGAATATAAGTTTGGTTCTGAAATTAAATGGAGTAAAAAGCTCGCATATCTTGAATTAGTGCTTTGGAGTGGATCATTCATTCTTGCAGGAGAGCATGTTCTTCATGGAGAAGTTCAACCATTCCCACCATTTTTAACAGCTATGCAATCAGCTGAAGAAGCAACAACAATGCTTAAGGAAATGGGTACAGTTGGAATAGCTATGCTAGCAGTTCTTATTGGGGCATGGGCTATTGGTGTCCTTATCGCAGACTTTGTTAAATTTAGAAAACATAAAGCTAAAAAGGCTACTATTGAGGCGAAATAAACATGTATTTCTTAGTCGCACTTGCATGTGCTTTAATCGCAGGAGTTCTCTGGTTCTTCTTTAAAGATAGAAAAGGACTTCACTTAGATATCCTTGCTATCATCTTCGGGGCCGCTACACTTATGTGGCTCATCGATGTTATATTCACCGCTATTGAAGGTGAAGAACCTGCATTAGGATTTGAAGCACTTGATGGATGGATCTCACTTTGGACAGTCTTAGGAGCGTTATTCCTCTGGATTATCCTCTCATTCATCTTCAATCATAAATCAAAAGAAGTTAAGGCATCCTGATGGATGCTTTTTCTTATATTAAAAAGATCCTCATCTGTGAAGTGAACCCCAAAATGGACACACTTCAAAAAAAGACCCAAAGACAGGAATCAGTTAAGGTTCCTGTTTTTTATTCTTGTTGAGTTATAGAAAGCAATCCATTCTTCTACCAGTTGAATGTAATGCTCTAAAGATGTGA
>JAILIP010000025.1 GCA_024695235.1 Bacilli bacterium | reverse complement strand
ACACCTTTCATACCAACAGAGTAGCTACCAACACTTGCTTTGGATGAATCAATAAATCCAAGGATAAATGAATCTGTCTTGCTATAAATAGCAACTAAGATTGATATGATAAACAATACTCCTAAGATAGGAACATATTGTTTGAAGTTATATTTACCTACTTTTTTGAATTTGAGAATTGATGGTAGGTAAATCAAGTTAGTGATAACTGTAAGAATTGTGACAACTGTGGTTAAGAAAGCATATAGATATAAATCGTCAGGTCTTTTAATGAGTGCAAATATCAAAATATCCGCAATTGCAAGAATGATAATTGATCTAACTGCTAAGTAAGTATGTTTTTCTAAAGCGGTGAACACCCATTCAAAAGCAAAGACACTAATGAGGAAGTTAATTGAAAGAATAAAGATGATCGATTGATTATCTTTGAATGATGGAACAGTGAAAACAAGTAGGCACATAAGCCCAAATGAAAGCACAGTCATAATTGCTTGAAGGATAAAGAATTCTTGAACCTTCATTGATAACTTAACTGGATCATCTTTTACTTTCGCACATTCTCTAACAGCAACATTTGGAATGGATATCTTAGATAAAACGATGAAATAGTAAATAAAAGAACTAGCCCATGAAAATGTTCCTAACGCAGAGTCTCCTAAAAGACGACAAACTAAAGGGAATGTCACTAAAGAGAGCACTGTCATTGTGATCGTGCGAATAAGATTTACAACTACTGAAGAACGGATGCTAGTTTTCATCTTGAAAAATTATACACACAAAAAGACGAAAAATAAAAATATTCGTCTTTAGATTTCTTCATCCTAAAAAAGCGAAAGACAGACTCGGCAAAAACAACTTAGACTATTTCAATAAAAATCTAAGTGCTGAAAAGATAGTTAAAGATATCGAAAATGAGTTAAAGAAAATACTTGCTTAAGCAAGTATTTTTTTATGTTCTTCCACCATAATTTCAATAGTGTTTTTCTTTGCGATTTCGACACAATATTTCTTGTCGCAATGATCTAATTTTTCAAGTGAATTGATGAGGTCTTCAATGCTACTCACAATGTAACCATTTTTGCCTTCTTCAATTAACTTCTTTGCAGAGTTAACGTTTTCAAATGAGATAACTGGAAGGCCTTGAGATAATGCTTCATTGATTACGTGACCATAAATATCTTTACGGCTTGGGAAGATGAAACCGTTTGCAATCTTGTAGTAGTCAAACATTCTCTCTCTTTGTTGATAACCAATGAGTTTAACGTTTCTAATGTTGTTCTTCTTGATCATGTTTTGGATATGCTTTCTTTGTTTGCCATCTCCGATGATAATAAGAACTTTGTTTTTATCATTTGGCCAGGCTTTGATGAGATCAATATAGTTTTTACGCTTGATTAATTGGCCACATGATACGTAAACCTTATCAGCGTATATGTGCAAATCTTCTTTTAAATCATGGATTTCTTTTTCACTTGGGAGAGATTTGATGATTTCAGATTCATACACAGTGGAATATGTATATGACTTAATGAGAGATTGAATTGCTCCATAATAAACAAGATAGTTATCAGAGTTTTCATCTGGAGACATATAAAATTCTGCTCCAGAAATGTATTTACGTTTTAGATTAGTTTTCCATCTAGGCTCATCACGATTGATAATGCCACCATTGATGTATAAACAATATGGTTCGCCAATGCTTTTTAGATATTTAATTGCTTTCATCTCAGCAAATGTTGAATATCCATTCATGATGACATAGTCATAATGTCTTCTTTTAATGGCTTTAACTATTCCTTTGGAGATGAAGTTTTCTGCGCCAACTTTTATTCCCTTAACAGGAAGAAGATTGAACTTATAATCTCTTTCATAATAGAAAGCTTTATTTCTATCACTTGCTTTATGTCTTTCAAAGATAACATCTAAATCTAAAAATTCAGATAATTTATTTAAAAGCCTTACTTTGTAAGGAGCAGGATGATTGAAGACGAATAGAACTTTTTTCATCTCACTAATTATATCTATTTTGCTTTTATCATTAAATGATATAATTTTTCTATGCTAAAAGATTGGTCACATTTCTTTAATGAAGTTAAAAGCAAAGACTATTCAAAAAGATTGAATGAGTTTTTAGATAGTGAATATAAGTCTCATACAATTTATCCAAAAAGAGAACTTATGTTCAATGCTTTTGAATTAACTTCTCCTCAAGATATAAAAGTGGTGATTCTTGGACAAGATCCATATCATAATCCTAATCAAGCAATGGGTTTATCTTTCTCTGTTCCTCATGGAGAAAAGTTACCTCCATCACTTGTAAATATCTATAAAGAAATTGAAAACGATTTAGGCCTACACATGAAAAATGATGGCGATCTTTCCTATTTAGGAAGACAAGGCATCTTACTCATTAACGCCTATCTATCTGTTAGAGAAAATCAACCATTATCTCATCACTGCAAAGAATATGATGAATTCATGGATGATTTATTTAAATACATTGACTCACTCAATCAACCAATTGTCTTCATGCTTTGGGGTAACTTTGCTAGACAACATAAAAAGTTGATTCACAATCCAAATCGACTAATTCTTGAAAGTGTACATCCATCTCCGTTAGGCGCCAATCACGGAGGATGGTTTAATCTTCACCAATTCTCTAGATGTAATGAATATCTAAAAAAGAATGGTCTAACACCTATTGATTGGCAAAATTAAAGTAATATAATTTATGTAACCGGAGCTTCGTTAGAGGCTGAGAGGAGTCTAGATATTGACTCGACGGAACCTGATCCAGGTAATGCTGGCGGAGGTAAGACTTTTGTTTAATTACCTCCATAGGAGGTATTTTTTATGGAAAACGAACAAAAAGATCGTCTATCAGTGATTGAATTCACTCAAAAATATGGACATTTAATTATTGCAGCTTTAGCATTTATTGCTTTTGGCTTTTTCTTTGCTCCAATTCTAAAAGTGGTTTTAGTTGATGGTGGCTCACAAAATATTTCTCTTTACCACATTGCAAATGGTTCATATAAACATTCGTGGTCAATGTATCTAACAGTATCGTTCCTCCTTTTAGGAATCGTGTTTGTGTTACTTAAAAACGTTAACAAGACATTCTCATCATTAGGAACATTGCTTCTGATTATGGCAATAGTGATGCTGTCATTAGAAAAGAAAATCTTTGAACTTGATTCAATGTTTGAAGATGTTGATTTTGCGTGGGGCTTTATTGTTTCCGTAGCATGCCTAACATTATCAGCCTTTTTATCATTATCACTATTTTATAGTGTAGATAAGATGACAGTTAGAGATATTGCTGAAGAAGGTATGTTAATTGCTTTAGCATTTGTTCTTAATTTAGTAAAACTATTTCCTGCTCCAACAGGAGGATCAGTTAACCTTCAAATGCTCCCGTTATTTATCCTTGCAATGAGGCATGGACCAACCCACGGCTTAATTGCTGGCGGAATCATTTATGGCCTCATCACAGTTGCAACAGACGGATATGGTTTTGCATGTTATCCGTTTGACTATCTAATTGGTTTTGGAAGTGTTGCAATTGTTGGAGCGTTTAAACCTCTCATTTTCAATAGATTCTATGAAGAAGGAAGACCTGGCAAAGGATATATCCTTTCTGAATCAATGATCGCAGTGAGTACAATTCTTGCAACAGCCGTTCGTTTCTTTGGCTCAACTGCTTCATCAGTTATCGTTTGGGATTACTCATTCCAAGCCGCTGCTTTATATAACTCAATGTATATTCCTATTAGTGGTGGTATTGCCGCTATTATCATCATGGCATCTTTCAAATTCATCAGGATGTTCAATGATAGATTTCC
>JAILIP010000026.1 GCA_024695235.1 Bacilli bacterium | reverse complement strand
AATGAACCGGAAACTCCTAAATGGAATTGACGTTGTTCAACGAGTTTTGCAATGCCTTTTACAAGTGGTACAAGGTTAGCACAATCAGCATAATCTACAAGATCACTTCTATCGATGCATGTTGCATAGTTTTCATCATATTCTTCTAAAAGAAGATTGACGTTAATTGTGCGACCAGCAACAACTACGTTAGAGATTGATAAACCAATGATTTTATCCTTGTTGAATGAAAGGACTAAATCAATATCACCATCAAGTCCTAAGAACTTCTTATCAATTGTTAAGGAGATGCTTGAGGATTTGATTGAAAGGTTTTTGATAACATCATCAAGTAAAGCTTCATAATGTCCATCGATAACACTCTTAAGGACTGTGCCTTCAATTAAGGATGTCATTCCATCTAAGGATGTAGGAATTTCATCTCCTAAATCACCCATTAAGGATTTGATCAAATCAATAATGTCATTTAAGGATGCAAATTCGAGTCTTCCTTTAACAGTGTCATTGTAGTTGAAGATTACATCTTCTTCAGAAATATCTAATGCCACATTGTGGACATAGTTTTCATTGTTTTCGTCAACATATTCATGTTCGATAATTTGAAGCATAGCTGCACCACTCTTGGTATCTAAGTCAAATTGAGTAGATCCAGAGAATGTGATGCCTTCTGTTTCTCCTTGATCAACAATGCTACCGTTTAATGAAATAGCGAATTGCTTTTGATTAATTAAATCAGCAACATGTTTTGCAAGTGGAAGAATATCTGAGAAGTTAACGAATTGTCTGGCTGGAGTTTCTGGAATAGCAACTGGAGAAGTAATTTCATAGGCAACTTCAACATTTGCTTCTAAAGAAACATTGATTCCCATAAGTGAGAGATTATTAACACTTAAATAAGTGAAGTTATATTCTTCATCACATTTGAAGATGATTGGAGAATCTCCGAATAAGAATAATTCGAATGTGTATCCAACATTTTCTTCATGGGTGTATTCCATTGCGCCAAGTTTTTCTTGAACTGTATCAAGATTTAAAGATGTGATTTCAGCTGGCAATTCAATCTCTGGTAATCCAAAAGATGAAACCATATCGATGATTTGGGAGAAATCACTTGTTTCGAGTTTGATGTCGTTATCTAAAATAGATAAATAGATGGTTTGATTTGCAAATGTGGCTTCAATATCGAAGTCTTTATTCATAAATGAAACAGTTGCATCAACACTTAATTCAATGTCTTCCATGGATAAGGAAGCTAATGTGAGATAAATGTCATTAACTTTGACATCAACTGTATATTCACCAAATGAAATGTTTGCTTCAGCCTCACCATGAAGAACTTTCATGTCGGCAAGTCCACCGATGAATTTATCTCTTGGAGTTAATTCTTGTGGGACAAAATCATCTCCGCCAAAATCATCCTCATCATCAGCGTCTTTTTTGTTAATATCTGGGGATTCTATGCTTGCTTCACTGCTAGTAGGCTCAACTGTGCGTGCAGGTGTCAATATAAAAGCACCAGCACCAGCGATGCCAGCTGATAAGGTAAAGCAAACAGAATATAAAATAATTGATTTCTTAAGCATATAATTGACCTTCTTTCGGGAATGTCACATTGACGCCTATCTCAGGGATTT
This sequence comes from Bacilli bacterium, assembly GCA_024695235.1. Taxonomy (GTDB): domain Bacteria; phylum Bacillota_I; class Bacilli_A; order RFN20; family CAG-826; genus Fiminaster. Next base: position 1,235 of record JAILIP010000026.1, on the reverse strand, counting down.
TGACGTCATTTGTGTCAGTGAAGAAATAAGTCGAGAGTGATCCTTCCACATTCGCACTTATTCCCGCAATGCCGGCGGCATATTTTTCTTCAACATAGGAACGAATTAAGTTGAAGTCGTCATCTACATAGTAGGTGAGGTGAACGTATTCGAATTTCTTAACGTTACTTCCAGATAAGTTCATCATTCTTTTACGATAACGAGCTATGCCTTTTATAGTGTCTAGGTTCATTGTTAGTTGATAGCCATCTGCTGTCTTTTCTACTGAACTACCTTCGTCTAAGACAGATTGGGAGGATACGACATACACAGATGGTCTTGAAACCATTTTGCCAAACTTTTCTTCATAGCTTTCGGCTGTATAGTCAGTTTTGGTTGGTTTTGACCAGTCTGGGTGTTCCGCATCAGTTTTTATATCACCAGTGTAACTATCAATTGGAGATGTTTTTTCATTTCCGTGTTGATAGTCTCTTTGACACACGACGATGTTGATTGCACCTTTGGATTTGGAGAGTGATTCTTCGTAGTACTCGTCACCATTTTTGATTGCATAGTTGCGAACATCGAGATTCACTGCAGAATTTGCGACTCCATAGCCAATAGCAACACTATATTCGTGGCTGGTGAATTTGGACATGGATATATTGGCAAGTTCACTAATCGAGAAGACGCTAACAGGATTGCGCCCTTCTTTTTTGACTTGCTCATATCTATCAAGAAGGTTGGCATCGTTATCCTCGATAGCATCTAAATCCTTGATCTCTTCAACGACTTCTGGGGTCTTGCCGAAATGGCCGATTAGATATCCTGTACCGGCTCCGACAGCAAGTCCTCCAACGATGACTCCTGCGAGAATGAGGATCCTCATTCCTTTTGATAGTGGTTTCTTTTCCTTTTTTGCGTCCATAATAAAAAACCTTGGTTATTATACACATATGTACGAAATTTCAAAGAAATTCTTTAAAGTGTAGAGATATCTACTTTTTTGAGAGATAAATTTGCTTCTCTCTAAAAAAGAGAACATTCGACTGCATCGAAACAATTTTCTCTACTTTCTTGTATTTAGGCGTACATATGAGTAAAATAGGTCGCATGAAAGCTTTAAGTGAAATTGTTGCAGAAAATCTTGCTGCATTACGTAAAAAAGTTGGCTTAACTCAACAAGAATTAGCCGATAGATTAGCCTATTCAGATAAAACTGTGTCTAAATGGGAACTCGGTCGTGCAATCCCTAG
>JAILIP010000019.1 GCA_024695235.1 Bacilli bacterium | reverse complement strand
TATGAAGAAAAAAGCACTTTTGTTAATTCCCTTCCTAGTTTTAGGTTTGTCTGGTTGTAACGAAGCCGATGAGGAAGATACACCAGTATATGACTCTGGTAGTGTACCTGCAGATCCTATTCAACCATCTGGAAATGGTGGTAATGAAGATCACACTTCACAAGAAGATATGACACTTCATATCACAGAGATACAACAAGTTGTATCAAAACCTGATTATATTGACGTTGATGAAGGCTTAGAAAATGAAAGTGTTACATTAAAAGTGCTTTTAAGTAATGGCTCAACCTTGCAAAGACATCCAAACTCAATTACATTTGACGCAGCCGGCAAAGTCGTCGGTGATGCAATCACTTGTACAGCTCATATTAATGAGCTAACTATTGATTTTGAGTGTGAAATGTACATTATGCCTCGTGATGTTATCTCACCAGATACAACAGGCAATCCTAAAACAGGTAAAAATACATATTCAAAGTGGAATTATAATTCTACAACCACTACGGCTAAATACGAAATTGTCAGTAGTGGTCAAACATACGTAAACTTTGCTAAAGAAGACAAAGAAGGAATTGGATTTCCTGGTTTTGTCTCTACACATTCGGGTGGAAAGATTAAAAAAGTTGTTGTTGATTGGGATATGGATGAAACAGGCAAAAATGCTATGGCATTATTCACATTTTCAACAACACCGTTTGCTAATACATACGATGTATCTAAACTGACACCATCAACAAGTATTAAAATCCAGAATCCAAATGTTGTTGCTATCCCTAAATCAGATAAAAACTACTATTATGTTGGAATGAAGGCATATGATGGTGGTGTAGCATTCAAAAGTATCACAATCTATTGGGATACTGCTTATGAAGCGCCATCGCTTTCAAGCCTTGCAATTGACGAAGCAAGTACAGTTCATTCAGAAACTGATCTTGATACATGGGATTTCTCAGGTGTAAAAGTTAATGGAACATTCTCCGATGAAACAGTAGCCGACATAACTAAATTATGTACTTTATCATCAACAACACCAGTACCTGATACACCTACCGAAGATATGGACGTTTCAGTAACTGCCACATACTCTCATGATGAGTCAAAAACAATTACATCCACAGTTAAAGGAACTGTTGATTTAAGCATTCATGTTGTCGAGATTCAACAAGTAGTGTCATGCCCAGAAAACTTCGATCTCGATGATGGCTTTGAAAATGATAGCATAGTACTTAAAGTACTATTAAACAATGGTCAAGTCGAAGAAAGGCACCCAGAATCGGTCACTTACGATGGTGCCGGAAAAGGTGAAGGAGATACTGTTGTTTGTACTGCCCATCTCGATGGTCAAACAATTGATTTCAACTGTATAGTTAAAGCTGTCAAGAAAGATGAACTTTCTCCAGCAACAATTACTGGTCTAGGTAGTGACTATACTCCATGGACAAAAGATTCTTCAGACTTCGATGCTAAATATGCTGGATTAACCAAGTCAACAGAAGGTTTTACCTTAGGTACAAGTGCTGTTGCTTCTGGATTCCCAGGCATTATTTCAACACAATCAGGTGGTCGTGCTAAAAAGATTGTAATCGAATGGGACTGCACAAAAACTTCATCAGCTAGTGCTGAACTGTTAGTGTTCGGAAAGACTACACCATTTATTAGTACCGGTGATTTACAATCGCTTGGTAAATCTAGCAATCCTGCTTTGACACTTTCAAAACAGGAAGATGCCTATTCACATACATTCACTAATACTGAGAACTTCTATTATTTAGGTTTCAAGGCTTATGGTGCCAACGTAACACTCCTAAACATTAAGATTTATTGGGATGAAACTCAAACTGCACCCACAATATCCACACTATCATTCAGCAGTGATAGCACAGTTTCTTCTGAAACTGGTTTAACAACATGGGATTTCTCTAAAGTCAAAGTGAATGGAACATATTCTGATGGTTCAGCGATGGATGTTACACGCTTAACAGAACTTACATCTAGCACACCAGTTCCTTCTGTAGTAACAGCTCAAATGGATGTTTCTGTTACCGCTGCATATACGCTTGGATCTGACACAAAATCCCATACAGATAATGTGAAGGGTTCGGTGGCACAAGGAATGGTAACAGCTGCAAGTTTCACCTTTGGTGGTGATACCACTGGCGGCGAATTCTCAAGAGCTTCAAGTATGTCAAACGATAACACAAATCATTCCCACAATGAAGGATCAACTGTTAAAGATTATTTTGTCCAAGTGTTAAACGCAGCAGCATACTGGTCTTCAGAATCATTGCCAACGAAAGTTGTCATTTATGCAACGATTGGCTCTGGAAAAGTGATTGGGGATTTAGGAGAAGACAAAATCTATGTTTCCTTATTAGATTCAGCAGGCAATGTAATTGGCTCACTATCAGTATTAGTTGATAACATGGAGGTTAAGGAATTCACTGAATATAGTTTAGAATTAACTCCTGTTGCTGGCGTTTGTGGCTTCAAAATTACACACCACAAGATAGCTAATCAAACTGTTAGATTCCAATCTGCATCACTTAGATATATTGCTTAAATATTTGCTTAATAATAGCCCAGTGATAGAACACTGGGTTTTTATTTTGAATATATTGGAGTATAATATGTCAAATGGTTAAAGAGACATTCGAAGGTAAATCTCCAGCAATGAAACTCCACACTTTCGATGAAGTGAAGGAGAGATTTTATGTTTACATTACAAATCCTGCTTCACGAAAGCTTGTTGAAGATGCCTATGAATTTGTCAAAGTAAAACATGAAGGCCAATACCGTAGAAGCGGTGAAGCTTATATTCATCACCTCATAGAGGTGTGTTATATTCTTGCAGGCCTTAACTGCGGTCCTACAACACTAGCAGCAGGTCTTTTACATGACGTTGTCGAAGATACTGACACATCCTTAGATGACCTAAAGATTTTTGGTGATGATGTTTGTTCTATCGTTGATTCTTTAACAAAGATTCAACGCTTAAAGCTTTCTCATAGAAGCGAAGAAGAATTCGTCGCTGAAGATCATCGTAAGATTTTCTTAGGAATGGCTAAAGATGTACGCGTTATTGTCATCAAGCTTGCTGATAGGCTTCATAATATGAGAACACTTGATTCTTTACCACCTGAAAGACAATATGCTCTAGCAAAAGAAACTCATGAAGTGTTCGCTCCAATTGCTCATCGTCTAGGTATCGATACCATTAGAAGTGAACTCGAAGATTTGTCTTTGAAGTACCTTGAACCAGATAAATACAAAGTCGTCACAGATCTTGTTAACAAGAGATTAAAATATGGTCAAAAATCACTCGATGGTTTCTCTAAAAGAGTTGCCGATATTCTCTTCGAGAAAAAGATACCATTTGTGATGGAATCTCGTGTTAAATCAATATATTCCATATATCGTAAGATATATGTTAAGCATCATAAGCCTGAAGAAATCTATGACTGGCTCGCTATCAGAATCATCACTGATACAGAGCTCCAATGCTATGAAATTTTAGGCATTATTCACGCCACATACACACCTATTCCAGGTCGTTTCAAAGACTACATCGCCATGCCAAAAACAAACATGTATCAATCACTTCATACATGTATCCTTTCAGGCGATGGAAACACATTCGAAGTTCAAATTAGAACAAAGGAAATGGATGAAGTTGCTGAAAGCGGCATCGCAGCTCACTGGAGATATAAAGAAGGTTCAAACTATAACCCAAAACAAGAGCAAAAAGAAATCGAAGAAAAACTTCACTGGCTTAGAGATCTTGTCAATATTTCTGAAGAAGATAGCAGCGATGCTAAAGACTACATGCAATCACTTTCACATGATATTTTTGAAGCAAATGTCTATTGCTTTACCCCTAAGGGTAAGGTTATTGAACTTCCTACCGGTGCAACCCCATTAGATTTTGCTTATAAGATTCATACCGGAGTCGCTGAAAAAGCGGTGGGAGCTATCGTTAATAATTCGATGGTGCCTCTTAACACTGAACTTAAAACAGGCGATATCGTTGAAATCAAAACATCTAAGACATCACTTGGTCCAAACGAAGACTGGCTCAAGATTGCTACTACCTCATTTGCCAAATCACACATTCGTAAATTCCTCACTAAGAAGAATGCGAACTTTGTTCGTGATGAAAGAATTGCTAGAGGTAAACAAGCATGTGTTGAATCATTCAAAACTATCGGTGTTGGTGAAGGAGAAATGGAATCACTCATCAACGACAACAAGGTGCTTGAGAACTTCAACGCTCCAAGCCTTGAGGAACTCTACGTCATGGTGTCTAACAAAAACCCGACGCCAGGAGCAATTATCGAATTCTTAAACATCCGTCCAAAAGAAACTGTCAAACTTAATAAGGCCGAGAACATCGTAAACGATGGTTGTCCAGTATTTGTCCACGGAGCAAGCAAAATCGCAGTTAATTTAGCCCCTTGCTGTACTCCAATCCCAGGAGATGACATTATCGGCTATATCACCCGTGGGAAAGGCATTACAGTCCATCGCAAGGAATGCCCTAACGTTGCTAACGAAGCAAAACGCTTAATTGAAGTGTTCTGGAAACCAAATCTTGAAAAAGGAAACTATCCTGTAGATATCAAAGTGACATGTCATGATCGTCCGAATCTACTCATGGATATTGCAACTGTTTTCTCTCAAAGAAATATCCCAATCACATCTATCAATGGTCACTTGCATCCATCTACGATGGAAACAGTCATAAGTGCCACTATATATGTCACTAGTGCACAACAGTTAGTTGATGTCTTCAACGCTCTTAAAAATGTTAAGGGTGTATTCGATATCAACAGAGTCATCCACTAAAAGGTAAACAAAAGGTTCACAAGTTTGGGAACCTTTTTCTTTTCGTTTATGCGCTCATCTACGTATTGAAGAAACCTAGCGTATTATGTATAATAATAACGAATTTAGAAACGGAGAATTTTACTATGGAAATTAATCCAGTCAAAGGAACACACGACATCATCGGCGATGAAGCCGAGATGTATTCATTTTATGAATATGATTGTCGTTTAATGGCCGAACTATTCGGTTATAAAGAGATTAGAACTCCTATTATTGAACACACTCCACTCTTCTTACGTTCCGTCGGTGAATCATCTGACATTGTCACAAAGGAAATGTACACCTTTGATGATAAAGGCGGTCGTTCACTTACCTTACGTCCAGAATTAACAGCTGGAGTTATGCGTTCAATTGTCTCAAACAAGCTACACGCAAATGCTGATTTGCCACTTAAGTATTTTTACTGTGGCCCATGCTTTAGATACGAAAGACCACAAGCTGGTAGATATCGTCAATTCCACCAATTCGGTGTTGAAACAGTCGGTGTCTCATCCTATTTAAGTGACGTTGAAGTCATCATTTTAGGCAAAAGAATTCTAGAATCATTAGGTATTGACAAAGTCAAAGTACTTATCAACTCCCTTGGTGATGAAGAATCTCGTGAAGCATATCGTAAAGCTTTAAAAGAATACTTCGCAAAGCACATCGATAAAATGTGCGGTGATTGCAAACGTCGTTTTGAAATCAACCCTCTCCGTATTCTCGATTGCAAAGTCCCTGAAGATCAAGAGTTCATCGCTGGCGCACCGAAGATGAAAGACTATCTCTCCGATGCTGCCAAGCTCTACATGGACAATGTTGAAGAAGCTCTTAGAAAAGCAGGAATTGACTTCGAAGTTGATGATAACCTCGTTAGAGGTTTAGATTACTACACCGGTGTCGTCTTCGAATATCACATGGAAGATGATGATATCGGTGCTATCGGAGCTGGTGGTCACTATAAAAACCTTCTAAAAGAAGTTGGTGGTCCTGATCTAGAAGGTGTCGGATTATCATTCGGTCTAGAAAGATTGCACTATGTGTTCACTAAGTATCATGAAGAAAGACCTCAAAGTGGTCCAGACTTCTACTTAATGCCAATGAATGATGAAGCAGTGGACTTAGCCTTCTCACTTGCTGATATCCTTCGTTCGAATGGATTTGCAGCTGAAATGAACTATGAACCAAAATCATTCAAATCATCATTTAAAATTGCAGAACGTAAACGTTCTAAATTCGCAATTATCATCGGCGAAGATGAAATCGCTAAAAAGCAAATCACTGTTAAGAATTTAAAAACTCAAGAACAATCAAGCGTTAACACCGATGACATGCTCATGGTGCTACGTTCAATGCTTGAGGAATATATACAAGCTCAAAACGTTGAAGAAGCGGAGGTAAAATAATGGAAAGAAGTTGTTATAATACAGAATTATCCTTTAAGGATGTTGGTAAAGAAGTCTCCTTAGTAGGTTGGGTCGCTAAAAGACGTAACCTCGGCGGACTCCTCTTTATCGATCTCCGTGATAGAAGCGGCATCATCCAGCTCGTCGTCAATGAAGGAGTGGAAGTGCCAGATATCCGTAACGAATACGTCATCGGTATCAAAGGCAAAGTCCAAAAGAAAGAAGTTCCAAACAAGAACCTTAAAACTGGTGAAATTGAAGTCTCAGTAAGCAAAATCGAAGTATTTAGCAAAGCTAAGACTACACCTCTTATCATCGCTGATGAAACTGATGCCCTTGAAGATGTTCGTTTGAAATATCGTTATCTCGATTTAAGACGTCCATGTCTACAAGCAAATCTCATCAAGAGAGCAAAAATCGTTAAATGTGCCCATCAATATTTTGACGAAAACGGATTTATTGAAGTTGAAACACCATGTTTGACTTTGTCAACTCCTGAAGGTGCACGTGACTATATCGTCCCATCCAGAGTGAGCAATGGTAGCTTCTATGCTCTTCCTCAATCACCTCAATTGTTTAAACAATTGCTAATGATTGGTGGAATGGAAAGATACTATCAAATCGCTCGTTGCTTTAGAGACGAAGACCTTCGTCAAGATCGTCAACCAGAATTCACTCAAATCGACTTAGAAATGAGCTTCCTTGATCAGGATCAAATCTTAACAATCATGGAAGGCTTCTTAAAGAAGGTGTTCAAAGAAACAATCAATGTTGATATCAAGACACCTCTTAGAAGAATGGATTATAGCGAAGCTGTTAATGTCTATGGTAGTGATAAACCAGACACTCGTTTCGGTTTGCACCTCATCGATGTCAAAGAAATCCTCTCAAATAGCGTATTTAACGGCTATAAAGAGGCAGAAATGGTCAAAGCTATATGTGTTCCAGGAATCGCTGAACAAACAAGCCGTAAAATCATCGATAACCTCAACCTTGAAGCTAAGAAGTTTGGCTTAGGTGGTATCGGTGTTTACAAAGTAAAAGAAGGCATGCTTGAAGGTAGTTTGGTGAAATTCTTAAGCGAATCTCAACAAAAAGAACTTATCAAGAAATGCGAAGCTAACAATGGAGACGTTCTCCTTGTTGCAAGCGGCAAAGCCGATAGAGTTAACTTTGGCTTAGGTGCCTTACGTTCTCAATATGGCCATGAACTTGGATACGTTAAGCCAAATACATACGACCTTCTTTGGGTTGTCAATTTCCCATTATTTGAAAAAGACATCCACGATGGTTCATACAAGGCTTTACACCATCCATTTACAAGACCAACACCAGAGACCGCTCAATACCTCTACAGCGATCCAAGCAAGGTTCTTTCTGCTGCTTATGACATAGTCATCAATGGCTATGAAGCTGGTGGTGGATCACTTCGTATATATGACCAAGATATGCAAAAGAAAGTATTTGAAATTCTCGGCTTCTCACAAGAAGACATCATGCGTAAATTTGGTTACTTTGTATCAGCCTTTGAATATGGCACTCCTCCACATGGTGGAATCGCCTTTGGTTTAGAAAGATTATCTATGATAATTTGTGGAACCGATAACATCCGTGATGTCATCGCCTTCCCTAAAAACCTCAAGGCAGCTTGCCCAATGAGTTCAGCACCTCAACCAGTTGATGATGCTCAACTCATAGATTTAGGAATTCAAATTAAGAAATAATTTATAAGTAAATTAAGGAGATTATTATGAATCAAAAAGAACTTGACAAATTATCCGTAAGCGCTATTAGAGCAATGTGTATTGACGTTGTCAACAAAGCAAAATCTGGTCACCCAGGTATGGCTTTAGGAAGCGCTCCAATTGTTTACGCCTTATTTGGCAAACACTTAGTCGCCAATCCAAAAGATCCAATGTGGGTCAACCGTGATCGTTTTATCCTTTCAGCAGGACATGCTAGCTCACTTCTTTACACAATGCTTCATGTTAGTGGCTATGATGTTTCACTCGAAGACTTAAAGTCTTTCCGTCAACTCGGAAGCCTTACTCCAGGTCACCCAGAATATAAACACACCAAAGGTGTTGACTCTACAAGTGGTCCATTAGGACAAGGTATTGCTCAAGCTGTCGGTATTGCTATGGCTGAAAGAGCAGTCGCTGCTCAATATCCAGATGGAAGCAAGATTATGAACCATTACACATATGCATTATGCGGTGATGGATGCTTACAAGAAGGTCTTTCCCAAGAAGCTATTTCTCTTGCAGGACATCATAAGTTAAATAAGTTAATTCTTATTTACGATAGCAATAATGTCACATTAGATGGCGGTCTTGATTTATCATTCTCAGAAAATGTTAAACAAAGATTCCTTGCCTCTGAATGGGATGTCTTAGAAGTTAAAGACGGTAATGATGTCGACGCTATCGATGCTGCTATTAGCAAAGCTAAACAATCAAAAGATAAGCCAACTCTTATCATCGTCACAACAGTTATCGGCTTTGGTAGTGAAAAACAAGGCACATCCAAAGTCCATGGTAACCCACTCGGCGAAGAAGATGGTGCTCATGCTAAAGCAGTCTACGGATATGAATATCCTCCATTCACAATTCCTGAAGAAGTTTATGCATTCTTCAAAGAAGGATTTGCTAAACGCGGTGAAAAAGCCGAAGCAGAATGGAAGAAAGCTTATGAAGCATTTAAAGCCGCTCACAAACAAGAGGCTAAAGTGTTTGAAGATGCCTTTGATGGTAATGTCTCCTCATATATCGGTGAAGAACCTAGCTTTGCTAGCGATGATAAAAATTCATCACGTGTGGCAAGCGGTAAGGCTCTTAACCTATTGCACACCAGAGTTCCATTCTTAATGGGTGGTAGTGCTGACGTTGCTGGTTCAGTTATGACCAAGATCGAAGGTGGCGTCAATTTCACCAAAGAAACTCCAGCTGGTAGAAATATCAACTATGGTATCCGTGAATTTGAAATGGCCAGTGCAATGAATGGTATGCTCCTCCATGGAGGAGTTAAGGTCTACGGTGGTGCTTTCTTAGTCTTCTCTGACTACATGAAATCCGCTATCCGTATGGCAGCCTTATCAAAACTCCCAGCCATTTATCTATTCTCGCATGACTCAATCGCCGTTGGAGAAGATGGTCCAACCCATCAACCAATCGAACAATTAGCTATGCTAAGAAGTATGCCTAATGTTAACGTTATCCGCCCATGTGATACACGTGAAACATACGCTGCATGGGATATCGCTTTAGAAAGCAAAGAAACTCCAACTGCCTTGATTCTATCAAGACAAAACTTACCAATTCTCTCATCTTCTATGGAAGGTGTTAGAAAAGGTGCTTATGTCCTTTCTAAAGAAGATAAGAAAGCAGATGTCATCCTTCTAGCTACTGGTAGCGAAGTTGGATTGGCAGTAGAAGCTAAGAAACTTCTCAAAGAGAAAGGCATTGATGCTAGAGTCGTCTCCATGCCATCATGGTTCTTATTTGAAAAGCAATCTGAAGAATATAAGAAATCAGTCTTATCTTTAGATAGAAGCAAGATCGTTTCCGTTGAAATGATGTCCACATTTGGTTGGGCAAAATATGCCGAACATAACTATGGCATCGATACATATGGTACAAGTGCACCTGCTAAAGACGCTATTAAAGCATTCCATTTCTTGCCAGAAGATTTGTGTGAATACGTTTTAAAAAACGTAAAATAACCTAAGGAGGCTTAATACATGGCAGATTACGTCTATATTAAGAACTACTCAAAAAACGGTGAACTTGCTATTCATCGTCATGTCTTTGAAGACCTCGCTGGTGCAGCCGTTGAAAGAGTCGGTGCTCAAATAACCAAAAAAGGTTCTAAAAGAAGACAATTTAAATTGTTCAATCCAATCAAGGTTATCTTTCATGATAACGGACAAGTTGAGATTGTCATCCCAATCACCCTTAAAAAAGGTGTAAATGCAAAACAAATTTGCGAAGCAATTCAAGCAGAAGTCGCTGAATCATTACTCGCTTATACCGAGTCAGTGCCATTCAGCATTCATCTCAAAGTTACATCAATCGACTAATGAAAGCTAAAAGACAACCAATGAACTACCGCTCAGCTCATAACAGAGCTGTCAGAATGTACCAAAGATCATCCATCTTTATTCTTTGGGCTGGCATTGTGAATGTCTTTGCATGTTTAATCGGCGTCATCCAAAGCGCACTCAACTCCTCATTTGAAGGTTTAGCTTATGCTTGGCCTAAGAGCGGATTTGCTCTTGCCTTAGTTGCCCAAATGGTTGTTAACAATTTATTGCTAAAGTCAATGAGTGCGGTAGGTGCTGATTTACTAATAATGCTTGTTGCATTAGTCGTCGGAGGAGCGTTAGCGTTCCTCGGTTTCCTCGCCTCAAGAGGAAGAAAGTGGCTCCTATTTATAGGAACCGCTATTATCGCCTTAGATTTTGCCGGTATGTTCTTTGCATACGCCTATATGATTCCGTATAACTGGACAAACTATGCATTCACTTTAGTGCTCCACGTTCTCCTTTTAGGAGCATGTGTAGTGGCTATTGTAGAATTCTACAATGTCCTCCATATCGAAAAGATCTTTAATGGCGAAGCAAGCTCAAAGATGGAAGAAGATGTTGAAAGTGAGGTCATAGCAAGTGGTGAATAATCTTTCTCGTAACAAAGAAAACGAACTCATAATGATGAGCCTATATACTTGTTTGACACGAGTGTCAATCGGTGATGAATTCTCCGTTGAGGAAACTCTCGAAGGTGTTTTCGAAATGCCTTATGAAGATATTCCTGTCTTTTCTAAAGAAATCATCATTAAATCACTTTCCCACATCAATGAGATTATTCCTGTTTTCCAAGAGCATATGCCAAAATGGAAATTTTCTCGACTCAACAAAGTTGCTCAGGCAATTCTTCTTATGAGTTACACAAACTACAAGCTCGTTGGCGATATCGATAAAGTGGTGGTCATTAATACCGCTGTTAAACTCGCCAAGCTATATTTAGATAACGATGAATATAAATTCATCAACGCAATATTGGATAATGTCTTATGATCGATGTTAAAGTAGCCTATAGTGTTTCCAATCTCAACAAGTACATCAAACAAATGTTTGATAATAACTTTTCGTTACGTGGAATCACAGTTAAAGGTGAAATTTCTAACTTCAAAAGATATCCAAGTGGTCATGTCTATTTCTCACTTAAGGATGAAGAATCTATGATTAAGGCAGTCATGTTCTATGACTATGCTGCCCACTTAGATCCTTCTATTAAAGATGGCGTTGAAGTACTTACCTATGGTAAAGTCAGTGTCTATCCATCTCGCGGAGAATATCAACTATACGTTGAGGCTATGGAACCTTATGGCGCAGGCGCACAATTGTTAGAACTTGAAATGCTCAAGAAGAAGCTTGCTGCAGAAGGTCTATTTGATGAATCTCGTAAAAGAAAGATTAATATCTTTCCTAAAGCAGTAGGGGTCATTTCTGCTCCTAATAGTGCCGCTTTAGCAGATATCAAAACGAATATCCTTCGTAGAAATCCTCTTGTAGAGGTCAAAATCTTCCCGAGCCTTGTCCAAGGTAGCGAAGCTCCTAAATCGCTCTTAAAAGCCCTAAATGATGCCAAAAATGCCAATATAGACACTCTCATCATCGGCCGAGGTGGTGGAGCAAGTGAAGATTTGAGTGCATTTAACGATGAAACACTCGTTAGAGCTGCTGCTGAATTCCCAGTACCAATCATCTCTGCCGTAGGACATGAGATTGACTTCACACTTATAGATTATGTAGCAGACGCGCGTGCATCCACTCCAACAGGAGCAGCAGAACTTGCCACTATTGATAAACGTGAAATATATCAAAAGTTAGACATAAGTCTAAATCGTATGCAAGACTATCTTATTAATAGAGTAAATCGAGCAAAAGAAAGAATCGCCTCTATTAAAAATAGACCATTCTTTATTAATCCAAAATCAATGTATGAAGATAAACTAGTCGATCTTGCAAACACAAAAGATAAGCTTAATATTCTTATCTCTCATATCCTAGATATGAAGAAGGAACAAGTACTCGCTAGAGCATCCCATCTAAAGGCTCTATCGCCAGATGGAGTAATTAATAGAGGATACTCTATTATGCAAGATGAAAGCGGTAAAGTTATCAAAAGCACGAAAGATATTGCAGTTAATCAAATGATTAAAACCACTCTCAAAGATGGAACAGTAACTTCAAGAGTAGTAGCAAAGGAGTAAAACAATGGAAGAAAAGAAAATTGATTTTGAGAAGTCTTTAAAAAGACTTGATGAAATAGTCTCTAAAATTGAAAACGAGACACTTCCTTTGGAAGAATGCTTAAAGTTATATGAAGAAGGAAAAGCATTAATTTCTGACTTAGAAGGAGCTTTGAAAGAAGCGGAGAAGAAAATTGAAAAGATTTCAGACTAACATAGTTAAGATTTTAATTTAGTTAAAAATTAGTAGATATTTAGTTTATGAAGAAAGAAAGTGTTAACAAAGTTAAATCAGTAAACCTTAATGAGATTAAAGATCCCAAGTTTTTAATGGACCTTTCTCACAAGGAGCTCGATAAACTAGCAGATGATATCCGCGATGAAATTATACGCGCTACATCGATATACGGTGGGCATCTTTCAAGCAACCTTGGAGTAGTGGATTTAACTATCGCTTTAAATAGAATATTTGATTTCTCAACTGATAAGTTGATTCTTGATGTTGGCCATCAATGTTATGCTTATAAGATCCTAACTGGACGTTCCCTAGAAGGATTGCGTACCAAAAATGGTGTTTCTGGTTTCCAGAAATGTGAAGAATCACCTTATGATTGTTTTGAAGCTGGTCACTCATCAACTTCCATCAGTGCAGCTACTGGTTTTGCTATAGCAAGAGACCTCAATGGAGATAAATACGATGTTGTCGCTATGATTGGTGATGGCTCTATTGTCTCTGGCTTATCAATGGAAGCTTTAAACAACCTCGGAACTAGCTCTCACAAAGTAATTATTGTCTTAAATGACAATGGTATGTCTATTTCTAAGCCTATTGGTGGTGTAAGCAAGATGTTTGCCCGCATATCTACAGCAGGTGGATACAATCGCATGAAGGTGCACTTCCGTGCATTTATGAGCAAAACTCGTTTCGGCAGAAGAATCTATAACTTCCTAAGAGGTATCAAGAACTTCATCAGACGTCTATTAGTTCCTCAAACCATATTTAATAATATGGGTCTAGCATATATTGGTCCAGTTGACGGGCACAATATCCGTGGACTTGAACGTGCATTCAAGCGTGCGAAGAACACAAATAAATCAGTGGTGGTTCACGTCTCAACAATGAAGGGTAAAGGATATTCTCCTGCGGAGGAGGATGAAAGTGGCTACTGGCATGGTGTTACACCATTTGAAATCGAAAGTGGTGATCCAAAGAACACTCATGAAGGATATAACTCCTGGTCACATATCTTTTCTGACATCACAATGGAAATGATGGAAAAGCATAATAATGCTTATCTTATCTCACCAGCTACCTTAAAAGGAGCAGGACTTGATCAAGTATTTACAAAGTATCCTGAGAGAACTCTCGATGTCGGCATAGCCGAAGAGCACGCCTTCACACTCGCAAGCGGGTTATGCAAAGGCGGTTATCATCCAATCATCAGCATCTACTCGACATTCATGCAACGTGCATATGATGAGATATCGCATGACCTTTCACGCATGGACTCACAAGCAACAATTCTTGTTGATAGAGCAGGACTAGTCGGAGCAGATGGTGAAACTCACCAAGGCATCTATGATGTAGCGTTCCTTAAGAGTATTCCAAATGTCACAGTTACAATGCCATCATCTATCGATGAAGCACATGCTTTATATAATGAATCGTTCAATAATCATGGTCCATTCTTCATTAGACTCCCACGTTCAATCGTCAAAAATGAACCTATCAATAAAATTGATGTTTCATACGGCAAGTGGATAACAATCAAAGATTCATCTAAGAAAGAAACTGCTGTCATTGGTGTCGGACCTCTATTTAGAGAACTAGAGAAGCTAGTAAATGAAAGTGGTGTAGACTGCACTTTGATTAACGCCATTTATCTCATTCCAATGGATTTAGAGTGCATCGACTCACTCCTCAACTACAAAAGAATCTTCATTTATGACGCTTATTCAACGTCTAAAGGCCTGATTGAGTCAATCATGGCATATTTATCGCAAAAACATTTTAACGGCCTAATTAAGGCCTTCGGTGTACCAAACAAATTTATCAAGCAGGCATCGATCAACGAACAACTTGAAGAATTTGGGTTATTGCCGTCTCAGATATTAGATGAGTTAAAGAAATAAGCGCGTTGCGCTTTTTCTTTTATCAACTTTGGTTAACATAATGTTGAATGATATTTTATTTTTTAATAAAATGATGGTATGGCAAAGATAATACTTCATATCGATCTAAATGCTTTCTTTGTTAGATGTGAAGAAATCATGAATCCATCCTTAGAAGGAAAACCGGTCATCATTGGCCATAAAGGTCGTGGTGGTATTGTTTCAACGTGCTCGTATGCTGCTCGCAAATATGGGATTCATTCCGCAATGCCAACATTCCAAGCTACTCAGTTATGCCCGAACCTGATTATCATTCCTGGAAACTATCACCTATACTCATCTAAATCCAAAGAGTTCTTTAACTTTGTTAAGAAATATTCACCTATTATTGAAAAAGCATCTGTTGATGAGTGCTTTGTTGATATGACAAGTCAACTTAAAGATGTTAACGATGTGATGAAGTATCTAAAAGATATGCAGGCAAACCTCCTAAAGGAAACTGGATTAAAATGTTCTATCGGTGTCGCTCCTACAAAGTTCTTAGCCAAAATGGCTAGCGATATGAAAAAGCCAATGGGCATCACAATTATTAGACGCAAGGATGTAAGAAAAATGTTAGATCCTCTTCCAATTGAGTCATTCTATGGAATAGGCAAGAAAACATCTCCTCGATTAAGAGAACTTGGTATTAATACCATCGGAGATTTAGCCAAACGAATCAATTCTGATGATCCAGTTGTAAAAAACGAATTCGGTAAATTCTATTCCGCAATCAAAGATTGGATTAATGGATATGGTAGTGATGTTGTCGATACCGAACCTTTTGATCCAAAGTCAATTGGTAACAGCGAGACCCTCATGCACGACACAAATAGCTATGATGAACTCAAAGAAGCTTTGCTTAACATCGCCAAAGAAGTATCTGACAGAGCAATAGAAGCTAACAAGGTCGGTTCGTCAGTCCAAATTGTTTTAAAAGATGATGACTTTAAGGTCATAAATCGTTCTATGAAACTATCTAAACCAATCAATGACTATGCATCAATCGCAAACGCTGTCATCACCCTTTTAGACAAAAACTATAATGAGGAGAAGAATATCCGCTTAGTAGGAGTCACTCTTCAAAATCTAGTTCACAAGGATGAAGTAGTAGTCCAATTATCAATATTTGATAACTATGACGAAATCAAAGAAGAATGTGCAACCAAACTATTAATTGGTGAGCTCAACCGTAAAATGAATAAAGCAGTTTTTAAAACTGCAGGTGATTCACTAAGGGAGAAGAAATATGGAATTAGATGATGCGATTGATTTATATTTTCAATATCTCCGAGTAGAAAAAGGTGTCAGTAACGAGACCATTAAGTCATACAGCTATGATCTCAAAGAGTTTTTCAAAGCGTTAAAGAAACGTTCAACTGATGATTTTCTCCCAACCGATATATCTGACTTTGTCAGAGTTCAAAATAAGAAGTTATTGACCACTTCGACTGTCGTTAGAAGAATATCATCCACTAAAAACTTCTATCTCTTTTTAGAAAGAGAACACATTATTGATTTATCGATCAAGAATGTTGAGATTCCTAAAGGAATCAAGAAGTTGCCTGTCTCAATTCCAGTTGAAGAAGTCGAAGAACTATTGAACGCACCGGATTTAGATAAGCCAGAAGGACAACGCGATAGAGCAATGCTCGAAACAATGTACGCTTCTGGGCTCCGTGTCAGCGAGCTCCTCTCTTTAAGAATTAGCCAGGTGAATGCCGAAAAAGGAATCATCAACGTTATTGGAAAAGGTAATAAACAACGCAAAGCACCAATAGGTGACTATGCTTTAGAATACATTAACTTATATCTCAATGATGGCAGAAAGAAAAATAGAGGTCGAAAGAGTGAGTATCTATTTTTAAATAGATATGGCAAGCCTCTTTCCCGTCAATATTTCTTCATGCAAATCAAAAAATATGCTGAACAGGTTGGTATCAAGGAGGAAATATCTCCTCATACTCTCAGGCATTGCTTTGCAACACACATGCTTGAGAATGGTGCAGAGCTCATAGCTGTGCAGGAAATGCTTGGGCATAGCAATATTGCGACGACGCAAATATACACGAATATTTCGTCCAAGCGCATCATTAGTGCGTATGATTTGTTTAGCAAACGAAAATGAGATAATATAATTATCGTTGATAGAGAAAGGCAATTTTATGAAAAAATTCAAAAGAATATTCGTTATCGTAATTGACTCAGTTGGTATTGGTGAAATGCCAGATGCCGCTAAGTTCGGTGATGCCGGAACAAACACTTTCGTTCACACAGCCGAAAGATGTGGTGGACTCAAAGTCCCAGTAATGAATTCCTTAGGCTTAGGCGATTTAGCACCAGTACTTGGTACAAGTAAAGTCGCTCACCCTAATGCATATTGCATGCGCCTTAGAGAAGCTAGTGCTGGTAAAGATACAATGACTGGGCACTGGGAAATGATGGGTATTTATACAACTAAACCATTCATCACATTCACAGATACAGGTTTCCCAAAAGAGCTCATTGATCAACTCGAAAAAGAAACTGGCCACAAAGTGATTGGTAATAAAGCTGCTAGTGGAACTGAAATCTTAAAAGAACTCGGCGAAGAACAAATGAGAGATAATTCTCTCATCGTCTATACCTCAAGCGATAGCGTGCTTCAAATTGCTGCTCACGAAGGCACAACAAGCGTCCCTGAATTATATCGCTGCTGTGAAATCGCTCGTGAAATTTGCATGAAGCCAGAATATTACGTAGGTAGAGTCATTGCACGTCCATTCATCGGTACATGTGCTGCCGATTTCAAGCGTACACCTAATAGACACGATTTAGCAGTATCTCCAAGCGGAATTACTGCCATGAATATTCTTCAAGATAACCATTATATGGTTAGCTGTGTTGGTAAAATCGGCGACATCTTCAATCAAGTCGGTGTTGTCAAAACCCAAAAGACAGTTAGCAATGTTGATGGAATGAATAAAACTATCGATGAAGCCAAGAATCATGACTTTGAAGGATTGTGCTATGTCAACCTTGTTGAATTCGATTCCGAATACGGACATCGTCGTAATCCTTTAGGATATGGTAAGTGCCTAGAAGAATTCGATGGCAAGCTTGGTGAACTCATCGCATGCCTCAAAGAGGACGATCTCCTCATGGTCACGGCCGACCACGGAAATGACCCAACATACACAGGCACAGATCACACTCGTGAGAAAGTCCCTCTACTTGTTTACAGTAAGTCATTCAAAAACGGCCGCTATTTAGATGAAAGAGCAACATTTGCTGATATCGGTGGCACAATCTTAAAGAACTTCTCTTTGAAGAAGAGTAGCAATATGATTGGTGAACCAATCGAGGAACTTTTAAATGATTAAGAAAATTGCATTATTATCATGCATTCCACTTTTAGTGGCTTGCTCACCTCACAAGGATCCAGAGATGTTAAAAATCATCTGTCCTACAGGTGCACCGGCTTTAGCTTTCTTTGATGAAGGTAACAACCCTAACTTTGTTACAAATTCAACTCCTACATTAGTAGCAGCTGAACTTCAAAAGAATGAATATGATGTGGTGGTCTTTGACGCTGTCAATGGACTTAAGTCCATCAAGAAGAATGAAGGCAACTACCAACTCGCTAAAGTTATCACAGGTGGAAACTTCTACCTTGCATGCATTAATAAAGAAGCTGATTCAAGTGGAAACTATCCACTTCCAGCCCCAGAAGATAAAGTAGTCTCCTTCGGAGAAGGCTTGCTTCCTGATTTAGTTTATAAGAAACTCGCAGCTGATAAATGGAGCATCACAAATACTCCTACATATGTTAATGGCGTTAGCGATGCTCAAACAGTTCTTATGGAAGGACAATATGGTGGAGCTAGTGTCGACTATGTCTTCATCGCCGAGCCTGCTTTAACAGCCGCTATGAGCACAGCAACTGCCAGCACATATGGCAAAGTTAACATAGTTAAAAACATTCGTGCCGAGTGGAAAGAGTTAACTGGCCAAGATGGCTTAGTCCAAGCTGGTGTGTTCATCAACAAAGACACACTTAAGAATAACGAGATCCGTGTTACAGAACTCATGAATCAATTAAAGGGCAGAATTGAAATAGCAATCAATCAACCAGAACAAGCCGCTGCATCTTTAGATGTATTCGGAAATGCAGATGAGCAAAAGACAAAATTCGGTTTTGCTTCTCCAATCGTTAAAAAGGTTCAAGCAGGCGGAAAGAATGGTTTTGGTCTTGTTTCATTTAATGAAACCATCGATGTGAATACATTCTTAACATCCTTAGGACAACCTACATTTGAAGATTCTTACTTTGTAAATATCAGCATTTAATATGAAAATAAAAGACCTCTACAAGAAATATCGATTAATCCTTTGGACTATTGTTGGTATAGCAGGGGTCTTTTTACTTTGGTGGATTTTATCACTGATTCTTAAAACAACATTGTTCCCAGGTCCTAACAAAGTTATGCCTGAGTTTATTAGATTCTTAGGACAGGCAAATACTTATAAGGCAATAGGTGGAACTATTCTTAGATTATTGATTTCAATAACAGCAGGGCTTATCTTCGGTTTATTCTTAGGAATAATTGCTGGCTTAAATGCCTCTTTTAGAGCGTTTATCCGTCCGTTCATCATTGTCTTCAAGACAATACCAACAGCCGCTGTTATTTACATCCTCATCGTTTTGATGTCACCAAAGTTTGCCCCAATCATTATCGTCTTCTTGATGACATTTCCGATTCTTTACGAATCGATTGTCAGTGGAATGACAAGCATCGATCAAACGATCATCGATGCCGCTAGCATGGATGGTTCAGGGACATTCCAAAAAGTATTTAAAATTTATCTTCCATTATCATGGAACTATATCGTATTAGGCGTTGTTAGTAGCGTAGGCCTCGGAATGAAGGTCGCTATTATGAGTGAAATCCTTTCTGGCAGTGACTCTGCAGATGGAATCGGCAAACTCATTCGCAATGCCTCATTAACCGTCGATATGACCGCGATTATGGCATACGCCTTAATAGCAATCATCATCATCGGAATTGTCGATCTAGGAATCCATTATGCAAAAAAGAAGCTAAAAGCTTCTGTCGGAAAGAAATAGTGTTCTTCGGAACACTTTTTTAATACTCTTCTAAATCGTGCTCAGGCTCATCAAAGAGCTTTGGCTTTGTTAGATAATATCCTTTCAAACTCCAAAGGTAATTGGAAATAGTAAAGGCGATAGCAGCGCCTAACATATAGTAATTCATTGAGAATATCGCGCTAACAAGAGCCAAGAGAGAATCAATAATGGATAGGGGAGATGGAACTACAATTCTTTTGAATTGATAACGGATATCATAGCCATGCATAAAGAACCAAATCCATAGTAAAATGCCAAGGCAGAACAACGCTAAAGCAACTAATATCCACCCAACAAAGAATCCGAATTTAATGAATTCTGTAGAAAAGAACAATGCCAAAATCGGTAATGAAAACCCACTTACAAAGTAAACAATATACAGAAGGACATATGGCATCTTAAACAATGTGTCTGGGAAAGACCTTTTGTTCTTAATGGCACTATAAAAGATGCGCGGATAGATGCAAATTGCGACAACAACAGCCACTGATAAGGACATGTCAGAGATCATATTTTCATTATATCAAAACGACAAAAATGAAGTAGTAGTGCATATTATTTAGTAGTTTTTTAGTAGTTTTGAATACCCAAAATTATGTGGAAAACCCATGTTTTTATGTTGTCGAATCACTAAAATGATAAAATTGTCGTTATCAAAAAGTATCGATAAAATCTAAATAAATACATATTTGCTTAACATAATATCTATTATACGAAGTTATATATTTTTCGCTTCTTCTATAAAAGGGATAAAAAGAAAGACACTCGCTTACATTCGAGTGCCTTCTACTTCTATATCTGATGAATTTTATTTGCGAGACATTACTTCTTCAAGTGAGATTCTTTCTCTCTCGGCTTTGGAGAAAATATTGACGATTACATGATGGGCATCGATCAAAATCCATCCTGATTCAGGAGTTCCTTCGATATGATTGATGGACATTTTGTTTTTCTCAAGAGCTTCTTCGACGAGTTCTTTCAAAGCGTTTAATTGTCTGATGTTTCCGGCTGTCGCTAAAACATAGAAATCCGCAAATGGAGTTTTCTCACTGACATCAATTGTGACAATGTCTTCGGCTTTATGTTCGTTTAGAACTTGCTCGACGAGTTTTACAGTCTTATCTTTTCGCATTATTTTAGGTCTCCTTTAGGAAGATACATGTCAAAACATGCATCAGTTAATTCGTTTGTTATATCTTTGCTGTGGGATAAAAGGTACTTCTTATTATCAATAAGAGTATCAATGAACCCCTGCTTATAATCTTTTAGGCAAGATGAGATCAACCATCTTGAGTCAAATCCTCTTGTAGGTTCAATTTTATCGGATGCATACACCACCATTGCTACATCTGACATATTTTTGTTACCTGTACAATGGTTCTTGATCGCATCAAGAATGATTTCATCATTAATTAAGAAGTCATCGTGCGCAATCTTTGCACCCATGAATTGATGGTATGCAAAATTAGGCAATTTGACATACTCTGGATAACATTTCTTCATAAAATGAAGAAGTTCTTCGTCGTTATTCGGATATGTTTTACCAACATCGTGCAATAATCCAGCAAAATAATATCTTTCTGGATGCTCAAGTTTATTAGCTTTTGCGATTCTTAATGCTAAATTTGCTACTTCAATCGAATGATTGAGACGCTTCTCTGTAAGATATTTAGCTAGTTTTCCTATGAAATAGAGTCTATTTTTCTCAATATATTCAAGAACACCCATCGGGATATCAAGTGTTTGCATTGCTCTAAAAGCAGATGAAGATACTTCACCGCTTTCTAGGAAAGATAAATCTTGCATGTGATATGTTGAGATGATTTGCTTATTTAACTTAACATTTGGACGAGAAACATACACCACTGTTGTTAAATTCGATATTTCTTCAGCTTCTTTCCATTCAGGAAAGTTATTAACTTGATCAGCGCCAATGACAAAAAAGAACTTATCCTTTGGATACTTTTTCACAAAATATCTAATTGTATCAATTGAATAATTGATATCAGCAGTACTTTTTAGTTCAAAATCGCTAATCGAAGATCCACATGCCGTGCCCTTCATAGCGATCTTGAGCATTTTTGTTCTATGTTCAGCACTAGTTAATGGTGTTTTCCATCTTGGCGAACGAGCCGGAATAAAAATAACATCTGCATTCAGCTTCAAAGAAGCTGCAGTTGCTATTCTTATATGTCCATTATGGACAGGATCAAATGTTCCACCAAAAAGGATGTAATTTGCCATATTTATTTTTTGAGTAAGAGTTTTGGTCTTGAGTGATAAATTGAGACACCCTTTGGAACGAATATTCTAAGAACTTGACCATTCGCATTAAATGAGAACCATCCAAGACCTAAAATACCAATGTCTCTTTGATTAGATTCGGTGATCTTTATTTCATAAACATCTAAATCTTTCACTGTTTTAATCCATGAAAGAGTTGGTTTAAGGATCCCTTTATTAATTTGTGATACGAATCTTTCATCAGGTGCTTTTCTCACTATGTGAGTGTGATGGAGATTCAAGTTATCGTGGAAATAGCATGTGAATGTAGTTCTAGGGCCATCAACCATTTGTACAAAGGCGATTCCACCAATGTAGAAGCAGAATCCTGGGGTAAGAGACACTTCACGTGGTTTAACGGCTTTTGTGAGGTAAATCTCACGCATTGTAGCCTTGTCTAAGTTATAAAGGATTGAGTTATCAAGGCTAAATCCAGGAGTGTTATATAATGCAGTCTTTTTATTAAATGGAATCTGCATGACGTTTAGGTGTGTGCCTGGGTAAGGTGCGGTAACTATGTTACCGTTTGAAAGGTTGGAGAACACTCTTAAGAATGATGAAACGAGTGTTGATTTACCTGATAAAGCTGAACCAACGATAAAGACATCTTTACCATTCTTAGCTTCATAGATTCTTGCCATAATTTCTCTAGCAGTTTCATCATCAAAGGCAGAGGAGATAATTACATTATCTGCTTTCATCTTCATACCTGTTGCTCTAAAGCGATGGGCAACATATTCTCTGATTTCGTCTTTGTTTGTGCCTTTAGGTAATAAGTCGAACTTATTAGCAACTACTAAGGTGTTCATACCATCAATGATTTCGAGAACTTGATGGTTAAATGCGGCTTCAAAGGAGAAAAGGTTAACAACATAGACGATTAAAGCATCTTTTTTCTTAGCATCATTTAAAAGGGTGATATATTCAGCATCTAAAAGTGGTTCATTGCTTCTTTTACGATAACGTTCGTTTTCAAAACATTTATCACAGAACAAAAAGTTTTGAGAAGCGTTTTCTAAGAATTCCTTCTTAACATACCCTTCTTTAGAAGGGTCATCGCTTTGGAGAACTACTCCACAGTTGTAGCAGCGACGAATTTGATTAATTTCTGCCATTTAGATTTCCTCCCACTCTCTAAGTAGATGCTTTTTAATGAGTCTTCTTTTCTTTGGTCTTTCGAAGATTCTATTGAATCTTGTTGTTGGTTGATCTTCCTTAACAAGCTTTTCAGTGTAGATGATTCTTAGATGTGCTCTATTAGCAGCAGCGACATCTGTAATCAATTGATCACCTATCATCATAACATTTTCTGGCTTTAGATTATCATTTTTCAGTAATCTCTTGATTCCTGAAGCAAATGGTTTTCCGATTGAATTAACGTATTTTACACCAAGAGCTTCAGCATATTCTTTAACTCTTTTACCAGTATTATTAGAAAGGATATATATTTGAATACCTGCTTTCTCAAGATTTTCTTTGAGTTCCACCGCTTTTTGGGTTGGTGTTTTTTGGCGATATGAATCAAGCGTATTGTCTAAATCGAGAAAAATTGTGTTAACTTTTTCTTTTAGAAAAAAGCTGACATCAATGTCATAGACACTTTTAGCATGAGCATATGGAATATATATCTTTCGCATACACTATTATTATAGAGAAAATTTTACAAAAGAATATCTTTTGCAAATAAAACTATATAATTTGCATCAAAAAAGCGATGATTTTTTCACATCGCTATTTTGTTAATCCTCATCATCGAAGATTGATATTTGAGTATACCCGTTCTCACTTGGAGCATCTTTTTCTTCAGTTTCAAGAGTTTTTTCCTCTTTTTCTGGTTCAGGCATTTTGATTGCCTCAGAAACGATGTCTTTTGTGATGTAGTCGCTACCTTCCACAAACGGTATTTCGAGAGTCATTTTGCCACTCATTTTGATGTTTGTTTTGGCGTAGCGATCAATAGGTGTGACATGGTAGTCATCAACGACGACATCCACCACATCTTTTAGGTTATTCAACACTCTAATGAGTGTTTTCTCACTATTTGGATCAATTTTCTTGACGTAAATTAAGCTATGTTGGTCGCTCTTGAATGAGCGGAAAACATTGCTCATTTTGCCTAGTCTAGATGTGATATTTGTATTGCTCACTTCATAGATGCGGACACAGCCCTTATCGGTAAGTAAAATGACCTTACCTTTTGTAGCATCTTTTGGATAGGAAACGATGCCAGAAATACGAGCTTTTCCAAGTTGAGAAACAGCCTTAACTCCACCGCCTCTCATACCAGCTGCTGGTAGTTCATTTTCATTAAATGCAGATGAATCACCAGTGCTTGTAAATAAGACAAGATTATCATTTCCACGAGTGAATATAACATCGCAGATTTCATCATCTTGGATTAATTTCATGCAGATAATTGGCTTAGAATATCTGACGACTGAGAAGTCACTTAAACGTAAATGTTTAATTTGTCCGTGTTTAGACACTAAGACGAAGAATAAGTCGTCTCTAAATTTCTCAATAGCGTATGCACGCACTATTTTTTCATTAGGATTTAAATTAACAAGGTAGTTAATGTGCTTACCTTCTTCTTTCCACTTGTTCTCGTTGATCTCGTGAACTGGGATATAAAGGAAGTTACCGTTGTTTGTAAAACAAACAATATAGTCGGTTGTCATGGCTTTACCAGCAAAGACACAGGCATCACCATCTTTCATACCAGGAAGTGGGTTTTCACCACTACCACGATAAGATTTGATAGAACTATATTTGATGTATCCATCTCTACTGACGGCAATCATGACTTCTTCTTTGCTGATTAAGTCACGTTTATCAATAGAAGCTGTAGCTTCTTTTTCAATAATTTGGGTTCTTCTTTCGCGACCATACTTAGCAGCAATTGTCTTAAGATCACTAATTAAAACACGGTTAAGTTTGTTTCTATCTGAAAGGATTTCATTGAGTCTAGCAATGGTCTTTTCAAGATCCTTTTTCTCATTGAGTAAGGTTGTCAAATCTGTGTTGGACAACTTGTAAAGTTGTAACATGACAATTGCTTCACTTTGTCCTTCAGTAAATCCGAACTTACTTTGCAAGTTTTTCTTAGCGTCTTGCTTATCTTTTGATGAGCGAATTGTGCTAACGACTTGATCTAGGATATCAACAGCTTTGATTAAGCCATCAACTATTTCGAGTCTTCCTTTTGATTTTTCTAAATCAAATTGGCTTCTTCTTGTTAATACATCAACTTGATGTTCAATATAAGCATCGACAAAATCAAGAAGATTCATGGTTTTTGGTCTACCATTAACAATAGCGACCATATTTGCAGAATATGATGATTTAAGTCCGGTCTTATTCATCAAAAATTGATGAATAACATTGACATTTGCTTCCTTCTTCAAATCAACGACGATTCTCATACCTTGACGGTCAGATTCATCTCTAACAGCTTCAATACCAGAAACTACTTTGTCGTGAATTAATTTATCAATTTCGTAAACTAAATTGATCTTAACTGCTTTATAAGGAATCTCGGTAATAACGATTTGTTTTACCTTGCCGTTATCAATAATTTCTGTTTTTGAAGCAACTTCGATACGTCCGCGGCCAGTTAAATATATATCTTCGAGTCCTTTGCTACGATAGATATATCCACCAGTTGGGAAATCCGGTCCTGGTACAAATTGCATCAAATCAAGAGGTTCAACACGAACATGATTGATGCGATAGATAATTGCGTCAATGACTTCCTTAAGGTTATGAGTTGGAATCTCTGTTGCTAAAGCAACAGCAATACCTTCACTACCGTTAACAAGAAGGTTAGGGAATCTTGATGGCATGACGATTGGTTCGAATTTTTCATCGTCAAATGTAAGTGACATATCAACTGTCTCTTTATCGATATCACGAATCATTTCTTCAGCGATTTGGCTTAAACGAGCTTCGGTATAACGATAAGCAGCAGGTTGGTCACCATCAATGGAACCATTATTACCTTGGAAGTCAATTAATGGATTGTTTAACTTCCAATCTTGTGACATACGAGCAAGGGCTTCGTAAATGGATGCATCACCATGAGGGTGATAATTACCCATAACTTCACCAACTGTATGAGCACATTTTCTTGTTGGGCGTGAGAAAATATTGCCAGTTTTATACATTGAGAAAATGATTCTTCTTTGAACTGGTTTTAGACCATCTCTTGCATCTGGAATTGCACGATCTTGAATGACATATTTTGCATATGTTGCATAACGAGAACCCATGATGTTTTCAACGGTCTCATTATGGATATTTTCTTGGATTTCAATATCGACGGGTTGTTGTTTTACTTTTGCCATATCATTTCACCTCGTCTATAAAGCTGTCAACTTCGTTGAAGTTGACATTCTCTTCAACCCATTGTCTTCTAACAACTGTGTCATTACCCATTAAAATGGATATTTCACGAGCTGCTTGGACAGGGTCTTCAATAGTCACTTTGCATAGTTGTCTTTGGGCTGGATCCATGGTTGTTTCCCATAGTTGATCAGCATCCATTTCACCAAGACCTTTGAAGCGGGAAACTCTGCTTCCTGCACCGATAACTTTCTTGGCTTTTTCTAGTCCTTCATCATCCCAAGCGTACTTGTATGTTAATTTATGATTAACATCTTTTGCAACGCGGTATAAAGGAGGCATTGCAACAAACAATTTTCCTTTTAAGATGAGAGGTTTCATGAAATTGTAGAAAAATGTAATCAAAAGTGTTTGAATATGCGCACCATCGGTATCAGCATCGGTCATGATGATGATCTTTCCATAGTGAGAATTGTCAACTTTAAAGTCATCTCCAAAACCAGCACCAATAGTGTTAATGATGGTTGCAAACTCTTCATTTTTGAGCATTTTCTCAACACCAATTGAATCCGTGTTAAGTGGTTTACCACGAAGTGGTAAGATTGCTTGATGGAGTCTATCACGTCCTTTACGAGCAGTTCCACCAGCAGATTCACCTTCAACGATGAAAAGTTCGTTTCTATCGTAATCTTTGGATTGAGCAGGTGTAAGTTTATCAGACAAAATCATTTCAGATTTTGCTTTTTTACTACTTCTTGCTTCATCTTTTGCTTTACGAGCGGCTAAACGTGCATTTTGTGAATCTTGACATTTCTTAATCAAGTTAACTGCAAATTCTTTGTGCTCGTTAAGATAATAACTAAAGTTATTATAGATGAAGTTATTTAAGATTTGTAAGGCTTCTGGAGTGCCTAATTTTTGCTTAGTTTGTCCTTCATATTCGAGGATTTGTTCAGGAATTCTAAGGGAAATTACTGCAGTTAAACCTTCACGAATATCGCTACCTTCTAATTTGGCTTTGCCTTTTAGAAGTTTATTTTCTTCGGCATAATCGTTGACTGCTTTTGTTAAACCAAGCTTAAATCCACTTTCATGTGTACCACCATCTCTTGTACGAACATTGTTGGCGTATGAGTAGATAGATTCAGCATAATCTTTGTAACAATATTGCATAGCAATATCGATCTTGATTGAACCTTCTTCTCCTTCAAATGAAATGACTTCATCAATTGGATCTTTTGCTTTATTAATGTTTGCCACGTATTCCTTAATTCCTTCAACGTAGCAAAATTCAGCATTTTGTCCGTCTCTTTCATCAATAACGACGAATTTTACACCTTTTAAAAGATAGGCACTTTCTTGGACATGAGTGCAAATAGTTTCAAATTGGAAGTTAGTTGTCGAGAAGATTTTACCGTCTGGTTTGAATCTAACTAATGTACCATGCTTTTTGGTATTGCCAGTAACCTCTAAAGGTATAGCAAGTTTGCCACCATTTTCGAAGCGAATATGGTTGATCTTTCCGGAACGGAAAACGGTGACATCGCAGTACTCACTTAGAGCATTTGTAACACTACTTCCGACACCATGTAAACCAGCACTAGAAGCATAGACTTTTGAAGAGAATTTACCACCACTATGGAGTGTTGAAAAGATAAGCTGAACAGCAGGCATGTTAGTAGCCTTATGCATATCAACCGGAATACCACGTCCTTCATCTAGGACTGATAATGATCCATCTTTATGAATTGTTATGGTAACAATGTTACCATATCCGTTCAAAGCTTCGTCGACTGCGTTGTCGACAATTTCCCAAACTAGGTGATGTAAACCTGTTGAGTTTGTGGAGCCAATATACATGGCTGGGCGCTTTCTGACACCGGCTAATCCTTCAAGAATTTCGATATCAGCAGCTGAGTAATTTTCTTTAGTTTTTATATCTGCCATTGTTGTATCTCTTCAATTTTCAAAAATTGATTATACCAAGAAAAAAGTTGAAAAGTAACATACTTTTTGTGTATGATTATATGGCATTTTGGAGAATTGTTATGGATATTATTTTATATAATATAGTCGTTGCATTTTGTTCCCTATTTTTAGGATATATTTTTGGAAGTATTCCAATGGGAGTCATCGTCGGAAAGGTGTTTTACCACAAAGATCCACGTACTGATGGAAGCAAAAATTCAGGTGGCACAAACGTCGGAAGACTCTTTGGTAAGAAAGCTGGATTAATAGTCATCTTCCTAGATATGTTAAAATGCGCAATTCCTACAGTTGGCGCATGGGCAATCATAACTTTTACTCCTTTAAAAGATGTTTTAGCGTGTGAAATGTGGAATAAACTTCACATCTTGTACATCTATTTAGCACCGATTGGGGTAGCTATTGGACATTGTTGGCCAATTTTTGCTGGTTTCAAGGGTGGAAAAGCTGTCTCGAACTTCGCTGGATTTGGAATTTTGACCTCTTGGGGCGTCACTTTGGTTGGTATTGTTACTTTCTTCAGCACTCTCAAAGCTAAAAAATATGTCTCATTAGCCTCAATTCTTCTATCAATTGTAGCTACCATTTTTGCATGGATTTTGTTCGGTCTAAAATTCACTCCAATTTCCGATTATGTTGACATCGTTATGTGGGGTTGGGGAAAATGGTTAGTTTCCGGATGGGAATACGCAACAACAATTACCATCATGGCGATTCTTCTAATTTACCGTCATAAACCAAACATCATCCGCTTGGCTCGCCACGAGGAAAGAAAGATCACTTGGATGAAATAAATAGTAGTGTATTAGTAGTTTTTTAGTCGATTTAGACTATGTGAATAATTAATCCACACTTAGAAAATATGCCCAATTTGTTTCGATGAATTTGGCATTTTTAATTGACGTTTTCAATTTTGTCCACAATCCACTACCACAACTACTAGTTCGAAAATTATATACTTGCATAGGAGGCCGTTTTTAGCCGAGTTTTTACTCGTCATGGATAATTTACCACCACCACAATTTTGACGTCTAAAATGCCCTATTATTGCTATACATTTTCATCCAATATTTTCCTATAATTTCGATGTGATTTTTGCTCGTTAATTGACGATGTTTTTGACATTCGTTTTTCGTCTAATTTTTCGTCAAAAAAATGCGCCGATTTTCGACGCATATTTTTTGTTTGATTTAACGCTTATTGATTGCGCTTCATTTGGTTCATGACGGCTCTGATTTGAGCTTCGGAAGGCTTGCGACCCATTTGCATGAACATGGCGCGGATCATATTTTCGTTAATTGGAGGGTTCTTTTGGAGTTGCTTCTTGAAGAAATAACGTGCTCCGAAGAATCCAGCGATTGCTCCTCCGATGACACAGAGGACAATTGTCATGACAAATACCCAGACTTGCATTTCCATAGGTTAATTCCTCTTATTATGCACGGCCATCGTAGGCGCCTGTATCTGTACGGACAAGGATTGTCTCACCGTTATCAATAAATAATGGTACTTTGACTTTAAAGCCTGTTTCTAATGTAGCAAGCTTCATAGCTTTGTTAACTGTATCTCCACGAACAGCTGGTTCACAATCGACGATTTGAAGAGCTACTGAGGATGGTAATGTAATACCAAGGATTTCATCTTCGTAGAAGAGAATATCAATTTCAGCATTTGAAACGAGGAAGTTAAGTTCCCATTCAAGTCTGCTCTTAGCAATTTCGATTTGTTCATATGTGGCGTTGTCCATGAAGACTAACATATCACCAGCATCATATAGGAAGGCCATTTTCTTTTTAGAAAGCACAGCTTTCTCGACATCATATCCACTATTTCTAGCGAGTTCGGTAATAGCACCTGTTCTCATATTTTTGGCTTTTACTTTGGCGACCATCTTTCTCATAGCGGTCTTGTTAAGTAAAATATCCATAACTTGATAAAGATTGCCTTCATCAATGAAATAGTTTCCAGGTCTTAATTCGGTAACGTTCATTTATTTTTCCTCCTAGCGTTAATTATTATATCTATTTCAATAGATTATTCAAATATATGTTATATTTCTTTTCTCTCCCGAGGGTCGAAATATCTCCATGCCCAGGATACACTTTAGTCTCATCATCTAAGCTCATTAGTTTCATCAAACTAGCATCAATTGTCTTATTTGATCCAGTTGGCAGATCCGTGCGGCCAATAGATGATTTAAACAATGTGTCTCCGCTGAACAATATCTTCTCTTTTGCTATAGAATAGCAACAACTTCCAATGGTGTGGAACGGAGTGGCAATCATTTTAACTTTAAAGCCACATACTTCAAACTCCTCGTTATCTACTAATTCAACAAGTTTTTGAGGAACAAAGGTTAGTTTCTTTTCTCCGGTGAAATAAGATAGATTGATTCTAGGATCACTAAGAACCTTAGTTTCATCGACATTTATATAGCAAACAGCATTTGGAAATGCTTCTACTATATCTTTTAGACCGCCAATATGGTCATAATGACCATGAGTGATAAGGATTGCTTGAATATATAGCCCGAGTTTTTCTATGTGCTTTATCAAACGATTGTTTGAATTATCTCCCGGGTCAACAATAAAAGCTTCCTTATTGTCATTCCACAATAAATAAGTTGAGCAATATTCGTAGCTTGGAAGAATATCTACCATAAATAAAAAAAGAAGGATTTTATCCTTACTTTTTCTCCTTATGCAATGTTTGTTTTTTGCATTTCTTGCAGTACTTTTTGGTTTCAAGTCTATCAGGATGCTCTTTTTTGTTTTTGGTAGTGATGTAGTTTTCTTCACCACAAACAGTGCATTTCAATGTAATGTTATCGCGCATAAACACTCTCCTTTGTTTTTGCAAGTAGAATAATACCACAAGAGAAAAAAGATATCTACAAGATATTTACGAATGGGTTATAATTTAAGCATGTCAAACATGCTACCACGTGAATTAACTAAATCAATTAAAGTCGGAAATATATCCATTGGCGGACAAAACAGAGTTCTAATTCAGTCGATGTGCAACATTAAGACTGAACGTTATAAAGAAGTTGCCGATCAAATCAATAGATGCGCTAAGCTCGGTGCAGATTTAATGCGCGTATCGGTTCTAGACCAAAAAGACGCTTTAGCAATCAAAGAAATTAAGAAGCTAATATCCATTCCATTAATTGCTGACATTCACTTTGATTATCGCTTAGCGATAACATCCATTGAATCTGGTGTAGATGCGGTTAGACTTAACCCAGGCAATATCGGTTCAAAAGAGAATATCAAAGCCGTTGTTGACTTATGCAAAGAAAAGCATATTCCAATTCGCGTTGGCATTAATGCTGGTTCAATCGATAAAGAAGTCAATAATAACACCGAAGTTGTTAACGCTAAAGAGATGATCGAATCCGCTAAAAGAACAATCAAAATTCTTGAGGATTTGGATTTCTATGATATTGTCATTTCTTTGAAATGCTCACACGTTATGTCGACGGTTGAAGCATATAGGCTTGCTAAAGATGCATTCAAATACCCTCTACATATTGGTATCACAGAAGCCGGCCCTAAGGATGTCGGATTAGTTAGAAGCGTCGCTGGACTTGCCCCACTTCTTCTTGAAGGCATCGGAGATACAATTCGTATCTCTCTTAGCGATGAGCCAGAAGAAGAAATT
Organism: Bacilli bacterium; assembly: GCA_024695235.1. GTDB lineage: Bacteria > Bacillota_I > Bacilli_A > RFN20 > CAG-826 > Fiminaster. The sequence goes on along the minus strand of JAILIP010000019.1, from coordinate 67,244 downwards.
CGTGCATGCCGCAGGCTCTTAAAAGACCTTGGAATCAGAAATGATTATCACACGCTCATCTCATGCCCAACATGCGGTCGTACACAAGTGAATCTCGTTCCTCTTGCAAAGCAAGTTGCCTCATTCCTCGAGGAAAACAACATCCAAAAGACAGTTGCTGTCATGGGCTGCATCGTTAATGGGCCAGGCGAAGCTAAGCGCGCTGATATAGGGTGCGCAGGCGGCAAAGGCCAATGGATCATCTTTAAAAAAGAAGAAATCATCAAAACAGTGAGTGATAAAGATATCTATAAAGAACTCACTGCTGAAATACTTAAATTATAAAAGAAAAGGGCAAAGCCCTTTTTCTTAATCTCTCCATCCCTCGATGAACTCTTTATTTAAGAGCATCTCGATTTCCTTTTTGTATGGAGGAGTAACTTTGTTGATGTATGGAGTTTCTAGAATTTTAGGAATGCCATCAAGCTTTGGGTGATGGATATAAGCACATAGTGTATCAAATCCAATCTCACCATAACCAATATTTTCATGTCTATCTTTATGAGAACCAAGAGGGTTCTTAGAATCATTGATATGAATGCATAATAGCTTGTCTAGTCCAATGACTCTATCAAATATTTCGATAGTTTCATCAACTTTTGAGATATCAACGCCTTCATCGTTCACGTGGCATGTGTCAAAACAGACGCCAACTCTTTCAGGGTGTTTGATATGGGTGAGAATGTGATGAAGTTGTTCGAATGTCGAACCCATTTCTCCGCCTTTACCTGCCATAGTCTCAAGAGCGATCTTAACATCTGTGCCATCGTTATCAAGTACTTCATCAAGAGCTTTGACGATGGAATCAAGACCATTCTCAATTCCGGTTCCGACATGGCTTCCTGGATGGAGAACAAGTATTTTCAAGCCAAAGGCTTGCACTCTTCTAAGTTCATTTGTTAAATGGTCTTTTGCCATTTGGTAAAGTGATTCATTTAATTGATTGGCAATATTCAAAATGTATGGAGCATGAACAATGATCTTATTCTCGTCCAAACCTGCTTCTTTAATGAGTGCTCTACCCTCAGCAATTCTTAGCTTTTCAACCGGTAATCTAAAAGTGTTTTGAGGAGCACCTGTATAGAACATAAATGTGTTTGCTCCGTAGGAGAGTGCCTCTTTAACACTGCCGAGATAGTATTCAGGAGATGACATTGAAACATGTGATCCTAGATAGATTTTATCAGCCATTTCTGTTCTCCTTTTTGTAACGTTCTACTCTTTGACGACGAATATCCTTTTTGATGATTTCACGTCTATGTTTTTGTTTAGCTTTTTCCACCGCTAAACGGGTTTTCTTTTTATATCCAGGCTTAACTTTTTTGTTACTTGCTTTAGCAAGGTTATTAATTTTGCGAATCTCTTTATTGAGTTCTTCATCCAAGTGTTTCTTGGTTGGGTGAGACTTTTCAATTGGCTTACCAATGATGAGTTCATTGCCTTTTAAAACGCGATACTCAAATTTAACACCTTGTTCAATCAAAGCCAAAGGCTTTCTTGTTGAATCATTGTTATAGAAAGTATAGCAATTACCCTTCTTGTCAAAGCGGCCAGTTCTACCTGCACGGTGATAATAGAATTCACTGTTGTTTGGTAAATCAACATTCAAGACATCACTGACATTTGGGATATCAAGACCTCTTGCAGCCATGTCTGAGCAAACAAGAATGTAGATGTCGTCGTTAGCAAGTGAACGCATGACAATCTTTCTTTCACGGCTGGAAAGATCTCCTGTAAGTAATCCAACTTTATATTTCTTTCTTTTTAAGAAAGCGTATATGTTATTAGCGGTTTCCTTCTTTGAAGCGAACACTAATAAAAGGTATGGGTTAACGATGCTGATAAACTGCTCAACTGCTTCATTAACATCCTCATGCTTAATATCGATGAGATAGTGAGTGACATTGCTTGAGGTCATGACTTCCTCATTAACAATTGGAATGTTTGGTCCAACATACTTCTCTAGTCTTGCAGCAAGGTTTGCTTCAAGTGTTGCCGAGAAAACAAGATATTGAGGATTATTTATTTGTAAAGCAAATGTATCAATATCATCAAAGTATCCTTCTTTTAGAAGCATGTCTGCTTCATCAAAGACAACCGTCTTAACGTTGTTAAGGGCAAGAGCATGTTCCACCGCCAAAACATCTTTTAGGCGGCCTGGAGTGCCAATGACGATATGAGGCGCAATCTTAAGTCCTTGGAGAGATGATTCGAGTTCTTCTCCGGCTTTGAGAAGCCTAATTTTAAGTCCTTCAAATTCCTTAGTGAAAGGCACGGCAAAATTATAGATTTGTTGAGCTAGTTCTCTAGTTGGAGCAACAATGATTGCTTGGACATTTTGATTTTTTAAATCAATTTTCTCAATAATTGGAATCAAAAAGCATAAAGTTTTGCCACTTCCAGTTGATGATTGCACCATCAAAGTTTCTCCCTTGAGAGCTTTCGGAATACTCCTTAGCTGAATAGGAGATGGATCATAATACTTTTGACGGTTAAGCGCCACAAGCATTTTATTCGACAAATTGATTCCTTTGAATGACATGCGCTTATTATACACGATTTTGGGTGTTTATGTTATCATAAGAACGTGAAAATTGAAGTATTAACTCCATCTGGATATTGTGCTGGTGTGGCCTCTGCAATGGAAATTGCTAAGAAAGCTCGTCTAGCAAACCCTAACGACAAAATAGTCGTTTTGGGCATGCTTGTTCACAATAACGATGCCTTAAAAGAGTTAGAATCATTGTCTATTGATACTATTTATAAACCGGGAGTTTCACTAATAGATTTAATAGACGAAATTGAAGAAGATAACATAGTTATCCTCACCGCTCATGGTCATAGTAAAGCAGTCGAAGAAAAGCTCAATAAGCGCGGCATACGTTTCATTGATGCTACATGTCCATTTGTAAAGAATAGTTTCAAAGAGATTTCTGGTGAAATCAAAAAAGGACACCAAGTCATTTATATCAGTAAGAAGAATCACCCAGAAAGTAATGCGGCTTTATCTTTAGGCAAAGACGTAGTTCTCGTTGAACTTAACAAAGAATTAGATTTATCAAAGATAAAAGATCCTAACCCGATGATTATTTCCCAAACAACATTTTCAAAATACGATGTCGAAAAGATTGTTAATAAAATCAAAGGGAAGATTCCTAACGCTAGAGTAAATAATGGCATATGCCACGCATCAAGTGATAGACAAGAAGCTTTGCTTAATGGTGATGTTTCCGCTGATTTAGTCTATGTTGTCGGAGGAGTTAATTCGAATAACACCAAGACATTGTTTAAAATGGCTAAAGACCACTACGTCAATAGCAAGGTTATCGCCATTGAAAACGAACTAGATATTAAAGAAAAAGACCTTATTGGTCTTTCTCATGTCATCATTTCCTCTGGAGCGTCTACTCCAATAAGTGTTATAAATCGTATAGTTAAGAAGATAGAATTACTTTGTAATTAATTCTGGTAATTTCTCGTGATCAATGATGATCGTCTCTAAGCTAGGGTCGATCTCTTTTAATAATTTGGCCATTTGAGGCATGAAGATCTTTTCCACTTCGTGAGAGACATCTAGGAAGTTATATTTAGCAGCAATAACGTCTCTACGAATATGATGAGGTGCATCACCACTGATATAAATATCATATCCTTCTAGCATCGCGTTCACATACTTGTATGAACCGCCGCCACCGATAATAGCAACGCTTTTAACTTTATCTTTTCCACCATGAACAAGATGCGAGTAATCAAGATTAAGTCTTTGAGTTGCGTATTTTGCGAACTCATGGATTTCCATTGCCTTTGGCAATTCACCACCTCTAGCCATTGAAATGGTTTCAAGAGGTCTAATGTTTTCTAAACCAAGAGCTTCTGCTAAGGCATCATTCATTCCGCCTTTGCCAGTATCGAAGTTCGTATGCATGCTGTAAACAGGAATACCCATCTTATCGATTCTCTCAACCAAGTCACGTTTGATCTCACTATGTTTAAGCACTCTATAACGTGTGCCATATATGAATGGATGATGGGTGAGAATCATGTCTGGTTTTTTCTTCATTTTTAAGATTTCATCGTAAACGATGTCATCAAAATCTAAACATAGAAGAATGGTATGAACTTCCTCTGGGAGTTTACCGGTCATTAAACCTACATAGTCTCCAGGAGTACGGATTGATTTTGGGAATCTTTTTGCAAGGTTTCTTAATAGTTTGACAGTATTCATAAGTTTTCTAACCTTTCAATCTTTGATTGGATGCGTTCAATACATTCTGGTTTAGACTTCTTGGCTTGCTTTTGGTGAGCAAGTGTATTTACAAGTCTACGTAACTCTTTCATTTTGAATTCTCTAAAGAGAGGATCATTGCTGACGTTATAGCCCCATTCTAATTCGACATCCTTGTAGGCAGATTTGCCTTTAACGAACGAGATAATAAAATAATATATTTTATTCTCAACAACAATTTTCTCTTTTTCAATGCGATAACCGAGCTTGATGATTTCTCTTCTCACTAGTTCAGCATCTCTATGAGCATCGACGACAATCTGTTCGATGCCGTTAAGTTTGTTAACATCCTTTTTAAGGATATCGAGGATGAGATTGCCTCCCATACCAGCTAAGACGATGACATTTGTCTCAGGTGGCATTTCATCAAGGCCATCACTGAGTGAAATATTAACATCATAATCTTTTAGATTATTCTTAAGTATTTCAAAAGGACCTTTCTTGTTTTCCACAGCGAAAATGCTTTCGACCTTGCCACTTTCAATTAAATATTTTTCAAGTAAGCCGTGGTCTGCTCCAACATCGATGACGTTTGAGCCTGGATGAATAAGATTAGCAATAGCTAAAAGTCTTTCTGAAATATTCATCATTAAACCTCGCGATAATCTCCGAGTCTTTTAAGTTTATTTTTCTTACGAAGCGATTTAATCGCTTTAGCTTCAATTTGACGAATACGTTCACGAGTGACACCGAATTCTTTTCCGACTTCTTCGAGTGTGCGTGGGTGATTGTCATCAAGACCATAACGAAGTCTTAAGACTTTTTCTTCACGTTCGTTAAGTGTTTCTTTCATGACATCGTATAGCTCTTGTTTAAGAAGCACCATTGTCGTGTAGTCACTTGGTGATAAGGCATCTTTATCTTCAACGAAGTCAGCAAGACGTGAATCATCTTCTTCACCAATAGGTGTTTCTAAAGAAACAGGTTCTTGGTTAACACGTTGAATTTCTCTAATTCTATCAGCAGAGAGGAGTCCACCTAAGCGTTCAGATATTTCTTCAGCTGTTGGATCTCTTCCTAGTTCTTGAACTAGTTGTCTTTGAGCTTTAGTAATCTTGTTGATTGTTTCAACCATGTGGACAGGAATACGAATGGTACGAGCTTGGTCTGCGATAGCACGGGTGATAGCTTGTCTAATCCACCATGTGGCATAAGTTGAAAACTTAAATCCTTTGGTATAGTCGAATTTTTCAACAGCTTTGATTAAGCCCATATTACCTTCTTGAATTAAATCAAGGAATGGCATACCTCTTCCGACATATCGCTTTGCGATAGAAATAACTAATCTGAGGTTAGCGTTGATAAGTTCTTGCTTGGCATCTTCATCACCTTGAGCGATTCTTTGAGCGATCTCAGCTTCTTGTTGAGCGGTCAATAGAGGGACCACACCAATCTCCTTAAGATAAATCTTAACTGAGTCGTTAACTTTAACATCACCAGTGACGAACTTGCTTAAGTCTTTTAAATCTTGGTCGGTAGGAACTTCGTCATCAAAAATAAGTTCATCATCATCGCCTGGGAGATCTAAGACATCATCTCCACCCTTAAGGCTATCTTCTGAAAACTCTAAATCGTCGATGCTTTCTTCATCTTCGTTACCTAAGACAGTGATTTTGTTATCAGCGAAGAATTTCATTAATTCTTCAACTGCTTCATCATCAAGTTCAAACTTGGATGTTTCATCATAGATGACATCTTGTTCGATTTGGTTTTCGTTTTCATTGGCCTCTTTTAACAATCGAGCCTTGATTTCTTCGAATTCGTCCTTACTAGACTCTTCTTCGCCATCAAGTTCATCGTTAACCTTGCTTGCTTTTTTTGTTTTAGCAGCTTTTTGAGGCTTCTTGGTGTCTTTTTTCACTTTTGCTGGCATATTCCTTACCCTCCAATTTAATTGGGCTTATTTGGCCCTTTTATCGTTAGTGCGCTTAATGTAGTCATTTAGAAGGCGCGCTTGTTCTTTCGGATCTTTACCTTCAATGGCCTTCATAACATTTGTTTTTTCAAATGTTTTGGCTTTTTCACTTTCAATTACTTTGTAGCAATCCTTAAGGATCTCTTCTTCCTGTTCAACGCTTGGTGATTCTCCATCTATGATTGTTGTGAGTAGATCAATAAGGCTTTGTTTATTGTTCTCTTCATCATTAGATGAAATCATGGTGATTATCATCGAAGCGTTTGGTTCATTATACTTAGCGCAGTACTCACTTAAGTAGTTCGCTAATTGACGGTGAGTATCGTTGGTGAAATATTTAATATATTTCTCATAGAATTCCACCGCCTCTTTGTTGTTGAGCATACAGGCAAGAATCATTCTTTCTGCTTTCATAAGACGGGTGAGAGTTTCTTTAAATTCTCTTCTATCGTAGTTATATCTAGAACTGAATGCTTCGAAATCTTCTCTCACATCATCCTTTTTCGTTTTACGAACTTCTTCAACATAGTCTTTAATAGCGTTGACGTTGAATCCAGTTACTTCAGCAAGTTTATATACATAATCATCAAACTCAAGTTTGGTCTTTATATTCGCAAGCACAGGCGCGAAATGTTGAATAACTTTCTTGCGGTTCTCCATTGAACCTAAAGGAGCATAGTTTTGATAATAGTTAATCGCGAAGGTGAATGGATCCACTAATGTGTTGATATAAACTTTTAGTTTATCTTCACCATCTTGCTTCAAGATTTCATCTGGATCACGAAGTTCACCAGGTTTACATACAAGGCGATATGATATTCCAGCCTTATCAAGTGTAGCCATGATTCCCATCATTGCTTCTTGCCCTGGCTTATCACCATCTAGACAAAGTCTAACTTCAACATTTAGACGTTTAATCATGTTGACATGTTGTTCAGTAAGCTTTGTTCCCATGATGGCAACTGCGGATGAGATACCAATTGTGTCTAAAGCGAACACATCCATAAAGCCTTCTAAGACATATAAATAGCCATCATGTTTAGCAGATTGCTTTGCAATGTGGTAATTATATAAGGTTGCTTCTTTCTTAAAAATCTTAGTTGTCGGAGAGTTCACATACTTAGGTGCATCATCTCCACTTGTAAGTTTACGCGCGGAGAAGGCGACGACTTGTCCATTGGCATCTTTAATAGGGAAGATTAGTCTTCCAGCATTAGAGTCTGCTGTACCAGATGTACGAGCAAGAGCAATACCAATATCTTCGATATTCTTTAAAGAGAAGCCCTTCTTTTGAAGATAGGCAATAGCGAGCTTTCCGTCATTGAGAGAGTATCCTAAAGAGAACTTTGAACTTTGTTCATCTGATAGCTGTCTCTTCTTAAGGTAGTCTCTAGCGATTGTGCCTTCTTCAGTTTGAAGACCATATTCATAGAATTTTTGAAGTTCGCTAATACAGTTATAGAGTGTTTGGATGCTAACATCCACTGGTTTAACAACTTCGTGTTGATGTAAACGAGGATCGTCAAAATTGATGATTTCGCAAACACGCTTCACCGCATCTGCAAATGAAATCTTTTCATAGTCAGCAACAAAGGAGAAAACATCACCACCATGATGACAAACATAACAATGATATGTTTGCTTCTCTTTATTGATGTCCATCGAAGGATTGTGATCATCGTGGAATGGACATACAGCCGCATAGCGGCGTCCCTTCTTAATGACATTAATATATGAGGAAATAACGTCGACTATATCGGCGCGACTCTTAATTTCTTGTAGTAAATCGTGATCAAATACCATGCTATTTCCTACTATAAATCTACTAATTTAATACTATTCTTCAATTTTATCTAAAAGATAGTTTCTAACTTCACTAATTGGAAGTCTGACTTGTTGCATCGAATCTCTTTCACGGATTGTAACGCAATTATCTTCAAGGCTTTCGAAGTCCACTGTTATACAGAATGGTGTTCCGATAGCGTCTTGACGACGATAACGTTTACCAATGGAAGCTGTCTCATCATATGTGACTGACATATGCTTGTTAAGCATACCCAAGACTTCTTTTGCTTTTTCATTGAGCTGTTTGCTTAAAGGAAGAATGGCTGCTTTGTATGGAGCAAGACTTGGCTTGATGTGCATGACAATGCGGCTTTCCTTTTCGAGTTGTTCAACATCATATGCTTCGCATACAATCATGAGGAAGATACGTTCAACACCCATGGAAGGTTCAATACAATATGGAACATATTTTTCGTTTGTTTCTGGATCGAGATATTCGAGTGATTGACCACTGCAATCCATGTGACGTTTTAGGTCATAATCGGTTCTATCGGCTACGCCGAGGATTTCACCCCAACCAAATGGGAACTTGTATTCGACGTCTGTTGTAGCTTTAGAGTAGAAAGCAAGTTCTTCTTTCTCGTGATCACGGTAACGAAGGTTTTCTTCGCCAATTCCTAATGACTCAAGGAACTTGAGTGAGTAGTTTTTCCAATAGTCAAACCACTCTAAGTCAGTATTTGGTTTGCAGAAGAACTCCATTTCCATTTGTTCGAATTCACGCACACGGAAAATAAAGTTACCCGGTGTAATTTCATTACGGAAGCTCTTGCCGATGTTACAAATACCAAATGGGATTTTGCGACGTGATGTTCTTTGAACATTCTTAAAGTTAACAAACATGCCTTGAGCAGTCTCTGGTCTTAAATAGACCAAGCTTTCACTTTCTTCAGTGACACCAATATGAGTTCTGAACATCAAATTGAATTGTCTAATATCTGTGAAGTTTGACTTACCACATACAGGGCATTTGACCTTATTATCTTTGATAAATTGGATCATTTGTTCGTTGGTCATGCCGTTAACATCTGCTTCTGGATGAGTCTTCTCAATGAGATTATCCGCTCTATGACGGGAATGACATTCTTTGCAGTCAATGAGAGGGTCAGCAAATGTTGCAACGTGACCAGTCGCTTTCCAAACACCTGGGTTCATGAGGATAGCTGCATCAATTCCAACATTAGTTGGAGATTCTTGAACGAACTTCTTCCACCACAACTTTTTGATGTTGTTTTTTAATTCAACTCCTAAAGGACCAAAATCCCAAGAGTTAGATAAACCACCATAGATCTCAGAGTCTTGATAAACAAAACCACTGGATATAAGATGGGTAACAATTTCATCGAATTTCTTTTCCATATTACATATACCTCGAAAAAATATGACACTATTATGCTAGTATCGTTATATCTTGTCAACCTATTTTAAGTGAACTTTATATTTTTTTGATTAATTTGAGTGATTTAAGCTCTATTTGCAGAGCATCATAGATGAACTGGGCTAATTCTAAGATGATTTCCCTACTTTCATCTTTTTCAAACGCTACTTTGTCATATGAATCCATGTCCACTTTGAACGCATAGCGGATTATCTTTAACTTGCGCGATGTACACTTAACGTGTTTTAAAGGGTCAAAACAGTTTTGGGTGATAAATCCCCCATCAACATAAGAAACAGCGACGATTTGACTTGTTTCACCGCTTATAACGCATTTATCAACCTCTAGTCCGTAGCCGATTACATTTAAAATGTGGGCGAAATATATTAAACCAATGGTAAATGGATCAAAACCCTTATTTAAAAGTTCAAGGCATCTTACTAGATTCGGATACACTTTTGGAGTGTCTTCGTTTTGGACTAACTTATTAGTTAGCTCTCCGATAAAGTCTAGGATTGATAAAGAGTCCAAGTTGGTTTTGATGTTTTGGTAGCTGTCTAAAAGCTCACCATTCCTAAGTGAAAAGCCATCTTTTCCTTTGGAAAGAGAATATCTACCCCTAGTATATAATCCAACGCTTGGAGCGTTTTTGCTTTCATATTTCATGACACCCCTAGCAAGAAAAGAATGCATCTTATCGCTAGAGATTACATTTACCATCGCATCATTATCGCGAAAAGGGGTTAGTCTAGTTACAATCCCTTCAAATTCAATCATTATTTGTATCCTAATTCTTTTAGAATTCTTGGGTTATTGATCCAGTCTTCTTTGACTGAAACGAATAGTTCTAAGAATATGTGCTTATTGAAGTACTCTTCAAGAGTGGCTCTGGCCTTGATGCCAATGGATTTGATCTTCTTGCCACCTTTACCGATGACAATTCCCTTGTGAGATTCTTTGTCTACTAGAATAGTAGCCTTGATATATACTTCGTTTTTCTTGTGAGTTATTTCATCAACGCGGACTGCTAGTTCATGAGGGACTTCTTCCTTTAAGGAAAGGAGCAACTTCTCTCTAACAATTTCTGAAACATAGAAGGCTGCGTCTTTATCGCTGATAGCATCCTCTGGATAATAGCGAGGTCCTTCAGGCATAAATGTTTTAACTTTGTTAAGAAGTTCATCAATGTTGAAGTTTTCAATCGCACTCATCTCAAGGATTTCAGCGTGTGGATATTTCTCGTGATAAACCTTTTTGATTTCAACAGCTTGTGGTAAGCGGATTAAATCAATTTTATTGATTACCACGATCATTGGAACATTGTTTGGAAGTGAGTTAGCAATGAATTGGTCACCTTCATCAAATTTACGAGATCCATCCACCACTAAAATAATGACATCAACGCCTTTGGAGGAATCTAAGGCTCCTTGGTTCATTATCTTTCCTAAGGAATGTCTCGCTTTATGGATACCCGGAGTATCTACGAAAACAATCTGATATTCACCATCATCATAGATGCCTTTGATGACATTTCTAGTTGTCTGAGCTTTTTCGGTGACAATTGAGATGTCTCTTTCTAAAAGAGCATTGATAATAGTTGACTTACCAGCATTAGGTCTACCAACTATTGCAACAAATCCAGATTTCATTGTTATTTCAAATCATCCTCGGAGAAGGCAAATGGAAGCAATTCGGAAATGCTTGTCTCTTGAATATCACCTTTTAGGTTGCCCATATAAATCTTGGCATCTTTAGGCATCAATTCAGAGATGACTTGGCGACATGCTCCACAAGGAGCACATGGACCATCTGTATCAGCAGTTAAGGCTAATGCAACGATATCTTCTTTGCGTTTTCCATGCATGTAAGCATTGTAAAGAGCGTTTCTTTCTGCACACATACAAAGTGGGTAAGCAGAGTTTTCAATATTCGCACCTTGGAACAATTGACCATCCTTGCAAAGGATAACTGCTCCAACAGCAAAATGAGAATAAGGTGAGTAGGATAACTTACGGGCTTCTTCTGCTTTTTTAACTAATTCCTTAGCGTTCATTTGTTCTTCCTCCTAATATCTCTTCTTGAAGAGAAAACATGATTTTTTCGTCTTTTTCAGTCATATGATCGTAGCCGAGAAGGTGAAGCATTCCATGAACGAACAAGAATGACATTTCTCTATTTAGAGAATGGCCATATTCTTTTGCTTGTTCTTCGGCTTTCTCATATGAGATTAAGATTTGACCTAAAGATGATGGAACCCCTGGAGTAGCTTTTTCCTCTTTGTCGTCAAAGAAAGCAAAGCTTATGACGTCCGTTGGGCGATCAATGCCGCGATACGAACGATTCACTTCATGGATAGCCTTATTATCAATGATGCTTACATCAACAATGTAATCTTCTTTCACATTGAGATGAGAAAACACTTTTTCCATTAATTCACGGAATTTGTCTTCATATACATCATATGATGTAGGTCCTTGATTGATAAAATCTAGTTCCATATCTTTGGGGGCTTATTATATCACGGTTTTTAAAAGTTTGCTATAAATTACACGTATCTAGGAATCTAGCTTTCGACATGTCGTACTGCTTTTTATTCTCACCCATTGTTAAAACAATATCGATGTTGGAATAGAAAAGATAATATGCGGCAAAATGGAAGATGATGTAATTGACGCTGACAGTTTGGGAAATCATCATCATGGTAAAGCTCAAAACAATGATAATAAATGTATTAATACATTTTCTCACAGATAAATTCAAAACATAACCACCGGATGAGTGGCTTATCATCAAGATATCTTCAACGAGATTGGCGTTCGAATTAGTGATCAGTAGTTGCTCGTTATGCGATAAGTTGTCCATGAATTCAGTATCTCTTCTTTTGAAGAGCAATCTTTCCAAAATGAGCAATAAGACAATGCCAATGAGCATAATCGAATTTATTGGATCATTAAGAATTAGAATGACCAAAACAAAAGATGATGTTAGCATCGCCGAGAAGAATTTACGACCGAAAGAAAAGTAGTCTTTTTTGAAGTTGATGTAGTCCTTATATGTATCCATGGCGTTTTCGTTTTTGTTTTCAAAGATTAATGGCACATATTTCTTATCAAACCAATTTATTGATTTGATTAAATACCAATTTTCTACTAACTCACATATTGAGAACAATGCGATGAAGATAATTGGAAGAAAGATGTAAGAATCGTTTTTGACAAAGAAAAATCCAATGGCAAGTGACACCACCGCTAATACCGATATCAAAGCAGATACAATAAAGAATCGCATTGGGATAATGTAATTCCTTTTTGTCTTATACTCTGTTTTTACATATGAATCGATTTCTAAAGTATCGCCCGTCCATATTTCGTCAAACTTGGATGCTTTCATCTTGTAGATACCTTGGGCAGGGTCATATATCGTATATACTCCATGAGATACATCTTTGATGTAAACAAGGTGTTGCCCATAGATTACCGCTAGACAAGGCTTTAGTTCATTCACTTCTTTGACTTGATAGTGATATGCCTTTAATGTTAGCCCGTACTTACTAGCGATATCTTTTAAGTCAGTAAAACTGAAATATGATCTTTTCTCATTTTTGGGAAGATAGAGATAACTTCGGCAATGATTAAGTGTAGCCAACATCATCTTCAAGGCCGCAAAGCCGCAATCATGATCATTGCTCTGGTAACAAAAGTATTTCATTTTCAAAACACCTCCTACCCTTTATCTAGTCCAAAAATTCAAAAGTGTGTCAGACATAAAAAAATCCTTGACATAGTCAAGGATAATTTTTGTTTTTTATTAATAAGATTTGCGTCTGGCCATTTCGCTTTTTAGTTTGCGTTTAAGACCTTTTTTGAGATAGAACTCTCTTTTGCGTGACTCAAGGAGAACGCCTGACTTGTTGACTTGACGTTTAAAACGGCGAAGTGCTTCGTCTAATGATTCATTCTCACGAACGACTGTTTTTGGCATAATTTCTCATCTCCTTTCTTACGCATAGTACAAAGTACTAAATTATTCTTTTACGATTTGGACACCGCAGGAAGCACCAATACGTGATGCACCAGCTTTAACCATAGCTTCAGCTTCAGCGCGGTTATGAACACCACCGCTAGCTTTAACACCAATGTTTGGTCCAACAGCTTTTCTCATTAATTCAACAGCGTGAACTGTTGCTCCACCTTTTGAGAATCCAGTGGATGTTTTGACATAATCAGCGTTTCCGCGAACACTGGCTTTACTGCATTCGACGATTTCATCGTCTGTGAGTAAGCAAGTTTCAAGAATTACTTTAAGTAATCTTCCGTGGCAACCTTCCTTAACGAGTTTAACTTCTTTTTCAATGTAATCGTAATCGTGTTCTTTTGCCATTGAGACATTTAGAACCATATCGATTTCTTCAGCGCCTGCTTCAACAGCTTTCTCGGCTTCGTATTTTTTAACTTCTGGGAGAGTTGCTCCAAGAGGGAAACCGATGACTGTACAAACTTTGACACCACTACCTTTGAGCATTTCAGCGGCAAGCGGAACAAAGCATGGGTTGACGCAGACAGATGCGAATTGATATTCGCGTGCTTCTTCACATAGTTTCTTAATTGCTTCAATAGAAGCATCTGGTTTAAGAAGGGTGTGATCGATTAATTTGTTCATTTCCATTTTTGTTACCTCTATAAGTTGATTATATCACAAGGTGTGAATACTATTCACTCTTTTCGGCTGGCTTTTTAGCAGGAGCTTTCTTAGCTGCTGGTTTCTTAGCTGCTTTTGGAGCAGGTTTTACATCAACAACTGATTTATCCTTTTTAGCCATGACATCTTTACCATCATAATGACCGCACTTTGGGCAAACATTGTGTGATTTGATTGTTGCACCGCAGTTAGGGCATTTAACGAGTCCGGACACAGAGAGTTTGAAGTGTGTACGACGCATTCTTTTTGATGTCTTTGAAGTTCTTCTGAATGGGACTGCCATATTAAATTCCTCCTAATTGACTGCGAATAATTATAAATTATATAGACCAAAATGCAATAATTATTCAAACAATGTTTAATTTTTTAGTAAATTTATTCGATGTTATCGCACTTTGACCGCGACAACTTTGCCAATATAACTATCAGGTAAATCAACACTTAATTTTAAATAGTTAGATGTGAAGCCAGATAGCATATTTGTCTTCTTGTTTCTCTCCTCGAGAATGACTTCGAGCTCTTGTCCGATAAACTTAGACTTATAGTCTGCTGCTAACTTATCACTTAATTCAATGAGTTTTTTAACACGTTCTTGTTTCACTTCTGGAGAGACTTTGTCTTTCATGTAATATGCGGCTGTGTTCTCACGAGCAGAAAATGGGAATACATGGAGTTCAGCAAAGCCAACCTTTTTAATAAAATTAAAAGTTTCCATGAATTCTTCTTCTGTTTCTCCTGGGAATCCAACGATGACATCTGTTGTAATAGCGATGTCTGGTCTAACTTCGCGAATGCGTTCAACCTTCTTTAAGAAGTCATCGACATTGTACTTACGATTCATTCTTTTTAAGACAGAGGATGATCCGCTTTGAATTGGCATATGCAAATGATCAGCAATGCTTGGGTATACTTTTAAGAGTTCGATAAACTTATCATCTATCTCACTTTCTTCAATCGAAGAAATTCTCACACGATACATATCAGGAATGTTGCAAATCTCTTCAACTAAATCGGAGAATGTTGTGTCTTTTAAATCCACCCCATAATGAGCGGTATGAATACCAGACAATACAAATTCTTTGTATCCTTGACCGATGAGGTATGTTATCTCATCGATAATTTCTTGTTTATCTCTCGAGCGAGCTTGTCCACGAGTGTATGGGATCGTGCAATAAGAACAGAAGTTGTTACAGCCGTCTTCGACTTTGATGTACGCTCTTGTGGAATCAGGAGTGATAAAGGTATGGAAAGATTCGTACTTCAAATGCCTTGTATCTTTATCAATCTTAACGATAGTTTTCTTGTTTTTGATGTAGTCATTGACATAGTCAATAATCTTGTCTCTATTGGATGTTCCGACAACGATGTTGGCTCCGCAATTAGAAACTACATATTCAGCGTTTTTTTGAGAATAGCAGCCCATTACCACCACTATGGCCTTTTCATTTTTCCTACGTTCACGGCGAATGATTTGACGGGACTTTTGATCAGCTACGGCTGTGACTGAACATGTATTAATAACAACAATATCAGCATCATCACTTTCAAAAAATCCCTCTTTGATGAAGAGGTTTCGCAAAGCAGCACTTTCGTAGAAATTGACCTTACAGCCAAGTGAGATGAGTTTGAAGTTCATGTTATTTACGTTCAAGATAGCAAGAAAGCACGCTTAAAGCGTATATAGAGGCCGTTTCGGCTCTTAGGATACGATTACCTAAGGAGACAGGAACATAGCCGCTTGCTTGGGCTTTCTTGACTTCGATTGGTGAGAAGCCTCCTTCAGGACCAACTAAGATAGCAATTTTCTCTTTTGGTTGAATTCCCTTAAGGGCATCCCAGAATGATTTAGTGTTTCCAGCTTCACCTTCATAAGCGATAATTTTACGATCAGCACGGACGGTGCTTAACTTGCTCATATCGATTAATCGATAAAGTTCAGGAATTTTATTACGATGAGATTGCATTGAAGCTTCTCTTAGAATCTTGTGATATCTTTCAAGTTTTTTGGATGTATTGAAACTGTTTGGTTTCACGACTGTTCTATCAGTGGTGATTAAAACGATTTCTTTGACACCGATTTCGGTAGCTTTTTGTAAAACAAAATCAAGCTTATCACCTTTGATAAGAGCGCATATTAAAGTGACATCGTTTGGAAGTTCTCTTTTTTCTTTGATCTTCTCCACTACTTTAATGGTGAGTGGTTTAAGTTCGGTGATTTTACAAAGGTATGGGATATCTTCATTAACAACTTCGATCTCTTCGCCTTTTCTAGCGCGCATCACTTTAGTCAAGTGAAAAGCGTCTTCTTCTGAAAGGAGAACATTATTTCCGATAACTGAGGCGAAATATCTTTGCATTATTTTAAGAACTCTCCACGAGCATCTACAATATCACTTCTAAGAAGTGTGATAACTCCAGAGGCAATCATTGCGGCTTCTAAAGCGAAATATGGGATAAGGAATGCGAATACATTATGGAGTGCACCTGTGAAGAACAAAGCACATCCGATGGATGCAACAAAAACAGCTGTAATAGCAATCATGATAAGGCCAAGCTTCTTCTTGCCTAAGTAGAAGAAATGAGCACCAAAAACACCAAGTGTCATCGCCAAGATAGCACAGACAACTTTGCTCTTATATTTGATGTCTTCTAAATCATCCTTAATAGGATCGAATGCTTTTGTGACATCTTCGGTCTCATAGTTTTCTTGACCATCAAAAGGTTTGAGAGTCCCACAGAACGGGCAAATATCTTTATCAAGTCTACTTAATTCAGCGTTGCAGTTTTTACATTTAGGCATACTCTTATCTCCAAATACATATAATTTTTAGCAAAAATTACTTTAATTATCAATAAAGTTTGTTAAAAAAAGACCGATTTTACTCGGTCAATTTCTTTAACGTTTGAAGGCTTTTTTGAATTTATCGAAGAATGATTCGCCTTTGACTTCACTCTTTTGATATTCCTCAAGAAGCTTCTTTTGTTCTTTAGACAACTTTGTTGGAGTCTTGATTTGAAGATGGATGTATTGATCTCCAGGAGTACCTCTACGCATATCTTTGATACCGCGTCCTTTTAGACGGAGTATTTGATTTGGTTGAGATCCAGCAGGGACTTCCACTTCAACCTCGCCATAGACGGTCGGAACATCAATTTTCTTGCCTAATGCTGCGTCAACGAAGCTTAGAGGGATATCGATATGGATATCGTTGCCATCTCTTCTGAAGAATTCGTGTGGTACGATGACAATCTCTAAATAGAGATCACCATTCTCTCCACCATTGACGCCTCTTTCGCCTTTGCCACGGACTCTAATTTGTTGTCCGGCATTGATACCAGCTGGGATGTTAACTTCATAATCACGTTTCACGTGAACATAGCCTTTACCACCGCAGTGATCACATTTAACGTCGATGATTTTGCCTGAACCACCACAGTCAGGACATACACTTTGTCCTTCCATCACTCCAAAGAGTGTTCTTTGTTGGGTTCTAATGTAGCCTTTACCACCACAGCGTTTACATGTGTGTTGGTCATTGGCAGTCTTGGCGCCTGTTCCACCACAATGTTCACATGTTTCATCATAGCTAATTGGAACAAGAACTTTCTTACCTGTGATTGCGTCCATGAATTGAACGCGAATGCGTTGGGTTAAATCGTCCCCACGTCTTGGGCCGTAGTTTGCTTGGCGACGGCCTCCACCAAAGAAGGATGAAAAGATATCGCCTAAGTCAACACCACCAAAACCTTGTGAGGAGAATCCTCCACCTTGGAATGGATTGCCTGCACCGCCAGTTGATGCACCTTGTTCAAATGCCGCCATACCAAATTGGTCGTACATTTGACGCTTCTTATCGTCATAAAGTACATCATATGCTTCCTGAACTTCTTTAAACTTTTCAGCAGCATCTGGTTCATGGTTAAGGTCTGGGTGATATTTTTTAGCGAGTTTACGGTAGGCTGACTTGATATCATCTTTAGATGCTTTCTTATCAACACCGAGAACTTCATAGAAATCACGTTTTGCCATACTTCATCCTTTCTAAACTGACAAAGCGAAGGGGAATATATCCCCCACGCTTGTTGTTTTAATTTACAAGTAAATTAGTTTTTAGGTCTGCTATCAGCATCGACAACATCGTCAGCTGTTTGATTGCCTTCATCACTTGCTTGAGCGGACTTACCGGCAGTTTGGGTATGAGCCATCATTTCGGCAGCCTTTTCAAGTTCGTTGAGACGGGTTCTGAGTGTATCGATATCGTTATTATCTAAAGCAGTCTTAAGTTCATCTCTGAGCTTTTGAGTTTGCTCTTTTTGAGCAGGTTCAATAGAATCGCCTTTTTCTTGGAGAGCTTGATCAATGCTATTGATGTATTGTTCGGCTTTATTTTTAAGTTCGACTTCTTCTTTACGCTTGGCGTCTGCTTCAGCATTAGCTTCAGCTTCTCTAACCATGCGGTCGATATCTTCTTTGGATAATCCGTTTGAACCAGAGATTGTAATCTCTTGTTCTTTTTGAGTATCTAAGTCTTTAGCGGTTACTTTGACGATACCATTAACATCGATGTTAAAGGTAACTTCGATTCTTGGTTCACCTCTACGAGCTGGTTTAATACCGCTTAATTGGAAGTGACCTAAGAGTTTGTTATCAGCAGCCATTGGTCTTTCACCTTGATAGACCATGATGTCAACGGCTGGTTGATTATCAGCGGCTGTTGAGAAGATTTGACTCTTAGTTGTAGGAATAGTTGTATTTCTTTCAATAAGAGGTGTCATCATGCCGCCGAGAGTTTCAATACCAAGGGTAAGAGGTGTGACGTCGAGAAGAACGACATCTTTGATGTCTCCAGAGACAACACCACCTTGAATAGCAGCACCGATAGAGACAGCTTCATCAGGGTTGACTGATAAGTTTGGTGTCTTGCCTGTTAATTTCTTAACGAGTTCTTGGACGGCTGGCATACGGATAGATCCACCGATAAGGAGGACTTGATCTAATTCGTTTGCACTTAACTTAGCATCTGCTAAAGCACGTCTAACTGGTTCTTCAGTACGAGCAAGTAAATGCTTGGTCATATCTTGGAATTTAGCTCTTGTGAGAGTTGTTTCAAAGTTGACTGGTCCATTGGATGACATTGCGATGAATGGAAGGGAGATTGTAGTCTCGACTGAGCTTGAAAGCTCAATTTTAGCCTTTTCAGCAGCATCCAAGAATCTTTGTTTAGCCATGTTATCGGTAACATCGATACCATGTTGAATCTTGATTTGAGCTTGGATCCAATCGGCGACAACTTTATCCCAGTCATCACCACCGAGCTTGTTATCACCAGCGGTAGAAACAACTTCGAATGTGCCATCACCAATATCAAGGATGGAGACATCGAATGTACCACCACCTAGATCGTAGACTAAAATCTTTTCAGATTTTTCTTTATCTAGACCATAGGCAAGAGCGGCAGCTGTTGGTTCGTTAATAATACGAACAACATCCAAACCAGCGATTTGACCGGCATCTTTAGTTGCTTGTCTTTGAGCATCGTTGAAGTATGCTGGGCATGTAATAACTGCTTTTGAAATCTTTTGGCCAAGATTATCTTCAGCATACTTTTTCATATATGCGAGGACTTTGGCGGAAATTTCTTGAGGTGTGAAATCTTTATTTAAAGATTTGATATGTACTTTTTCACTTGAACCCATTTTACGTTTGATGGAACTGACTGTATCTGGGTTGGTGACTGCTTGTCTTTTAGCAGCATTACCGACGATTTCTTCACCACTTGCTTTGAAAGCAACTACTGAAGGTGTGGTCATTGTTCCTTCTGGGTTTGGAATAACTTTAACTTTGCCATCTGCTTGTAAATATGAGACGACGGAGTTTGTGGTACCTAAGTCGATACCGAGAATGATTTCTTTTGCCATAAATTATTATCCTCCTATGTTAGGCGTCCACTTCGTGGGCTTCTTGATTTTCTTCGGATTTTTGTTCGTCTATTTTCTCTTTAATTGAGACAACTACCATGGCTGGACGAATAAGATGATCATGGAGTTTGTAACCATTTGTGATTACTTTAGTAACTTTGTTTGGGTTCTTTTCATCAACGACTGTTTCGACAGCTTGCATGAATGAGGCATCGAATGTATCTCCTACCTTCGGAGCGAATTCGGCAACACCTTCATTTTCAAGCACGCTGACGAGATTACGATAGATGTATTGGAATCCAGTGAGGAAGTTTTTCATTTCCACACTGCTCGCTTCATTTTGAAGCGCCATATGGAAGCCATCTAGTATTGGGAGAAGATTATCAACGAATCCTTCAGCACGATATTTGATAGCTTCACGGTGATCGGCTTCTACTTTCTTTCGAAGGTTTTGCATGTCAGCATAAGCACGGTAGTACTCATTTTTCCAATGCTCTAGATCACTTTTTAGCTTTTCCACTTCCGTGAGAGTTTTCTCTTCCTTGGAAGGTTTGTTTTCTTTCTTCTCTTTCACCTTTTGCTTCCTTTCTAGGTGACTCATCATAGTACTCATCTAATAGTTCCATTAGATACTCTAATGAGGAGACAACCTTATCATAATCCATGCGCTTTGGACCAACGACGGCGATGGAACGTTCATTGCTGCCAGGGACTTTAATCTTAGCTTGGACAATGGAGACGTCTTCGTCATCATCACCGATGCGGATGGAGATTCCTTCGTCATCGCTTTCTTCAACTTCACGGAATGCTTCTGGAGAATTGAATAATTCAAGTAACTTTTTCATCTTCATCGCATCATTAGCGAATTCAGGTTGATCGAAGAGTTCCTCTTGGCCGAAGGCAGATAATCTATCTTTGGCGAATCCGACGAAGGCTTCTAGCATGGCTTGGTAGATGACGTCATGATTGATGACATAGTCATCGATAAGCGGTCTAATGGCCTCCATCTTCGGAACGAGTTCGGCAATCGATGTTCCTTTGAGACGATCGTTGAGGAGTTTGATACATTCTTCGACATCGCTGAGTTTTGTGTTCTCGTCAATGCGGAAGGTTTTGTTTTCAACATATCCTTGATCGGTAACAAATACGCATGTTGCACTTGTATTTGAGATTGGCACGAGTTGAACAGAGACAAGATGTTCTTCTTTAGCACCAGGACCTAAGACAATCGAGGCAAGATTTGTCATCTGTGAGAGAATTTCACATGATTGAGTGATGACATCTTGGATTGATTTGACCTTTTGGTCAAGAACAGTCTGCATTTGATATTTGAATTCTTCATCAATGCTTCTATCACGTAGGTGCTCAATGTAGTATTTATATCCTTTTGAAGAAGGAACGCGTCCGGATGATGTATGAGTTTTCTCAAGATATCCGTCTTGTTCAAGAGCATTCATTTCGCTGCGGATTGTCGCAGATGAATAATCAAGACCATATTCTTCAATGAGCGTCTTACTACCAACTGGCTGAGCATTTTTGATGAAGTGTTCAACGATTAGTTTTAAGACTTTA
This sequence comes from Bacilli bacterium, assembly GCA_024695235.1. Taxonomy (GTDB): domain Bacteria; phylum Bacillota_I; class Bacilli_A; order RFN20; family CAG-826; genus Fiminaster. The sequence goes on along the minus strand of JAILIP010000019.1, from coordinate 45,593 downwards.
TCTCTTCTATTCATATGTGCCTCCTATTTGGCACTCACCTTTTCGGAGTGCTAACTCATATTATAAAGATGATTTTGGCACTGTCAAGCGTTAAGTGCTAAAAATTACAAAAATAAAAACACCACAAAGTGGTATTTCTCAAAAATATTGTAAATTTTAGCCTAAAAGTGACACGATAACGTTATCCATGATGGCCATTCCGTCATCACTTAAACGAACATTTTCTTTGCCAATGATGAGCAACTTTCTTTCAATTAGACTATCGATTTTACCTCTAAACACCTCAGTGAACTCTTGATCGAATCTATTTTTGAAATCGTTTTTAGCGAAGCCTTTCTCTAATCTGAAATGGCATAACAGGTATTCTTCTAGAAGCTCATCTTTTGATAACGTTTCTTTGATATCAACACAGTTGCCTTCAAGATATTGTTTAAGGCTCTTTGTGTTCGTGTATCGTGCTCCAGCAATATATCCAGAAGCACCTAAGCCCACGCCATAGTACTCTTGGTTATGCCAATAGACGAGATTGTGACGCGAATATTTGCCGTTTCTTGCATAGTTAGATATTTCATATCTCTCATATCCGTTTTCTCTAAGTTCTTTTAAAATGATGTCGTAGAATTTTCTCGACTCATCTTGATCTTGTTCTTTCACCCCATCTTTATAGAATTTCGTGCATTCAGAAACGATGAGTGAATAGATGGAAATATGATCTACATCAAGAGATAAGATATTTTTAATATCTTTTCTTAAGTCTTCTTCGCTTTGATGAGGGAATCCATAGATCAAATCAACATTGATGTTTGAGATATATTGCTTTGCAAGTTTCACTACTTTAACAGCTTCTTCGTAAGTGTGATATCTTCCGATCGCTTTGAGTATTCCATCATTCGTGGATTCCACTCCTATGGAGAGTCGGTTAACTCCCCTACTTTTCATAATCTCGAGTTTCTCTTTTGTGAGATTCTCAACATTAGCTTCAACAGTGAATTCGCCATTGGGGGTAAGAAAGTCTTTGACTTTATCTAGTAATGATGTGAACTCTTCATCACTCAAAGATGTTGGAGTACCTCCACCAATATAGATTGTGTCGACTTTATCGATGTGATAAGAATCTATCTCAGCAAAAAGAGCCTTTAAACAAGGCTCTGAAAATTTGTTGTTATAGAATAATTTTACAAAGTCACAATAGTGACAAATGTGTGAACAAAAAGGGATATGGATGTAAAGCGAACGAGGTTTATTCATCTTTGTCAGAAGAAATAGCTTTTTCCATTTCGGTTTGAACTTCGTCATCTTCAATTGGAACTAAGATGCGATCAAGCTCTTGTTGAACAGCTGTTTGCTCGTCAACTTTTTCTTCTTCGTTAACACCAACTTTGTTGGTTTTTCTTTTAACCACGATAATAACTGCAATCATTGCTCCAAAAAAGACCAATAATGCAAGGATAATCCATAAAGGTAATAAATCAGCAGCAAATGTTCTCATAATGTTCTCCTATTTTACTCTTTAGAGATTGGTGTGTAAACAAACTTATTTTTAACTTGTTCACGTCTATAATATCCTCGCTTTGCGAGGTTATCCATGGAAGTACGAGCTGTTTCATAAACGACTCTTTCTTCTTTTTTGAATTGTTGGATTGTGTAGTACTTGCCCATAGAGCAGTGTCTGACGTAGAAATGGGCTTGGGCTGGGCGAAGATGTGGGTCACTCTCTAAAAGCTCCTCAGCGGCTGCCTTTAAGGCTTTTTCGTCCATTTGTTGATATATATGAACATTAACTTTAGGTTCGTTGTTTGCTACTTCTACCTTTGGGGCAGGACGAGGTTTAACGTATGCAGGAGCAGGTGCGCTTTGAGTAGGTTCAGGCTTCACTACATAGGTAGGTGTAGGAGCTGGTGTTGTGAATAGTTGTGATTCAACACTTTGTGTTGGTTGAACTACTTCTTCCTCTTCAGAGAAGAATGCTTTTTCGACTTCATCACGTGTCACTTGCACGATACGATCGAGCACTGACGATAAAGAATCATCCACAACCTTGAGTGATTCTAGGACATAGTAAGTTAAGTCTTTGCTCTTTTGAGTTTCTCTAGAAGCATTTGCGAGTCCATCTTTATCATTTGATAAAAGTGATTCAAGAGGAATAATGGATGCGGCATCTTTAAGACCAGATCTACCAAGAGCAAGTTTGATTAAAAGAACTGTAATTTCTTCATTATATAATTCGAATGGTTTGATGTAATTCATCATATAGGCGATGACAGCAACTTTAACAGATAATTCAAAGTTCGGTCTATTGATAAAATCAATAAGATTGGACATCATACGTTCAATCTCGCCTACAGGAGCACCTTGATATTCTCTATTGATAAGAACCTTTTGGCTAGGGACAGAAATTTCACTTGTTCTATAGAACGAGAGCAATTCTCCACCACCATTGAGAACTTCTAAGTAAGAAGCAATCAAAGATTCATCAACTAGTTCTGTTGGGCTTTGCTCGAATTTCATCAAAGCATTGAAATAGTTAACAAGAGGCATGTATAAAAGGTTGGTATTGTGACCATAAACTATGTTTTCTAAGGCAATATCATTAGCAAGGATGCCTTTTGATTTAGCGACATAGCGCAATGCAGACTTGAACATATCCATGCGAAGCGTATTACGCTCGATGGAATTTGGTCTCATTGAAGAATATTCTTCAAATGTGTGATTGATTCTATCGCTGACAGCATTTGTCTTTCTAACAACATTGTTTGCGAAGATCAAATGGAGTGGCTCTTTATAGATGTCATAGAGTCCGCTATCGTTTTTAAAATCTTCACGATATTCAAGAATTTGTTTCCAAATGGAGTCAATTAAATTTGTGCCAAGTGCACGAGCGACTTCTGGTCTTGTCGCATACATTTCATCAGTAAATCTAACTGCTAAATTGTTATTTGCCATAAAAAATACCTCTTCTAGCATCATTATACTAAAGAGGAAATCTTATTACAATAAGAAAATTACTAATTTTTTACCAAATTATTACTATTCGTCTTCATCAATGGAAAGAACACTCATAAAGGCATCTTGTGGGACTTCAACCGATCCAATAGCCTTCATTCTCTTCTTTCCCTCTTTTTGCTTTTCGAGCAACTTTCTCTTACGAGAAATATCACCACCATAACACTTAGCAAGAACATCTTTTCTAACAGCCTTGATATCTGCTCTAGCGATGACTTTGCCATTTATGGCAGCTTGTACTGGGACTTCAAATTGTTGTCTCGGGATAATCTCTTTTAGTTTACGAACAACAATGCTGCCTCTTTGATAGGCAGTTGTTCTATGAACAATTGTGGATAAAGCATCGATAACTTCGCCATTGAGCATGATATCCATCTTAGCGAGGTTGCCTGGCTTATAGCCACTATATTGATAATCAAAGGATGCATAACCCTTTGTAAAGCTTTTAAGTTTATCAAAGAAATTGTAAACAATTTCAGAGAGCGGTAATTCATATGTAAGAATCATTCTTGTGTCATCAAAATATTGGAGGTCAATATAAACGCCTCTTCTATCTTGGCAAAGTTCCATAACAGGGCCTACATACTCCTTCGGAGTCATGATCTCAGCTTTGACGTACGGTTCTTGAATCTCTTTGATAAGAGTGAGATCTGGAAGCTTTGATGGGTTGTCAAGCTCAATCATATCACCTTTGGTGAGGTAAACATGATATATAACACTTGGAGCGGTCAAGATAAGATCAAGTCCGTATTCTCTTTCAAGTCTTTCTTGGACTACGTCCATATGTAATAATCCCAAGAAACCACATCTAAAACCAAAGCCCAAGGCTTGGGAAGTTTCAGCTTCAAAGACTAAGGAAGCATCATTTAGAGACAATTTCTCTAAAGCATCCTTTAAATCGAGGAATTTCTTACTATCAACTGGGTATAAGCCACAAAAGACCATTGGGTTCATCTTGCGATATCCAGGAAGCGCGTGCTCACATGGGTTGTCGCGCAAGGTAATCGTATCGCCAGGGAATACATCTTTGATGTCTTTGATTTGGGCAGCTAAGTATCCAACTTCACCAGCATATAATTCATCTTTCTTTAACTCCTTTGGAGTTCTAATGCCAACTTCGGTAACAAGATACTCGTGGCCAGATGCCATAAGGCGGATTGTGTCCCCTACTTTAACTGTTCCGTTCTTAATACAAATTAAAACGATAACTCCACGGTACGAATCATAGAAGGAATCAAATATTAAGGCCTGTAAAGGGGCATTACGGTCGCCTTTTGGGGCTGGGATATATTTGACTATGGATTCAAGTACTTTGGCCACTCCTTCGCCTGTTTTCGCGCTTACGAGATTAGCGTTATCGCATGGAATGCCAATTCTTTCTTCGATTTCTTGCTTGACCATATCAGGCATAGAAGAAGGTAAATCAACTTTGTTGATAACTGGAAGAATTTCTAAGTTGTTATCGACAGCCAAGTATACATTTGCGAGCGTCTGAGCCTCTACGCCTTGCGTAGCGTCTACGACTAAAAGGCATCCTTCACAGGCGGCAAGTGATCTACTTACTTCGTAAGAAAAGTCGACATGCCCCGGAGTGTCTATTAAGTTGAATAGATAGTCTTCACCATTCTTTGAATGGTATTTTAAGGTAACGGCATTGAGTTTGATTGTGATGCCACGTTCTCTTTCTAGATCCATCGAATCGAGGAACTGGTCCTTCATTTCTCTTTTAGAGACTGTCTCAGTCATCTCTAAAATACGATCAGCCAAGGTTGATTTGCCATGGTCAATGTGCGCAATGATTGAAAAATTACGAATGTGACTTTGATCGAAACTCATATCTTCAAAATTATAACAATAATTTAACTATTGTCTATCTCCTCTTCCAAAATGCATTAACGATATCTTTGATTTCTTCTTTGGAAGTTACCACTTCATAGTTAGGCCATTTATTTTCAAATAAATCGCTGTATGTTTTTGTAAGATATCTATCATCAATAAGTAAGGCAACACCTCTATCGTTTTCACTGCGGATTACTCTGCCGACAGCTTGCATAATTTTATTGATGCCTGGGTTAACATAGCTATATAGATAGCCATCTTTTCCAACACTAGAGAAATATTCTCTAATTCTATCTCTTTCAAAACAGATTTGAGGAATTCCGACCCCTATAACTGCTACTCCGATAAGCCTATCGCTGACGAGGTCAACACCTTCGCCAAATGCTCCGCCAAGAACAACAACACCAATGGTTGTTTTGACTGGGTTTTCAGCAAAGCAAGACAAAAAGTCTTGTTTACTTCTATCGTCCATATCTTTTTCCTGAACGATGAGATTGACATCACCGTCAAACTCTAAATATGGTAGTAACGAAGTCAAATATTCATAGCTTGGGACATAGACAAAGTAGTTACCTACTTTTCCTGAGACAAATTCCTTGATATAGCTCGCTACTTTTTCAATTGTTGCATTTCTATTTTTGTACTTGATCGAAATGTTTGGAGCGACCATGACCTTAAGATTCTCTTTCTTGAAAGGTGATGGCAAAGCAATAAATGGATCTTTGTCACTTCCGCCTATGATACCTAGATAATAATCTAGAGGTGATAATGTCGCCGAGAAGATGACTTTACTACGAACCTTTTGGAATGTTCGATATAGCTGTTCACTAGGGTCAAGACAGAATAGGTTGATAGATGTGTAATCGCCTTTCCTTGTGACATATAAACAGAATGAGTTGTCATAGTAATCAAGAAGTTTAAAAAACTTATTGAGTTCAAAATAGAAATCAGTGAATTCATCAGTGACAAACTCATGATGATGTTTATTAACATCAGAAGCCGCTAAGAGGTAGGCTTCAATGCCTCTAAGATGAGTCGGCTCTAAAAATGGAATTAGATGATCACCTTCATCATATTCTTCATAGTGATTGAAAAGCTTAGAAATGCGTTTAATCGCATTCTTAATCTTTTTATGTTCTAAATGTCTCACCGCTTTTCTTGCTCTTTGGAAGTCAAAGGAAGATATAGATGCGCTATACATGCTACGACCTCTATCAGCAAGGTTATGAGCCTCATCGACAAGCACGACATTATTTATCGCGTCTTCATCAAAATATCTTTTAAGATATACGATCGGATCAAAGAAGTAGTTATAGTCGCAAATGATGACATCTACGTACAAAGATAGGTCTAAGGATAATTCAAATGGACATATGCCATTAAATGAGGCTATTGAAAGAATTGTTTCTCTGGAGAAAGTTTTATATTTGTGGAGCGAATCAACAAGTATCTCTCTGATCTTGGTGTAATAGCCTTTTGCATATGGGCATTCATCCGGATTGCAGGCTTTGCCTGGACAATAGCAAATCTTATCTTTGGCAGTGATAAGAATGTCTGTTGCTTCAAGTCCTTTTTCTTGAAGAAGATTCATAGCTTGGAAAGCGGCTTCTTTTGCAGAGTTCTTAGCCGTTAGATAGAAAATCTTTTCGTTCTTCTCTAAAGCAAAGCTTTTCACTGACGGATACAACGTTGAAATTGTCTTTCCAATTCCAGTAGGAGCTTCGCAAATTAAGATGCCACCATTAGTAGCTATACCATAGGTATATTTTGCGAGTTTCCTTTGTCCTTTTCTGAAATCATCAAATGGGAAATCTAGCTTAGCAGCACTCTCATTACGCTTCTTAGTTCTATCAAAGATATAGCGATAGAAATCTAGGTATTCATGTAGCAGCTTCTCAATATCCTTTTCAAGTTCTTCGGTGGTATATGAGAAATGTTTTACTAACTTTGTCTCATCAATTTGATTGATATATGTTAAATCAATACTTATATGATCAAGATTCTTCTCATGAGCATACATAAGTGCATAGCACTTTGCTTGGCCTAGATGCCATTCTTTTTGTTCTTCATAGTACTCGTCAAGCTTAGCAACTGTTGATTTGATTTCATCAATTGTGACTTCGTCTCCTCTAACGATGATGCCATCTGCCCTACCCTCTAAAGAAATTTCAAAATCATCAACCTTGAAAGTCTCGAATAATGAGTACTCAGAAAGATAGTTACTTCCTTGCATGTGTTGATACATTGCATGGATGCGACTGCCCTCTTGCATGGTCGTGGAATTGTATATGCGATTATCGATGTCACCCACTCTTAAAAGAAAGTCAACTAGTTGGTGAACCGATAACTTTAGTTTCTTTTCCATATTATCATTATAACAAAAAAGACTGTTTTTAACAGTCTTTATTTTGCAATTTTACCATTTAGCATCTTGTTGCCGTTACTAAACGATTTTGAATCCATCTTTTTCTTGCCTTCAAGTTGGACTTTATCAAGGAGAATGACTCCGTCTTTAAGATGCAAATATATGTTCTTGTTAACTTCGATACATCCAACTTCTTTTTTAGGGAGGTCAACCTTGTGAGCCTTGAAGATTTTGAACTTCTTATCTTCTATGAAGATATAACCACCAGGTTCTTCACTTAAACCACGGATATAATCAATGAATTCTTTAGTTGATTTAGACAAGTCTAATTTCTCATCATCTGGTTTGATTTTGTTAGCAATAGTTACGAGTGATTCATCTTGTTCTTCGCCATGTAACTTACCATCAAGATACGCTGGAAGATTATCAATGCAAACTTTAATTGCAGCATCGGACATCTTCTCACAAAGTGAGGTGTAGTTATCTTCAGGAGCAATTACCACTTCTTCTTTGGCAAACATTTTGCCAGCATCCATCTTGTCCACCATTTCCATGAGGGTGATGCCAGTTTTAGCTTCACCATCAATGATTGCTCTTTGGATTGGAGCGGCTCCTCTATATTTTGGAAGCAATGATCCGTGGAGGTTCAAACATCCAAATTGAGGTATATCAAGTAGCCCTTGTGGAACAATTTGGCCATAGGCCATGGTGAGAATTAAATCAGGTTTGAGTTCTTTAACGAATTCATAGTCTAGCCTGATCTTATGAGGTTGATAGACTGGGATATTATATTTTTGAGCAACTACTTTAGTAGGAACTGGTTCTAAGATGCCTTTACGTCCAACAGGTTTATCTTCTTGGGCGATGAGTGCGACAAAATGATAGCCCTTTTGAATAAGTGCCTCAAACACTCTAGCGGCAATGCTAGGTGTTCCCATAAATATAAGACGATACTCACCAAAATCTTTCATATCTATGATTATAAGAATTGTAGTTTATATTTTCAATTATTTGAAAAAAGTATATTATAGAAAAGTCGTTGAAAGGAGAAAGTATGAGTTACGAAAGTAAACAAGTCAAACAATTCTTTGCTGCCGCAGACGAATTACTTAAAACGTCAAAAACGATGCAAGACATCTTTATGATGTCAACATCTTTACATAAAGGTGAAAAAGCTCTCACTTGGCTCAACGAAAAAGGAAAGCCAACATCCATCAAGTACAAACAATATCGTTCAATGTGTTTTGAATATGGATCACGTATTAGTGAACTCCTAAAAGGTGTTCCAACAGATTCAGTTGTCGCATTGAAGGTTAAAAATTGTCCTGAATGGCCACTTATTTTCTGGGGTATCCTCATGAGTGGATACATTCCATTCCTCATTGACGCTAAATTACCAAAAGATAATACTGAAGTATTACTCGCTCAATCACATGCTGCTGCTATTATCTCTCAAGAGATTGTCACCTACTCAATTCAAACAATATCAGTTAACACTCTTAAAGAAGCCAAAGTTAACATGCGCTTTGCCGCTCGTTGGGCAAACTTTGTTATGTTCTGCTCCTCAGGAACAACTGGTAATGTCAAATTAATGGTCTATAACGGTGCCAATTTGTGTAATCAAATTGCCGCTGCTTTAGATATGCCAAACGAAACAAACGATATCATGTATCCTGGTGAAATCAATATCATTGCGATTATTCCATTCCACCACATCTTCGGTTTCGTTGCTGTCTTCCTTTGGTACACATTCTTCGGAAAGAATATCGTCTTTGTAAAAGACTTATCTCCAACTGAAGTTCTTGGTGTCTCACAAAAATGTGGAGTCACTCACATCTATAGTGTCCCACTATTCTGGGATTCAATCGCCCAACAAGTTATTCGTAAAGCAGAGCTTGAAGGTACAAGAAAAGCAGATTTGCTCGGTAAGATGATTGCTTATAACACTCACAAGATCTCGATGGAACAAGCTGGTCAAGCCGGAACAAACATCGCTCTAACAATTGTTCAAAATCAATTATTAGGAAGAAAAGTCCGCTACTGTATTTCTGGCGGAGGATACTTATCCGCTGAAACACTTAATACCATTAATGGTATTGGTTACCACTTATACAATGGTTATGGTATGACTGAAGCCGGTGTTACATCCGTTGAACTTAGCGATGAAGTCGAAATCAGACTTAAAGGAAGTATTGGCCGTCCACTCCACGGAGTTGAGTACAAACTCATCAACACTTCCAAATTAGAACCACATACTGGTGAGCTTCTCATTAAATCAAACATCACTCACTGTATGGAAATCATCGATGGTGAGAAACGTGTCCCAGATCTTAGTGATGGTTATCTCCACACAGGCGATATCGCATCCGTGGATGAAACAGGTCGTTACTACCTAAAAGGTAGAATCAAAGATATCATCATCAACGAAAACGGCGAAAACATCTATCCAGATGAAATCGAAGATTACTTCAAAGGACTTCCAGGCGTCACAAAAGTTTGTGTCGTTGGAGTCAAAAAAGGAAAGAATCAACACGAAGCAATCACATGTGTCTTTGAAATCTCAAGTGAAGTCGGTGAAGAAGACATGCTTGAAATCAAAAAGAAATGCGATGAGATTAACGCAACACTTTCTAATGAAAAACGCGTTCAATCATTCCTTGTTTCTAAACACACTCTCCCACTCACGGCTTCAATGAAGGTTAAACGCTTTAAAGTCAAAGAGACTTTAGAAGGTTCGCCAGATTCATTCGTCAAAGTTGGAGAATCCAAGAAAGTATCCGCACTAACTGGTTATAAACTAGAAGATGTCGAACCAGTCGTCAAGAAACTTAGATCAGTATTTGCTAAGATTCTTCTTCTCCCATATGTCCGTATTGGAGATGGCGATCACTGGATCAATGACTTAGGCGGTGATTCAATGTCTTACATTGAACTTATCACTACAGTCAACAAAGAGTTCGAAGTTGAAATTCCTGAAGAAAAGTATGCATTACTTGTATGCATCAATGACTTCGCCGAAGAAATACTTTCTTTGAAAGGAATCAAAAAAAGTTAAATAAAAGTTGTCGCAACTTAATAAGTTTGCTAAACTTATGAACGATTGAAATTATAAGAGGTACGAAAATGGCTCAAATTAAATCACAAATGAAGAGAATCCAAACAAACGAAAAAGCACGTCAACGCAACGTTGCAGTTCGTAGCCGCATTGCCACCGAAAGCAAGAAGGTTAGAGTTGCTGTTGAAAAGAAAGACGTTGAAGGTGCAAAAGCAGCCTTAAAAGTTGCCATTCGTTTAATCGATAAAAGTGTTACAGATGGTGTTTACGCAAGAAACACTGCTGCACGTAAAAAATCTTCTCTTACAAGATTAGTTAATGAATTAGCAAAGTAATTAGTTTGGAAAATTAATTAGAAATAATTCAAAACCATAGAAGCGGTCAATCTGGCCGCTTTTAATTTGATAATCAAGGTAGTATAAATCATCCAAAACATGGGCAATATCTCTACGAGATAAATGTCTTCTATTTTGAAGGGCTATTTTCACTCTGAATGGGTTAGCGGATAACTCACTAGCAATCTCGTCTCTTTCGAGTCCTTTGTCGTATAGGAAAAAGACTTTTGAGAAGAATCTGAACTGATTAGCAAGCATTGGAATAAGTGGATCAATTGCCTTTTGTCCGCCGAGTTTTAAATCGCGATAAATTGACAAAGCCAAGGAATTATCTCCAGCAATGAGAGCGTTGCTCATTTGGAAAGCATCATCTTCAATTGGTTTAGCGACCATTAAGACGATGTCAACAATGCTTAAATGGTCTTTATATAAACAAAGTTTATCCGCCTCATTTATGAAGCGATTTAAATCTCCATCTACTCTAGCAATGAGCTCATATAATGCGTCTTTATCAATTTGGATATTTCTATCTGCAAAATATTTTGTTGCGTATCTTGGCCAATCTTCTTTTGTGAGATTAACAAAGTTTAGGATTTGGCCATTGTTTTTAATGACCTCAACGATAGGTGATTTATCATCAATTGTGCCTTTTCTAACAACGAAGAATAGATCAATTGATTCATCAGGTTCTTGAACAAGTTCAAGAATCTTTTGAACATCATCTTTTTTTGCCCCTTTATCAAGGAAAGTGACGTTATCAAAGACCACTGCTTTTCGATCATAGCCAAGTGGTAAAAGTGAGGCATCCATTAAAGCGTCATCCAATGAAGAATTATCCATGTCAAATTTAGCGACATTAAAATCATCAGGCTCGCCGAGTCTTTCTTTAAGAAGTTTGTTAAGCTTCTTTTTGATCATTGGATATTGTTCGCCATAAAGGATGTAATTCATATTAGTTGAATTATACAACATTATGAGGCTAATTGAACGTAGGAAATGGTTCCTTCGATAGATGTTTGCCTAATTTTGATGTTGTGTTTGTTTAATCTCTCAATTACTTCTTTGTTCGGGTGACCGTATTTATTCTTCTTAGCAGAGGAAATAATTGCCTCCTTTGGAGTGGCTTTATTTAAGAATTCTTCACATGTGGAAGTATTACTTCCATGATGACCAACTTTTAAGATGTCACAATCTAAATCAATGTTATTCGCGATCATGTACTTTTCGGTTTCAATACTTGCATCACCCATAAAAAGGAATTTCTTGCCCATGAAGTCGACATTGAATACAAGCGAATTATCGTTCTTATCTTTTCCCAAAAAAGTGTTGAGATTTTCAAGATAGATGTCCCCTACTTTTACCGGAAAATCATCTCTTCTATTTAGGTATGATTTGACATTGAAATTATCTATAAGTGAAGCGGATGCTCCAGAGTGATCAAAATCATCATGAGTGGTGATTAATAAATCAATATGATTTATTTGTTTCTTATTTAGAAACGGAATCAGTGTCTCTTTTGCCATATCAAATGATGTGTTTCCACCCGTATCAATCATGACGATATTATCCTTGTTTTTGATGAGAATAGAATCGCCCTGCCCAACATTAATGAAATACACAGCATTTAGGATATATGTCCTTATTGGAATTAATGAGATCAGAACTGTGCTAACAAGCGGAAGAGAATTAATTTCTAGATGTGGAAATCTCTTCGACTCCAGCAAATAAATTGAGTAGATGTATAAAACATAGTAAGGAATAAGCAAATACTTGAAATAATCACCTATTGGAATATGAATATCTGTCTTTGAGAATTCAGAGTAAACAAGCAATAGAACTCTCGTGAGATTTGATAAAATTATCCTAAAAGGATAACCAACATAAAATGATATCAATGAAAACGTTATAAATATCTCATTGAACGGAATTGATAATGTTTGAAATAATAATCCGAAAATATGAAAAGATCCCGCGTTTAAATTAGAAATCGGGAGCATGAATAAATAGATGAATACAGGAATAAGAATTGCTTGATGCTTTTTCCTAAGAAAACTTAAAGATGTCCTAACAAATATCAAGATGAAACTTAGCCCAAAGCCAATGTAATATCCGCTTTGATATATTAGATGATAATCAATAACTAGAAACATTAAGGCGGTAAAAGAGAGAATTGTCAGATAAGTAAACCGCTTCTTCAAAACATGTTTGTTGAGATATTTTAACAGAGTTAAAAATATAACTCTCATAACCCCTATTTTATTAAAAAGAAAGATAGAATACGGGGACAGTATCACTAAAGGGAATATCTCCGCAAGTCTATCTTTCAGGAAGAATTTGAATAGCTTCTCTAAACCTTTCAATAGGAAACTAAAATAGATTCCGCTGGCCGAGAAAAGAAATATCAAATTCAGTTCGCTCATCATTTTGGTGGAGCTATGCTCATAGTCTCTATCTGCGAAGAGTAAAGCACTTATCATAGCTTTAGTGTCTTCATCAAAATGATTGAGAAAATTGCTTTTAATGGCTTTCATTCTAAATGGACTTGTCCATTTAATGGTTATGTCTTTCGATGAGAGGCTTTCTTTCACTCCTTTATTTGATAAGTATTCGTCAAACGAAAACTGACTCTCGTAAGTATTTACAACAACATCTTCAGGCTTACTACATATGATGAGATAGTCCCCTATTTCTTTAGAATTCTTCTCTTCGTAAACGTAGTATTTCTTAAACTCTGAAAGAAATATGAAATAATTCTCCTTACTTTCCACCACTATACCTGAATACTCAAAACTCCCTCGATGGGCAATAGGTATGTTTGGAATAATAAGGCCCAAAGCAAACATAGCCAGTACTGACATCAATATCTTTTTCTTCCTGAATAGTCTGAATAAAGAGAATACTAAAAATATTGAAGATATCGTGATACTAACATAAATGTTGTTTCGAAAGAAACATAAGCCAAGAACAAATCCAATTAGGATAAAAAACCAACTCATGCACTTCTTAAAACAAGGTAGTTTTTAATCTTTTCAAATGTGGCATTTCCAACACCACTGACATCTTTGATGTCCTCAATGCGTTTGAATTCACCATTAGCACTTCTATGAGAGACGATTTTGTTCGCCACAGAAGAACCAATACCACTCACTGTTTGGAGTGTCTCGGCATTATCTTTGTTAATGTTAACTTTCTTAATAGGCTCTAAAGAGCACACATCGCTATTATCGTATTTTGGTGCGATATAAAACGATAAGCCATCTGCTAATACATACGAAGTATCATATGCAAGTTCATCGGCATTAGCAGTAACTCCACTTGCAACTTCAATAAGACTTGCAAGGGTTGTGTTAGCTTCCATGATGTAGGTTCCTGTGCGGACAACTTCACCATCGATGCTAACTGATATTGAGCCCTCAGCTAGGGCGGTAGTTGTAACTTGCTCAATTGTTCTACTATCAACGGCAGGATCGACAAATTGAAGCACGACAATTAAAACAACTGTGACAACTAAAACGGCTGCAAAAACTTTTGCCATAAAAATATCCTCCTACCCTTTAAGTAGTCAAAAAATGGCAAAATGTGTCAAAAAGTTTTATTTATATTTTCTATTCGCTATGCGAATAAATCTAATAAACTTTTTATCTTTTTAAAATTCTCAGTCGAATTTGAATGACGATCAAGGAGTAAATGATCTACCCCTGCATTGATCGCTGCTAGGCAGTCGTTATGGGAATCTCCAACGTAAATTACATCCTTTAAATCACCTTGATAGTTAGCCATCTTCAAGGCGACATTGATTGGTAATGGGTCTGGTTTTGGAGTTGGAGCTTCAACATTACCAACAATCACATCAAATGAATCAGTAGGAATATTAAAGTGATTCAAGATGTCTTTTACATGGTTTGAATTGTTTGATGTGACAATACCAATGTGCACATCATTTTCCTTGGCGTATTTCAAGAACTCAGCGGTATCATGAAATAGTTCGGTAAGGTTAATTGATTCTTTAGAATCAACAGAGGCATTAATTGTGTCTATAAATAGTTTTACAGATGCTGCATCGCTTGGACAACCGAGTTCTTCATATGCCTCAAATAGTGGCACGCGTGATAACCAAGTAATCTGATCATCTGTAACAGTCGTGCCGACTTTAGCAAAAGATACTTTAAAAACCATATTTAAAGCTTTGCTTGTATCAAACAAGGTTCCATCAAAGTCGAATAAATATAGTTTATATCTTTTCATGTTATTTTAGTTCGATTAAGCGGCGTTTGTTTTCTTCTAATTTTGCACGTTCAAGTTCAACCTTCTCCTTTGGAGCTTTTGCAACAAAGTTAGGATTGTTGAGCATGTTTTCGCTACGTTTAATTTCGCTTTCAAGATAAGCGATATCTTTAGCTTTCTTAGCTTCTTTTTCTTCATCAGAAATATCGTCTTCCACGAACATCACAATGTCTTGATAGATGAACTTGATTCCTTTTGAAGAGGATGATTCACATACTGAGATATCTTTAGCAAAGCTAAACTTAGCTAAGTAGTCTTTGAATGATGGGAATAATTCCTTCTTAGTTTCAATGACTAATTTCACCTTGTAGTTTGGAGCGAGTTTATTGGTGACCTTATAGTTACGGATGTCTTGAATCATCTTATACAAAGTAGTAACGTCACTTAAATCACACTTAGGGAGTTTGTGAGCTTTTGGATAGCTTTCAAGCATGATTGATTTTAAATGATTTGGAGTGGCTTGGTATAACTCTTCAGCAATAAATGGAGCATATGGATAAATCATAATGATTATATCTTTTAAGATATAATAGAGAATTGATTTAACCACTTGAGCGTACTCTTTATTCTCGCTTTGAAGAGATACTTTTGACATCTCTAAATATGTTGAACAGAAGTCATCATAGACGAAGTTATATAAATAAGAACTTGCCATTGAATACTCATACTTATCCATGTATTGACTGACTTTAAAAATGGTCTTGTTGAGTTTAACAAGAATATCTTTTTCAACTGGTTCTAAAGAAGCGAAGTTAATTTCACTTGGTTTAAAGTCTTCGCCTAGATTTTCTAAAACGTATCTAGCAGAGTTCCATATCTTATTAAGATAGTTGCTGGATGCAGCGACTTTTTCTTCGATGTAACGATTATCTTGCCCAGGGGCTGAACCAGTTGTGAGGAAGTATCTTAAAGCATCCACACCATAATGATCGATGACATCAAGTGGGTCGATACCATTTCCTAAAGATTTGGACATTTTTCTTCCTTGAGCATCACGAATTAATCCATGGATTAAACAATCTTTAAATGGTGATTCTTTAGTGAACTCTAAGGAGTCAAAAATCATTCTTGAAACCCAGAAAAAGATGATGTCATATCCTGTGGATAAAAGTGATGTTGGGAAGTATCTCTTATAGTCTTCAGTTACTTCTGGCCAACCTAAGGTTGCAAATGGCCATAAAGCAGAACTGAACCATGTATCTAAGACGTCTTCGTCTTGAATGTAGTTTGGATCGTTGACTGGTTCAATGCTAACAAGGATTTCGCCAGTATCTTTATGATAATAAGCTGGGATACGATGTCCCCACCAAAGTTGACGGGAAATACACCAGTCGTCAACGTTTTTCATCCATTGGACCCATGTCTTTTTAAATCTAGCAGGAACGAAATTAACAGTGGATTTCTCTAATGCTTGCTTTGCAAGAGGGGACATTTTCACAAACCATTGTTTGCTTAAATATGGTTCCACCACTGTATGAGAACGTTCACTATGACCAACTGGGTGAACGATTTCTTCAATCTTCTCTAAGCGGCCATCTTGTTCGATTTTCTTCACAAGTGCTTCGCGGCATTCATATCTATCCATGCCCTTATATGGACCAGCAACTTCATTCATCTTGGCTTCATTATCCATACAGATAATTCTTTCTAAGCCATATTTGTTTGATAAGGCAAAGTCATTTGGGTCATGGGCAGGTGTACATTTCATTGCACCTGTTCCAAAGGAAATATCAACATATTCATCTCCCATAATAGGAAGAGGTTCTTCGTTAGCAGGGTTAATTACCTTCTTACCGATAAGATGTTTATAACGTTTATCCTTTGGATTAACGAATACTGCAACATCGCCAAACATCGTTTCTGGACGGGTTGTAGCAACAATTAGATATTCGTCGCTTCCAACAATTGGATAACGGAAATAATAGAATTTGCCTTTGATGTCTTTATATTCGACTTCGATATTTGATAAAGCAGTTTTTAAAACTGGATCGTAGTTAATGATTCTTTCGCCACGATAGATGAGCCCTTTATCATAAAGCGATTTAAAGACGACTTTTACAGCGCGGCTAAGTCCTTCATCAAGTGTGAACCTTTCGCGGGTGTAATCGAGGGATAAGCCCATTTTTGCCCATTGTTCATGAATGTTACGACCATACTCATCTTTCCATTCCCAGACTTTTTCAAGGAATTTCTCTCTTCCAAGGTCATAACGAGACACACCTTCTTTACGAAGTTTTTCTTCGACCTTAGCTTGAGTAGCAATGCCAGCATGGTCCATACCTGGTAGCCAAAGGACATCAAAGCCTTGCAAGCGTTTATATCTTGCTGTGATGTCTTGGACTGTTGTATCCCAAGCATGGCCTAAGTGTAACTTACCAGTTACATTTGGTGGAGGTATAACCATTGAAAATGGCGGTTTGGATTTATCTTTTCCAGCGGTAAAATAGTCATTTTCTTTCCAAAATGAATACTTACCTTCTTCTACTTTTTTAGGATCATAACGTTTATCAAGCATTGATTTTCTCCTTCGGGCAAATAAAAAGCGCCCATCTTAAGGACGCCTTTAGCGCGGTACCACCTTAATTCATATCTATGATATGCACTCGATATCTTTAACGGAGATAAGCGGAATATTCCTATTCATCCTCGCAAGCGACATCAGTTATTATTAACAAGGCATTTCCACCACTAGCCTCTCTCTATAGTTAAGTGAGTAACTGACCTCTTGGTCAACGGCAAACTTATTATATGATGATAATCATCCTAGCACAAGGCGAACAATTGTTTCCTTGATTTTATCAATGGAGCGATTATCATCCTTTGAAGTTGGGATAAATTCAATATCCCCAAACACTTCTTTGACATTCTTTTTCATCTTAGCTTTTTCGGATTGATTAAGTTTATCAACCTTAGTAGCTACTAAGACGAAAGGAATGCCTTTATCTAAGATGAAACTGTAGAACAGTTTATCATCTTCACTCATCTTGTGACGAGAATCCACCAAGAAGACAACTCCTTTTAGATTCTTGTTATCAAAATAAGTTTCCATCATCTTTGAGAAGTTATCTAAGTGTTTGCTTCCAGAGGCGGTATATCCATACCCTGGAGCATCCACGAGATAGAACTTATCATCAATTAAATAATAATTGAGTAACTTTGTATAACCTGGCTTAGATGATGTATGAGCGAGGTTACGACGTTTCACTAAAGCATTTATAAGTGATGACTTTCCAACATTAGATTTACCAATAAAACATATCTCATTTAGAGAAGTTTCTGGACGATCTTTTAGAGTTGGTGCACTTTTTATAAAAGTGGCTTTAGCAAAATCTATCATTGTTTGATGGCTACTTTCACCGCATCATCAACACTTTCCATTAAGACAATATTTAGACCCTTAGTAACTTCTTTTGGAAGTTCAGTGATATCTTTCTTATTTTCCTTTGGAACGATGATGGTTTTGATGCCGCTTCTTAAAGCAGCGAGTGATTTCTCTCTAAGTCCTCCAATAGGAAGTGCTCTTCCGCGAAGAGTGACTTCACCAGTCATAGCGACATTGTTATCAACTGGCTTATTGGTTAAACAAGAGATGATCGCAGTTGTGATAGCAACACCAGCACTTGGACCATCTTTTGGAACAGCGCCTTCAGGGACGTGGATATGAATATCGTTATCCGCAAATAGTTTGCTATCAATGTGATATTTATCAGCATTTGCTCTGACATAGTCAAGAGCAATTGCGGCTGATTCTTTCATGACATCACCAAGTTTTCCGGTTAAGACTAGACCGCCTTTACCTGGGAAATAGGTGACTTCGATTGGGAGAATATCTCCACCAAATTGAGTGTATGCAAGACCAGTGACAACACCGACTTGTTCACTCTTTTCTTTCTTGGAGTTTTCGAATAATGGAACTCCGAGATATTTTTCAACGACCTCTGGGGTAACATCAATGTGCTTGAGAGTTTTATAAGAGAGGAGGTCCACTACCACTTTACGAATGATGCCAGCGATTTTTCTTTCGAGTTCACGGACACCTGCTTCCATCGTGTAGTGGCGAATGATGTGCATATATGCCTCATCTGTAAAGCTGACTTGTTCTGGTTTTAGACCGTTTGCTTCAACTTGCTTCTTATATAAGAAGTTTTTAGCAATTTCGAGTTTTTCAATCTCGGTGTAGGAGTTAACTTCGATGAGTTCAAGTCTATCACGGAGAGGGGCTGGAATATTGTCTAAATAGTTAGCAGTACAAATGAACAAGACATTGCTTAAATCATATGGTTCTTCAAGATAGTTATCATTGAAGGCAAAATTTTGTTCTGGGTCTAAAACTTCGAGCATGGCGCTTGCTGGATCACCCTTATAGGATGAGGCGAGTTTATCGATTTCATCGAGTAAGAATACTGGATTGACAACTTGGACTCTTCTCATACCTTGGATGATTCTTCCAGGCATAGAACCAACATAGGTTCTTCTATGACCACGGATTTCGGCTTCATCGGAAATACCACCTAAAGAGGCTTTGAAGAATTTTCTTCCAAGGGCTCTAGCGATTGATTTTCCTAAGGATGTCTTACCACATCCTGGTGGACCATAGAAACATAGAATTGGGGCTTTTAAATTACCCGTCATCTTCTTAACAGCGAGGTATTCAATGATTCTTTGTTTAACTTTTGTTAAACCATGATGGTCTTCATCTAAAATCTTACGGACATTTTCAATCTCGTCGTTATCTTCTGTTTTTTGATACCATGGGACATCTAAAAGAGTTTGGATGTATGACATGGACAGTGATGCTTCAAGCGATGCTTGTGGCATCATTTCATAACGTTTTAGTTCGGCTTTAACTTTAGCCTTAACGTGTTCTGGGTATGGATTTTCTTCAAGTTTCTTTAAGATTGCATCTGAATCTTCGATTCCGTCTTCACCGTTGCCGAGTTCTTCTTTAATGGCGCGTAGCTTTTCTTGAAGAATGTAGTCCTTTTGATGTTTTTCGACATTTTCTGAAACACGTTTTTCGATAGCGGCATCGATTTTAGCTTCTTGCTTGCTCTCTTCAATGATGCTTAAAACGATTTCAAGTCTCTTGGCAACATCAAGTGTTTCTAAGATTTCTTGACGCTTTGCGTCAGTTGTTGTGAGATAAGGGGCAAGCATATCGCATAATTCACTTGGATCAATGCCTTTATTGAATAACTCAGTTTGAGTTGTTCTAGGAAGGGAATTGATGAGCCCAGGTAAATCTTGGATTTCAGTGATGATCTTTTTAGTCAAGCTAACAATATTTTTCTCATCACTAACGATGCTTTCGAGGGTTTCGCTTTCAGCGGTATAGAAGCCTTGTGGGTCAAACTGCACATTATTGAGTTTCACTCTTTGGCCACCATGCACACGGATGCGAACGTATGTCTTCATATCGCTATAAGAAACGATACGGCACAAAGTTCCGACGGTATAAATATCGTCATTTGTTGGAACTTCGACTTTGCTATCTTTTTGAGAAACGATTAAAAGAAGCGAACTATTGTTATCGCGAGATGCGTTAACGGCCTTGATTGAAAAATCACGACCGACATCGATTCTTTCATCTTTTCTACCAGGGAACAAAACATAGTTCTTGGTTATAAGAAGGGGAAGAGTTATTTTTGTTTTGGTATTTTCGTCCATATTGCTCCTCCTTTAAATAATTTTATTATTTAGAAGCTTTCTTTTCGTTTTCTTTTAATAAGAAATCTTGAATGCGGCGTTGACGGAGTTCTGCTCCGAAACGTGACATATCTTTGCCGAGGATTTCTTTAACTTGCTCAACTGGCATCTTGTACATTTCAGCGATGTTGGCAAATTCTTTTTCAATATCTTCTTTGGTGACAGTAATCTTTTCGACTTCTGCAATCTTTTCCATGACTAAGACGGCACGGAGATTCTTTTCAGCATCAGCCTTCATGGATTTTTCGACATCAGCGATTGTTTGTCCTGTGACTTGGAGATATTGATCCATTGTTAAGCCACGTTGTGAGATTTGTTGTTCAAGGTTTTTCTTCATGCCTTCAACTTCTTCACTAACGATTTCATCAGCAAGTTCAATCTTAGCACCTTCAACAATCTTGTTGATGATGGCATCTAAAAGATGACCTGTAGCGTGTTCTTCTTTATGAGCTTTGAGGTGAGCTTTTTGATGTTCACGGAGTCCTTCAACATCTTTAACTTCTGGAATGTTGAGTTCTTTAATGAGTTCTTCATTTAATTCTGGAACAACTTTGCTCTTCACTTCGTGAACTTTGACTTTGAACATTGCATCTTTGCCAGCGAGTTCAGCAACGTATTGTTCTGGGAATTTAACGTTGACTTCGACTTCGGCTCCAGCTTTTGAACCGACTAATTGTTCTTCAAAGCCAGGGATGAATTGGTGTGAGCCAAGTTCTAAGGAATAGTTTTCAGCTTTACCACCTTCAAATTCCTTACCATCGACAAAACCGGTGAAGTCAATGACGACTGTATCACCCATCTTGGCTGGCTCTTCGCTTACGACTAATGAAGCGTTTTGAGCGAGTAATTTTTCGATTTCTTTATCGACTTCAGCTTTGCTGACTGAGACTTTTTCTCTTTCAAGACCAAGTCCTTTGTATTCACCTAAAACGACATCTGGTTGTAAAACGATGTGGAATTTGAGTTGAAGATCTGTATCAGAAATCTTTGTAACATCAACACTTGGACGTGCAAATGGTGAGAGTTTTTCTTCTCTTAAGACTTCATCAAAGGTTGGTTGGAGAAGACCATTGATAGCTTCATTGAGAATCTTGCCTTGTTCGATATGCTTACGAGCAATTGCTTCTGGGGCTTTGCCTTTACGGAAGCCTTGAACTTCGAGTTCGCTAGCGAGTTTCTTAAAAGCTTTTTCTTGAGCTTCTTTCCAAACTTTGGTGTCTATATCGCAGACAACTTCAACTTTGGATTTTTCAAGTTTATTAACAACTCTTTTCATATTTTATATGTGTCTCCTTTTAAAAATACTATGTAAAAGTATATTTGAAATACTTTTTCAATACAAGAGAAATGCTTTAAAATAAGTGGCTCACCACTTCTTTTAGATGCTATGTATGTTATTTATGCTCAATAATTGAGAGGATTTTCTTTTTTAAAGAAAGAACTTCGTTTGATAAATTATCACTTGGTTCTTGAATATAATCTTTGGCAATTGAAATAAATGCATCTGCAATAACGTTAACTCCATCGCTATAGATATCACTCGGATATGTATCGATAACATAAGAGGCAAACAGATTGCTTGCGGTCTCTTTTAAGGTAACGTTATGCAATGACTTTTCATCGATTAGCTTTGCTATATCTAAGAAAGACTTGTTTTCAAATGGGGTTTTTAGATCGGATGGGACGACTTCCACCACTCCATCAATGCTTAAGTATGGAAGCTTCTTGGAATAGTCTTGTTCCATTAAGGCAAAAAGGGCAAATGCTCTTAAGTCTTGTCTCACTTCTTTTCTAAGAAGGAAAACTTTTATTGAATCAATGATGGAATTGATGTTATAGACCTTGATATAAGCCAGAGCTTCTAAAAGAAGGTCACCATCAGTTTCCTTTTCTAAACGGTCACACAACTCTTCAACAGGAAGGCCTTTGTTTTTAGCCTTGCTGAGTGATTCGATTTCGTTAGGAACATCACGTAAAAACTCTTCTACTTCTTGGGAAATATATGGGAGATCTTGGTAATGTTTTAAAGCGATTTTTGCCTCATCAAACATTCTATTTTTGAACAATAGTTCAAAGTGAAGTCTCATAACCTTGTTTGGATAGGCTTTATCAAACATTGCTTGATTGTTTTCAATTTCATCCAAGGCTTCATTATCTTTTCCGAGGATGACTAAAGAAGTCAAACGCATGAAGCGTTCTTTTGGATCAACACTTTCCTCAGTGAGTTTCACCACTAAGTCGTATTGTTTTTTATTAAACAATGTCTCTAGATTATCCATTAGAGAACATTATACACGAACAAAAGTAAAAACAAACTTGAAAAAGATAAATAGTAAAACTATATTAAAAGTGCAATGCAAGTTAGAAAAGATCTAGATAAGTTCTTAAATACTCTTCCAAAAGATATCACTTTAGTGGCTGCAACTAAGTATTTAGATGCCGCTCACATGAAGGAATTTCTTAAGTTTAATGTGAACAATTTTGGAGAGAATAGAACAGATGCTTTTTTAGATAAATATGAAGCATTAAAAGATGAGAAAATCATCTGGCATTTTATCGGTCACTTGCAACGTAATAAAGCGTTGCCTGTAATCAATAAAATTGATTATCTTCATTCATTAGACTCCTTAAAACTCGCTGATTTGATTGAGAAAAACGTAGAAAAACCACTCAAGTGTTTTGTCGAAGTTTCAATCAATGAAGAGGCTACCAAAAATGGGGTGAAAGTTGATGAATTAGATGACTTCATCGAAAGGCTCTTAGCATACAAGAAAATTGAACTCGTTGGGCTCATGATGATGTCTATTAAATATTCAGATGAAGAATCGCTTAACAAACAGTTTTCTAGATTAGTAGATGTAAAAAGACATCTCGAAGATAAATTCAATATCAAGATTCCATATCTATCCATGGGTATGAGTGACGATTATCACGCAGCTATAAAAAATGGTGCGACCCATATTAGACTTGGAAGAATCCTCTTAGAGGAATAGGAGAGACATATGAAAGCATTAATGTTACTCGCAAACGGATTCGAAGACACCGAAGGCTTAACAACTAGAGATGTCTTAATTAGAGGTGGTATTGAAGTCACCACCGCATCTATCACTGATAGTAGAGAAGTTATGTCTTCTTTTGGAGTGAGACTTCTTGCTGATACCACTATCGATAACGTCGATACATCATATGATATCCTCGTCCTTCCTGGAGGTGGAAGAGGCACCCAAAATCTAGCTCTTTCAAGAAAGACAAAAGAACTAATTTTATCATACGATAAAAACGAGAAACTTTTAGCAGCTATATGCGCTGCACCATCCATATACGGACATATGGGTTTACTTAAAGGAAAAAGATACACATGTTTTGCCGGATGCAATGAAGGTGTGGATGGTATTTTCACTGCAAATGAGGTTGAAGTTGATGGTAGATACATCACCGCTAGAAGCATGCAATATTCCATTCCTTTTGCTTTAGCAATCATTGAAAAGATGCTCGGAAAAGAAGCTAAAGAAAGAGTAATAATTGGTTTACAAGGATTAAATGCTAAATGAGTAAAATCGAAGAAGCCAAAAAACTAATTGATGAAGCCAAGTACATTGTAGTTATCACTGGCGCAGGCATATCCACTCCTAGTGGTATCCCAGATATTAGATCCGCCAATGGGGCGGCCAATAATAAAGACCTCATCAAGAAATATAAATATGGATATGAAACCATCGTTTCGCATTCGTTTTTCATGTCCAATACTGAAGAGTTCTACCGCTACTATAAAGAACAGATGATATTCAAAAACGCTACTCCGAATATCGCTCATAAATTCTTGGCATCTTTAGAGAGCAGTCACAGAGTGACTGTTATCACTCAAAATATCGATGGTTTACATATCAAAGCAGGTTCGAGCGATGTTGTTGAATTCCATGGTTCAGTGCTTAGAAATAGATGCTTGGATTGCGGTAAGTCCTTCTCTTTAGACTATGTTATGAATAATGGTTTAGTTCCTCACTGTGACTCCTGTGGAGGCGTCATCAAACCAGACGTTGTTTTGTTCGAAGAAGGTATTGATGAATTCGCAATTAGCCACTCATTATATGCATTAAGTAAAGCTGACCTATTGATTGTTATCGGTTCATCACTTAACGTCTACCCTGCCGCTGGACTTATCCGTTATTTTAACGGAACAAACTCAATTTTAATTAATAAAGATCCTACTCCAATGGATTATTTATTCAAAATTATCATCAATGATGATATTATCAATGTCATAAAAGGATTATCCAATGAGTAAGTCACATCCATTCAAACACTTTGTGTTAATAACAAAGCATCGTCATAGAGTCATCAAGAACGCATCTCATATGGGTATCTTTTGGCATTCCCTTAAGCATGACTTAACAAAATATGGATGGTTCGAATTTCATACATCTTGTAAATACTACGTTGGAGATCACTCTCCAGTATATGAAGAAAGACTTCATAACGAGCATTTCTCAAGAGTGTGCCAACATCACACGAAAAGAAATCCTCATCACTGGGAATATTGGGCAGACTTCTTTGGAGGACATATTCTCGCTAAACGTATGCCATGGAAATACGCAGTTGAATACGTCTGTGACGTATTAAGCGCGTCATATACATATAATCCAAAAGAATTTAAACCGGATTCTGCATATAACTATTTTATTAAAAGGAAGAACCACTATTTCTTAAATAGAGCGACATCTGAATTCGTTGAGTGGTGTTTAAAGCAATACGCCGAATCAGGTTGGGAACATCTTCATAAAAAAGAAACAAAAGCTAAATATGAAGAGATATCCAAAAAATACCCTGAAGTCGATAAGTTTGATTCTAATATTGAGATGATTGATTATCCAAAATTAAAAGAATAGGCAATAGCCTATTTTCTTTTAATGTGAGTTACAAACAGATGCGACGTTTCCGACGCCAGAGAATATCTTGCATGCGTATTCTGGGCGATCAATAAATGGATTTCGATTGCCTTGATAGAATTGGACAAGACTATTTCTTTTGATTTCAAATTCATCAGCAGGATCTTCTAGATGCCACTTAACGAGATTTGATAAAAATCCCCATTTACCACCGCTAGAATCTGTGCCATCTGTTAAGGACAGATTGCTTTTATATCTAACAGCCATATACATCAATGCGCGAGCGACATCGCCTTTAAAAATACTATATGGCTCATATACATTAGTTGTACCGTTTTTACCTTTTATTCCTGAATTAGCGCCAGTAAAGTCTGTCACGTAGGTCTTTGAGTCACTAGTAACATCTGCTTCTGGTAAGCTACTTCTTGTGTTGTTATTATGCATGTCACTTGCACGCAAGTGATGTAAGTCAGAATAACCTAATGTTGTTGATGATCCAATACCATTGGATTTTGCCCAGATGTGCTCTTTATCCCAAGATTGTTGACTCTCTGGATAATATGGATTTTTAGAGGAATGATATTGACCCCAGTGTTGTTGCTTAGTTGGATCATTATTAGCAGTGAAATAGATAAGAATCATGTATGGGTCTTGTTCATCGATTTGAGTGGAACGAACCCAATCTCTATCGGTGATGCGCATATACTCTTCAAGGCTATTGTAATTCAAGATAGTATGACCTTTTATAAGGTCATATAGGCTATTCATTAAATTAGATTCATTAACACCGGAGTAGTAATTATCTGTATATACATGATTGTTCACGATATCAGCAATAGTGACACTTTTATCTGGACCAATATTCGCGGCATCAATATCTCCTGGTTGAGGGATATATGGTTCACTGCTGCTATCGCTTGGATTAGAAGATGTAGCATTCTCGCTTGTTTGCTCTTCCTCGCTTTTATCATCCTTGTTGCTTTTGTTTTTGTTGCAACTTGAAAGAGAGACTGCTAAGAGGCTTACAAGTGATAGAGTTAATAACTTAAGAGATTTCATATCTTATACATTATATAACTTATAGAAAAAGGTGCCAACAAAGTTGACACCTATATATGTGGAGTAATTGATTATTTAACTTCGTTAACTTGTTCGACGCCTTTGCTCTCTTCTTGTTGTTTAGCCATTTCTTTCTGAGCTTTAGCTTCTTCTTTAGCTTTATCAACCCATTCTGGATGATCAGCAGGATTTGGACCTTGGGTGATAGTGAGTTGTGGATATGGAACTGTAATAGCGTTGTCGTTGAGGAAGATATAGATATCACGTTTCATGTCACGAGTGGCTTGGAAACGATCTTCTTCTTTGACTTTTGCGATAACTTTTAAGATAACTGCTGAATCGCCCATATCTTCGACACCTTTATAGAAAGGACCTTCGACGATGGATGGAATGCGTTTTTGCATATCTTTTAGGTGTTCCATTAATAATGTTTCTGTTCTTGCTAAATTCTCTTCATAAGGAATAGAGATTTCAACAATAGCAAGGGATAATGAATTTGTTAAATTCACCATTGAGGTAATTGCGGAGTTGGAGATAAGCTTAACGTTACCACCAGCATCTTCAATTTTGGTTGTCTTTAAGCCAATTTCAATGACTGTGCCACGGAAACCATCGATAACAACGATGTCACCAACTTCAAAGGCATTATCTGCAACTAAGAAGATACCAGCAACGATATCGCTGATGAGGGATTGGCAACCAAGACCAATGATAAGAGCAAGGATACCAATTGATGCAAGGATCTTAGCGGTATCAACGCCCCATTTACGCATGATTAGGAATACTGCGACAATGATGATAGCCCATTTAAGTAATGATGTTACAAGTGAGCTAACTGTAGCGGCTTTTTTGTTTTTAATGCGAACACATCTCTTGTAAAGAGATACAAGTGCACATAGTAAGATGACAATTGCTACTACAACAACTGTGTAGACAGGAATGTCATAGTGGGCTTTAAACCACTCACCGATAGCGACAAAGCCACCAGCACCGCTTTGTGAGATTGGTTTATCTTTGAAGATAAAATCCCACAATAGAATTAGGAGAATGGCTGCGACTCCTAATGACCATAAAACGATTTGAAACACCAGTTTCTTAACGTTTAATGGTTCCTTTTGTTCTTTCTTTTTCATAATCAAATCCTCCTTTATTGATTGATTAATGTATGCCGAAATCTCCGATAGTTTCGACAAATATGGTTACAGGATTTCCATCCTTTGTTCCAGTTATAGTAATTTCATAGGCATATCCATTCATAGCAACTGGCATATCTGTAGTAACTGCTTCGCCAAGCGTTATGTTAGGATATGTAAATGTTTGTGAATCATCACTAACATTGACTGTGTCAATAGATATAGAATCAAATCCGTTGAGATAATCTGATTCGGATAATGTGAGAGTTGCTACAAAACCAGTAGATGAACTTTGGTTTTCTTGATACCATGGCTCAACAGAAGCAAGTACAGATTGTTGATTTTCTTGATATTCGAAGATGACACTTTCAGCAACAGTATGGTTTCCATCAGTGTCTCCTGGATATGATGAAACAGCAGTCAATGTCCAAAGGATTGTATCATCCTGAGAATTGGAAAAAAGTGTTGAAGTCTGCTCGGTAGATAAATCAGGCATGTAATACACATTAGGTGCTGCATCATATGGAGATGGAGCAAATCTACTCTCTAAAGTGCTTGAAGTGCCAGTAGAACTATTAGTGATAGTGAATTCAATGTCAAAGTATGTCCAATACTCCTCTGGATCATCATATTCGAAGTGAGCATATAAGAACGAATTTGTATTCGAAGTATATCTTTCGAATGTAACGCTAGTGAATGTTGGCTCAATTGGAACGGTTGTATCAATAGTTGGTACGTTACCAAAGTAGATTTCCTTAGCCATGAGCGGATCGCCTTGACCTTGAGGATCATCAGCTTTAATTCCAAAGAGTTTAACTAGAAGCGTGCTACCTGTGTATTGCTCATAATCAGGGCTAACAATAATATTGTTTTCAACGGCGTTAATACCATTAGTTAATCTAGTATAGATTACCTGGATTTCTTCACCACTTTGATCATCATTACATGTAGCAACAAGAGTGAAGTATTGATACTCAGAAACATCACCACTATAAGCAACATATGCTTCAAAATGATCTAGCGATTGATTAATTGTATATCTTCTAAAGTAGAAGTTATCTTCGCTAAGAACACCTTCGGTGGCTTCCATAGTTTCAAAGTCAACGACTGTCTTAGTTAAAATTCTACGAGTATATTCTTGTTGAGGTGAATCAGAGTTCACTCCTTCAATTAAGATAGCAGCAACCATCTTTCTAGGTTCGATTACTTCGTTGAATTCGAGTCTTTGTGTCTCACTGGAAGTGATGTCCATATCAGCGACATAAATCCATTCATAGCCTTCATCTGGCTCAAGATCATCATTTCCATCAGCATGAATGAGAGGTTCCTCTCCGAATTGATCAGCATATGCTAAGCCAACATATGCATATTCATATTCAGGTAGTTCTTTTGACCATTTAAGGGTTCCATAGTAAATAGCGTTTCCAAGAGGATCTAATCCTTTTGTGATAGTTAAGCCGTCTACATTGACCGGCTCAACAGGAGCAACTTCTTTAGCAGGAGTCTTAATTGAATATGACTCTGGCATCAAGTATTCTTTTTCAACACCCAACATTACATGTTGTGAAACATTAAGTAGATATTCTGTATCGTATTCTAGATTTGTAAATTCACCTGTCACTTTTCCAAAACTAGAAACAGGGACTTCATCATAGAAATCTTCCATCGATGGGCAAATGATTTCGACACGAACGTCACATTCAGTGTTTTCTTCACCACTATCAATTTTGATTTGATCGTTTCCTATAGAAAGAGTGAAGTTAATCGTGTTTTCCACTACTGCGACTTCATCAAAACGACAAATATTAGGTTTATCAACTGTTTGACCATAAATAGCTAAACCACCGCCAACGACTAAAACAGCAGCTGTTGTAACTGTTGCGGCAACAGTCGAAACTGCTCCGCCTGTGCTAGCGGTTGCACTCGCTGATGAAGAGGCGCTTGAGGCGCTTGTTGATGAAGATGAAGCTTGAGAAGTTTCTTCTTGTTTAAGTTTATCTTTATCGAGTTCTTCTTCCTTTTTAGCCTCATTTAATTCTTTAGAATTATCGTTATCTTCAATACCGGATTGATCAACGTTTAAATCTGCTCCAGCTTGTTGGGTATTATCTTCAAATTTAAAAACAAAGTCTTCGCTTAAAAACTGCTTTTCATTTTCTTTTTCAGCAAAAGTAAAAAGCTCTGAGACCTTTTTCGATTCCTCGAAAGTTTCGAAGTCTTTGTTGTTTTTCATTACGTTTATTATACAAAAATAGATTGATATTGAAAATATCTAATCATGCAAAGCTTGTTCCAACTCATCTAGACCATGAAATATTGTCTTATTACTCTTACATAAATGTCTCATGATAACTGTACCTATTAGACCCACTCCATCTTTGGATATGCCCCAAAGGCAATATTCATCCTCATCATCAAATAATTCTGGGTAGGTTAAAGGTATGCTATACCTTAGGCACAACTCTTTGAGTTGTTGCTTTTGATTTGGCTCAATTACTAAGCCACATAATTCATTCAATACATCTTTCATAAACTTTCCTCCTTATGAATGACATAAAGAGAAAAGCTCCCATCGTGACGACAGGAGCAAATTCATATCCCATCGTCCAAGCTTTAGCACTTTGCCATGAAGGTAAGTTGCTGGCAGGTCATAGGGCTTGTCCCTCGCTGCTCTCTTTATGGTTGCTATTAATATAACACGTTAGTGACTCAGTTTAAATTGATTTTCATATGTACTGGGTTATGATCGGTGTTCTTAAAATCTAAATCCACTGTTTCAAGGCTATTGATGGTGATATTGTTGCTTACAACAAATCCATCGATCATATAGTACTGATGATTCGCCTTATCAGAATTGTAATATGGCTTATAAAGTGAACGGCAAGTTGGATATGTATCATCCATTTTGAATGTGAATGAAGGATATTGGCTCGCGTCAATAACTGGGCAAACCCAATCATTCATCTTCGGATATTTTTCATAGTTGGTTGTTGAGAAAGTTTGGTTGAAATCACCACCTGCAATTACATAATTACCTTTCTCATATTCGGCTTTCATTGTATCCATTAGCATAGCTAATTGTTTGGCTTTTCCTTCTCCGTCATCATATGCTTCAAGGTGGAGATTAATAACAACGAGTTCCTTATCACTGCCCTCAATTGGCATCCTGTTAACAAGGAGGCAACGTTTGAGGTTGAATAACTTCATTGGCCAACTAAACGGGATCGGGAGTTGGATTCTTGTGCTTGATGTCATTTGATATTTTGAGAATGTGGCGATACCCGCTTCAACCTTGCCTGTCATGTTATATAAAGGTAGAGGCACCACCCCTGCCTTGAAACTCAAGGCAAGTGAGCTATCGTAATGCTCTTCATCAAATGTTTCTCTTAAAGAGGCTAACTCATCAATGTGATATGAACGTTTGGAATCAATATCGACTTCTTGAGTGAAGAAGATGTCTGGATTGATTTCTTTCACCTTTGCTTTATAGGCATCAACGTTTTCTTGAACTATTTCTTTAGATTCACCATCGACACCTTTGCCACCATCCCAGTAGCAATCTTGTCTTTCATCAAGAGCCCCATAACCGATATTCCAAGTTAATAAGCTAATCTGGCTTTCTTTACTAATTTTATTAGTAACATTTCCTTTGATTTCCATTTCTTCTTTGTCTTTAACTTTTAAAGTAGTCGCAGATGCATAGATAAGGAAACCTCCAACAATTGTGAGAACTGTTGCTAAAAATCCGCCAACGGCGATGAGAGAAATTTTAAGTGCTTTGTTTTTCATCATAATTTAATTCTACTAAAGAAAAATATAAAACGACAATGTGTCTTGTTTATAAGAAAAAACCATCCTTATGATGGTTAATTTTCTAGTGGCGCCCTCAAAACGACTCGAACGTTCGACCCCCTGCTTAGAAGGCAGATGCTCTATCCAGCTGAGCTATGAGGGCGTATGCTTTAATATATTATCATTTTTGATAATTTATTCAATAACTATTCACTTGGCATTGTTTCGGTGAGATGGAAGATTTGCCAAATAGGCTTGTTATTAATAAATGAGCATTGCCAAGCAGTAAAGTAAATATCAACTTTTACATTTTCGGTAGCATAAGCATATAAAGGAGAATGAGAGATTGTATACTCGGTTCCGTTATAGTTCTCATTATCAAAATCAACCATTCCGCGACTGTTATGAGCTGTTTCTTGGTCTTGTGTTGGAGTGCCACTATAGTAAGTATCTGTGGCAGTTAATTGGTAGTTACCACTCTTAACCCAATAACTTACATAAGCATTAGCTTTGTAGACATATTGGAAAGAATCAGTGAATGAATCAAATCTTTGACCAACATTACTTTCACCTTGCTTGGATTTGATTTGTTTGAACTCGGTAATGGTTTTGTTCACCACTGCTGTTGTTTTATATTCAGTTGGGAAGTTATTGATGATAGTTTCATCAGTGACGGTTGTATATCCTAAACATCTAAAGGCAGGTTGCCATGACTTGGTTGAAATCATGCCTGACATGTTATAAATTGTTCCGACATGTAAATTGTCATATGAAACGAGTTTGATCATTCTATAGCCATCAGTAGCAAGATAGTTATTAGATGATTCCTTCTTTTCAAGAACCTTTAAATTGTTAACTTTGAAAATGTCTCCGTATCCATGTCCAGAGAAATTGTATGGCATTGAATGGAATTCGGTATATAGTTCTGCAACAGTCTTAGTTGCTTTGCAAATAGATGTCACATCTAAAGATGTAGAAAGGTTTTTGGATTTGTCATTAGAATAATCGTTTTTACTTGGAACATATAGTTCAGGAATACCCATGTATAAAGAAAGTTTTCCTGTTAATGTATAGAAAGATTTTCTTTGCTTGGTGTAATCTGTTGCAGAATTCATCAAAGCAGTTCCAGAACAGGCAATATATCCCGTCTCATCTGCAAATATTGTCTTTGCCGATGGAAGGAGGCCGTATGGGGCCTTGGTCTTAACCAAATCATTATGATCAATAGCGATACCTTCGATGGTAACTTTATATTCATTATTAACACCTAAACCAGCTTCATTAGTCGAAGTGACATGACTTGCACAAAGCGCTTTGACTTCAGAGATGGTCTTTTTACCAAGATCTATTAGATCTGGCTCAAGTTCATCCTCACTTGTAGGATCATCACTGGTCGTGTCACTTGGTGTAGTAGTCGTACCAGTGTTTTGGGAGGTAGATTCACTGCTACCAGATGTCTTACTATCCTGTTCATCCGGAGTAACGTTGCATCCACTTAAAGCTAGTGGAAATAGGGTCAATAACATTAAAATCTTTTTCATGTTTCTATTATCTAACAATTGTGCGCGAATGTATAGACATAAAGAAAATCTAGCAGCAAGCTAGATTAACTTTAATTTATTTGAAGTAGTTATACCAAGTTGGGAAGGCAGCATCGCTTGCACTTGAAACGCAATTGCTGCTTTGATTCTTCGCATAGACACATATGCCGATTGGTTCTTCACCATTCTTTGTATATGTATGGCCAAAGCCATTATGAATTACAACATTGTCCAGTGCTGTTTTGTAGGCGCTTGTATCAATAGCACTCTTGTATGCTTTGAGCTTGTTGATGAAGCTTTGTGCATCATATGTGTCATAAAGGTAGTATTCATTTTCATCTTCGTCATACTGGACGCCAAAGCGAAGTGTTTTATCTAAAACTTGAGATTTGCAGTTTGAATAGCTACTTATATTAGTTTTAATCGAGCTTGCAAGGGATTCAAAAGCAGTCTTATATGCTCCCATCTTTGATAAATCATATAAAGCAAGAGTTGCATCGTTATAATCAGCGTACTGCTCAGCAGCATTTAAATATGATTCTTGAGTATAACCTTCGTCATCCACGTATGCTTGGTAATAAGAATTCCATGAAAAGTTGGAAGAATTGTTTCCGTAGGCATAAAGTTCAGCTGAATATTCTTCATAGCCGGCTTTACATTTTGTGA
Organism: Bacilli bacterium; assembly: GCA_024695235.1. Lineage (GTDB taxonomy): Bacteria > Bacillota_I > Bacilli_A > RFN20 > CAG-826 > Fiminaster. Next base: position 11,929 of record JAILIP010000019.1, on the reverse strand, counting down.
CAAATGTATCGCACATTTCACTTAGAAGTGAAGTTGTGGAGATATTTGGATTAGCGTATAGATCATCTAACCAGCCGTCATAATCCCAACCTTCTCCAGGTTCGCTTTCTTGAGCGCCAACCATGTAATTGAAGTATGAACTATTGTAATAGGCAATATCAGCAACGCCCATTAAGCAGCAGTCATAGCCAATCCATTCTAATTTTTCAGTTCTTCCTTTGGAAGCAAACGCATCACCAACTGCCTTTTTCAATTCTAATGGTGTTAGTTGGTCGTCGTTTTTCTTTTCATCATAGCAGCATCCTTGCATAGCACCACCATGGTTCCAAAGAACCACGCCAGTTTTATCTGCAGGATAATATGTTAGACCCCATTCAAGAAATGATTGGAACGTAGAAGAAAGGCCCATAGATGCATATGTTAATGAATCGTCTTTAACGAGTTGCTTATTTTCGACATGCCATCTTTCAAGTTTTGATGATGAAATGCCATATGTCGATTTCCAGGCATTTGCGCCACCAGTTTCAATAATGATGTTCACATCATCTGGTTTGCCATTAAGAGATAAAATCTCTTGGATGTTACCTGTTGCCATGCCGGCACTATCTGGATTAGTGGATACAACATTACCCCAATAATCCGTTTCTGTACCGCTTTCAAGGTTTGAGCCACACATGTAGATCATGATTGTATATTTGCGTTTAGGATTTGGAGCCTTGTTGACCGTAATAGAATAGGTTGTTGATTTTTCAACATTACCTTCGCTATATTTGACAGTTACTGTCTTGCTACCTGTAGTAGACATATTTGGTGTTGAAACACTTGTTGGGGTAACAACTTTAGTTGAATTGTTTGAATATTTTGCAGTAACAACTAAACCATCATAGTTAAAAGTATCTCCAACTGTGAAAGTACGTGTTCCACCTGTAACAGAGATAGACTTAAGTGTCACAGATGTAGTTTGGGTTGTCTGAGTGGTTTGAGTAGTTTGTGTATTTGAGTTTGTTGATGTCTGAGTGGTTTGAGTAGTATTTCCACTGTTACTATTTTCTTTGGCATTTCCGTTAGTGGATGATGAAGTGTTACATCCGGTTAATAGTAAAGACGCCATTGCAAGAACTAACAACTTTTTCATTTATATATCTCCTTAAACGACAGGATTGAATTTATTCAATATCTTTGAGTTTTTCAACGATTCGTTGAGCGACTTCTAAAGGTACGAATTGGGACAATTCCTGAATATTAACACGTTTAAGGGCGTCTATTGTTGGATAATTTTGTAAAATTATTGATTTTCTTTTTTCACCAAGGCCTTTGATATCGTCTAAAACACCGATTTTATAATTTTTGGAACGCTTTTGATGATGGAAGGTAATTGCGAATCGGTGTACTTCATCTTGCATTCTTATAAGTAAGAAGAACAATGCTTTATTATCATCAAGAGGGTGCACTTTACCATCTTTATCAATTAAACCTTCAGTTTGATGTTTATCATTTTTAAATAATCCATAGATGGGAATGTCCACATCTATATCTTTTAAAGCCTCTATTCCAGCATGAACTTGGCCGAGTCCTCCATCGGTGAGAATTAAGTCTGGATATGCTTCATTATTCTCTTTCAAACGAAGGTATCTTCGTTTCATGACTTCTTTCATCGATGAATAATCATCGCGTTTTTCATCACCTTCAATGTTGAATTTTCGGTATAGCTTCTTGAGAGGTTCTCCGTTAACAAAAACCACTACTACTCCGACAGGTGAATCTCCTTGTATATGGGAGTTATCAAATAGTTCGATTCTTAATGGGGTGGAAATGTTGAGTCTATGACCCAAATCTTCTAAAAGAGACAGATTGTCATCGCTAAGTCTTGCAGACATAAAGTGAGAATCGAGTTCTTGCTTAGCGTTTAAGTTTGCCATTTCAATGAGTTCAACTAAATTACCTTTGGTAACTGAGTTAACTTTAACTTCGTATATCTCTTCGATACTATCTTTGATAGATGGGATATTTATCAAAATCTCTTTAGGCAAAGAATGTGATCGATAATATTGGAGAATTAAGTCGAGTATCTGTTCTTCTTCATCTCCAAATTCTTCCACGATAAAGGCTTCCTTGCCTAAAAGGATTCCGCGACGATATGTGAGTACAGCAAGTGATAGGTAACTGTCTCTTTTCGTGTATGCGAATACATCACGAGAAACATGGTCTTTATTTTCAACACCTTGCTTTGCAAGAACATGATCAATAGCTTTAAGAGTATTCTTAATCTCATTGGCCTTTTCATATTCTTCTTTTTCAGCGTGCATCATCATCTCATCTTTGAGTTTCTTTTTGATATCTTCGTTATGACCTTCAAGGAATGATTTAATCTGATTAAAAAGATCTTCATATACCTTATCATCAATTTTATTGATGCATGGTCCTAAACATTGGCCCATGTGATAGTAAAGGCATGGGGTGGATGGAATATTTTTGCACTTTCTTGTTGGGAAGAGTTTGTTTAAAAGATTAATGACTTCGTAAGCATATGTGCTCGTTGGGAAAGGGCCAAAGTAAAAATAGTCTTTGTTTTTCTCATCACGAGCAATCTTTAAAAATGGATCGCCCTTCTTTTTTAAAGCAATGTACGGGTAATGCTTCCCATCCTTTAAAAGGATATTGAAGCGAGGGTAGTATGTATGAATTAGATTTTCTTCTAAAAGGAAAGCTTCTTTTTCGGTTTTCGTGATAATTGTTTCAAAATGATGAGCGGTAAGCGCCATCTTAGCGACTTTGCCAACCTGCGGTCTTAAAAAGTATTGACTGACACGTTTATATAAGTCTTTGGCTTTGCCAACATAGATGACTTTATCATCTTTATCCTTCATTAAATACACACCTGGCTTGTGTGGAATTAATGGGATAGCAGCTTTTATTTCTGGGGTCATTTCATTACCACGATGGTCGCACCCATGCCACCATCAAATTGGCCTCCATAATGATATTCTTTGACAAAGTCACATGTTGCTAAATACTCATGAACAGCGCGAGCAAGTGCCCCACTTCCCATTCCATGAATAATTCTTACTTGTGCGAAGTGTTTTAATCTAACATCATCTAGATATTTTGAGACGGCTTCAATGCCTTCATCAACATGATATCCGATGATATTAAGTTCGAGTTTTACATCAGTTTTTAGTTTTACTAAATCATCGATATTTGATGACATTACTTTTCTTTCGATTGGTGCATCGCTTTTACGTATCTTTTCAAGGCTTGTTTTAACACTCATGCCATCAGTGGACATGAGTTCAACTTTATTGCCTTTGATAGATATAACTCTTCCTACGATACCCATTCCAACGATTTCAACATAGTCATTTAAAACGATGGTCTTATCAACTTCTTCTTCCACCGCTTCACCTTCTTTAAGTGAGCGGATGTCTTCTCTAGCTTTGAGCAAATCCTTTTGTTTTGCATTTGGATCAGAGAGAACTCTTAGGGCATCTGTGATTTGATTTTCGGCATCTGAAAGTATCTTCTGCTTTACGATTTCAGCATCTTCTAAAAGATTATCTTTCTTCTTTTGAAGAACTTTAGCCTGATATGCGATATCTTTCTCTTTAGATGAGAGCAACTTTTCTCTCTTTTTGATATCAGCGTTTATCTCCTCATTTTGATGGAGAACTTTATTGAGTTTATCTAACACATCATTAATTGATTGTTTTTTGTTTTTATTTATATTCTTCTTCGCGGCAGAAATGACTGAATCATTGAGATGATAACGTTTCGCCATCTCAAGGCCATAGCTTCTACCTGGGAATCCTATCTTTAAGATATATGTTGGGACAAGGTTCTTATCGTCAAACACCATCATCGCGTTAACGACGTTTTCCCTCTTATAGGCGTATTCTTTCATTTCTTCAAAGTGAGAAGAGATGATGCCAAAACATTTCTTTTCTAGCAAGAAATCAGAAACTGCTAAGGCAATTGCTTCACCCTCTAAAGGAGATGTTCCTGTACCCAGTTCATCAAGGAGAACTAAATCTTTATCACTAACAAAGTGAGTGATAGTTGAGATGTTTGATATATGAGCAGCGAATGTTGAAAGGTTATCTGATAGAGATTGGTTATCTCCGATATCCGCATAAATCTTCGGGAAGAATGAGATACTTGCAGGTTTGCTTGTTGGGATAGGTAAACCCATATTTGTCATCATGACCATAAGACCAAGAGTCTTCAAAGCGACTGTTTTACCACCGGCATTAGGACCTGAAATGATGATGAGTCTTTGTTTGTCATTAAGTTCAAAGTCATTGGCCACCACTTTTGTTTCATCGATAAGCGGATGTCTTGCACATTTGATATCGATGATTGGGGTATCTTCAATACTTGCGACATAGCAATTATGCTTATTGCCATAGCTAGCTTTGCTATCGATAAAGTCAAATTCAGCGATGAGAGAGCTATTGGAAATCAAATATGAGGCGTTTTCCACGCATTTTAAAGAGAGATTCTTAAGTAGGCGCGCTATTTCCTCACTTTCTTTTTTACGGGCCAAATATAGCTCGTTTGATAAATCAACCAAAACTGTCGGTTCAATAAATGTCGTTTGACCAGTATCAGAGATATCATGGATAACTCCACCGATTTTATTCTTATCACTTGTCTTAACAGGAAGGACAAAATGATCGTTTCTAATAGTGATTGTAAATTCACTGAGATTATCGTGATACTTATTGATGAGTTCGGCACTCTTCTCACGAATACTTCTTTCTAAAGAAAGGATTTGTTTTCTAATCTTCAAGAGTCCACTTGAAGCATTATCAAATATTGATAGGTTTGGAGAAATGACGCGATGTATTTCTTTCTCAAGTGGTTCAAGGTCCACTATCTTATCGGACAATGAGACAAGATTTGGGTACATATGTCTTTCTGCCTTAGCAAAATACTTTAGTAAGTCTTGTCCATTTTTGATATCAGTAGCAATTCTATCTAACTCTAAAGGAGAAAGGGTTCCGCCTTTTTGAGCTAAGTCTAAATATGGATTTATATCAAAAGAGACCACTAATGGAAGAGATCCGTGTCTAAGAGCAAATGAAAGCATCTCATCAACATAAGCTAGAGATTTCTTCACTTCTTCTTTTTTAGAAAGCATCTTCAAAGACAAGATTCTTTCTTTAGCAAGTTCACTATGTGAAAATGACGCTACTTCACTTAGAACATCTTTAATTTGAAGTGTTTGATACAAATCTAACATACAAAAAGTATATCATAAGGCAAAGAATAACTCTATTCTTTCACAAGTGATAATTTTTTATGATATGATTATCGTATGAATTCCAGGAAGTCGGTAACTTTAAAGGTAAATAAAGAAGTATCTGAAAAGATTGCAGACTTTTATCGTGCATTTGAAGTTGAAAACAATGATCCATACATGACCTTCTTCGCCAAGAAGGATGGGGTTGTTATCTCTATCTATTCTTCGAATAAGGAAGATTCTTTCAAGGTGGTTTTCGTCGGAGAAGACTGCCTTTTAGAAGCAAAGATTTTTGATGAGAATGCAACTATGAATGAAGTTAAGAAAACCACCGCTCCTAAGAAAGCTAGTTGGATTGTCTTTGATGATCAAATTGGAAGCGACGAAGTTGGCACTGGAGATTTCTTTGGACCAGTATGTGTCGCTGCTGCTTTTGTTAGAGCAAAGGATCTACCTCGTTTAAAAGAACTTGGTATCGATGATAGCAAGCGTCTAAAAGATGAAGATATCCGTCGATTAGGAAAGATTCTCATCAAGGAATTTCCATACTCCCAACTATGCGTCCAAAACGAGAAATTTAATGAGCAAGTTGATAAGGGAATGAACATGAATGAAATGAAGGCTAAACTTCATAATAGAGTGCTCCTAAATTTGAAGAAAAAATACCCAGAAGTTGATGGAATTTATGTCGACCAATTTGTTAGTGAAGATAAATATTATAAATATTTATCCGACACAAAAAATGTCGTTAAAAATATCACTTTCAAAACCAAAGGCGAAAGCTATTTCCCGTGCGTTGCAGTCGCGTCAATTATTGCCCGTTATTCCTTCTTAGAAAAGATGGATAAATTGAATAAAAAATACGGCGTCGAGATTCCTTTTGGAGCGAGCAAAGTAGTCACTGAATTTGCTAAAGGATTTGCTGAAAAATATTCAAAAGAAGAACTATTAAAAATCGTAAAGAAAAACTTCGCAAATCTAAGCGAAGTTATCTAAGAGAAGTAAGTACTTTCTCAAAATATTCTGGAAGTGGAACGTCAAATTCCATTTTCTTTTTACTTTTTGGGTGAATGAAGGATATGTGATGGGCAAATAATAACTGGCCATCTTTGTATAAACTTCTATTTCCTCTTCCATAGAGAGGATCTCCAACAACAGGATGCTTGATATAATCAAGATGGACACGAATTTGATGAGTTCTTCCTGTTTCTAAGATACATTCAAGAAGGGTGTATCCATTAAATCTTCCAACTACTTTGAAGTTGGTAACAGCGTCTTTTCCATGGGTGAGGTCCACCGCCATTTTTAGACGATTGGATTTATCTCTACCAATTGGAGCGATAATTTTGCCTTCTTCTTCAGAGAATGTTCCTAACACAAGAGCGTAATATCTTCTTCCAAGTGTGTGATCTTTTAGTTGATCTTGAAGGAAAACATGAGCAAAGTCATTTTTAGCAACCACTAGTAAGCCGGCTGTATCCTTATCAAGTCGATGAACAATTCCTGGGCGGAAATCCCCATTAACCGAGGAGAGATTATCGCTATAAAATTTCAATGCATTTGCAAGGGTATGTTCCTTATTTCCTGCCCCTGGATGAGTGATTAATCCACGAGGTTTGTTGATGACTAAAATATCATCATCTTCATAAACGATTTCTAGAGGAATATCTTCAGCTTTTAATTCACTAATTTCTTTTGGAAAATCATTGACCAAAACTTCATCATTTTCCTCTAACTTATAAGAAGATTTTTCTTTCTTGTTATTAACAAGAACGAAACCATCATCTATATATTGTTGAATTTTACTACGAGAAACATCGCTTAAAACAAGCGATAAAAACTTATCAAGTCTTAGGGAAATATATTCACTACTTACTTTGATTTTCTGCATCAGTTTCTTCTTTATTTTCTTCTAATTTCTCAGCCTCTTTTTTGGCTTCATAATCCTTTGGTTTCATTGAGTATGCGCCATCTTTGTTTTTCTTTATTGCGTCTTGAATTAACTCAATAACTAAACATGTGATAAGGATGATAACACCAATGACCAAACAGCTATCTGCAACGTTGAATGTTGGGAAGTCATAACTACCGAATCTAAATAAGATCCAGTCGATAACTCCATTCGGACCAATAGTTCTACCAAATTCATCAACAGCTGAGTTCCAATAACAAGCACGATCAATTAAATTACCTACTGCTCCTCCAATCATTAACGTGAGAGCAATTAGATATGGTCTTGAGAGTTTTTTGATGTTTTTTACATAGTAAAAGATAAGTCCTGCACTCAAAACGACAGATACTGTAATCCATAACCATCTAAGGCCATAGCCAAGTGACCAAGCAGCACCCAAATTATAGTGGAGAGTAACATAAATAAAGTTTTTTATAATTTGAACTTCCTGATCCTCTACAAGATGAGTTTGAACAGCCCATTTACTTGCAAGGTCAGCTGCAAGGACTACAAAAGGAATCCACGCAAATGAGAAGAATATTTTCTTTAAAACGTCTAAAACTTTTTCTTTATTCATTTGAGCACCTCATAGCAACGATGACACACTTCTGTTTCATCATCTACTTTTACTAGTTCATCAACATAGTTCCAGCAACGTGGACATTTCTTAGCATTAATACGATGTGCTTCAACCTCTTTGAGGTTGTCATTGAGTTCAACCTTACTAACGATGAGGACTTTAGCGAGTTCTTCAAGGTTCTTATCAAGTCCTGTTTTCTTCAAGACTTCTACGTCTGGTGAGACAAGCAAAACTTCTTGAGATGAACCAACGATATTTTTAACACGGATTTCTTCAATAGCTTTATTAACTTGGTTACGATAAGCAAGGAATTCTTCATACTCATCAAGTACTTCTTGTTTGAACTCATTTGACTTCTTTGGATAATCAAGAAGTGCCGCGGATTTGCCGTTATAATCAGGCATATTAATGTGCACTTCTTCCATTGTAAATGGAAGGACAGGTGCAAGTAGTCTCATTAAAGTATCGCTTACTTTATAGATGACTGTTTGCATTTGTCTTCTTCTAAGAGAGTCAACTTTATCACAATATAGGACATCTTTTCCGATATCAAGATAGAAGCTAGATAAGTCTGTGGACATGAATGTCATGATAGATGTCACGGCTGATGGGAAATCATAGTTTTCAAAGCTATCAATGACATTGTTTTTAACTTGTTCTAAACGAGCAAGGATGAAACGGTCCACCACTTCGAAATCTTTAACGCTATCTTTCTTAGGATCAAATTTGGATGTTTCACCATTAGATAAGTTACCTAAAAGGAACTTGAATGTATTTCTAATCTTACGGTATTGTTCAGCAACTTGTTTTAAGAGATTTTCGCTAATGCGAACATCTTGTTGATAGTTGACTGTAGCAACCCATAAACGAAGGATATCTGCACCATAGATATTTGCCATCTTGTTTGGATCAACGCCATTACCTTTGGACTTAGACATCTTTTCACCTTTTTCATCGAGTACCCAACCATGTGTGACTACATTTTTGTATGGAGCCTTGTCATAACAGGCGACCGAAACGGTTAAAGAAGAGTTAAACCAACCTCTAAATTGGTCAGCACCTTCAAGGTATAAATCAACTGGGAATGGGTGTTTACCTTTGACCATGACAGCATTGAAGCTACTGCCAGAGTCAAACCAAACGTCCATGATGTCTTTTTCTTTAAGAAATTTACCATCTGGAGAGTGTTCACTCTTATATCCTTTTGGTAGGAAGAATTCGGCATCTTTTTCAAACCAAATGTCAGTTCCAAATTCTTTGAATTTGTCGATGATGCTATCAAAGACTTTTTCTTCAATTAAAGGCGTGCCATCACTAGCGTAAATAATTGGGATTGGGACACCCCAAATTCTTTGACGGGAAATACACCAGTCGGTGCGGTCTTTAATCATGTTAGTGATTCTTTCCTTACCCCAACCTGGATACCAAGAAACTTCACTGGCTTCTTTGATGAGCTCATCTCTAATCTTGCCAATGGAGCAGAACCATTGTGGAGTTGCTCTAAAGATAAGAGGTTTTCCAGTCCTCCAATCATGTGGATAACTATGGACAATCTCATCACATTTAAGGAGTGCACCATTATTGGTGATGATATCTAAAACAACTTTGTTGGCGTCTTCATAGAATAATCCAGCTAGTTTGTCGCCTGTATCAGGGGTCAATCTACCAGTAGAATCTACTGGGCAATATGGCTTAATGCCATATTTTTGACAAACTGTGAAATCATCAACACCATGTCCAGGAGCAGTATGAACTAAACCTGTACCTGATTCATTAGTGACGTGTTCTCCAACGATGATAATAGAATCACGATCGTAGAATGGATGTTTTGCCACCACTCCATCAAGTTCATTTCCTTCAAATGACTTAAGTAAACGGCATTCTTCTAAGCCAAGTTCTTCTTTAAGTCTTTCTGAGAATTCTTTTAAAAGAATTAAGTCACCTTTTTCGGTGTGATATAAACCATATTCAAAGCGTGGATGGACTGAGATTGCTAAGTTAGCAGGAAGGGTCCATGGAGTTGTTGTCCAAATAACAGCTTTTGAGCCATTAGGAACGACATCTTTTCCGTCTTTAATATCAAAGGCAACGTATATTGCGTAGGATTTAACATCCTTATATTCAATTTCAGCTTCTGCTAAAGCAGATTCAGAGCTCCAAGACCAATAAACTGGCTTTAAGCCTTTATAGATTAGGCCTCTAAGAGCCATTTTAGCAAACACTTCAATTTGTTGAACTTCAAAATCTTTGTTAAGAGTGAGATAGGCATTATCATAGTCTCCCATCACTCCTAAACGAACGATTTGTGATTTTTGATGTGCAACTTGGGTTAAAGCATATTCGCGGCACTTTTGTCTAAATTCACTGGCAGGTGTAGTCTTACGGTTGACACCTTGTTTAGTAACTTGAACTTCAATTGGGAGACCGTGTGTATCAAATCCAAAGATGAATGGGACATAATATCCAGACATGCTTTTATAACGAACAATCATATCCTTCAGGATACGATTGAGCATATGACCACAGTGCATATCTCCATTTGCGTATGGAGGGCCATCATGGAAGGCGTATTCTTTTTTGCCTCTACGATTTTCAAGCATTTGTTCGTAGAGTTTTTCATCTTGCCATTTTTTCACTAAAAGAGGTTCTTTGTTTGCTAAATTGCCTCTCATTTCAAAGTCAGTTCTAGGCATTAATAAGGTTTTCTTAAGTTCCATCTTAAACTCCTTTTGGCGCAATTTAAAAGCGCCTTTTTAAGGGCGCTATTAACGCGGTACCACCTTAATTCTACAACTTAGTTGTAGCACTTAATGTTCTCGATAACGGGAGATCCGGTTTCCCTACTAATTTCAGGAAGCGTGCTCAGAAGTGATATTCCTTTCTAGTTGATGAGCTTTCACCATCCTCATCTCGCTAAAGAGTGAAAGGAACGTGTCTTCGTCTTAGCTATATGCGTCGACTATTCGCTGACGATCACGCCAATGCGGCCAACTCTAAGGGCGACATTGACACTTGTGAATGAAATTTTAATTTTCCCAGCGCCTTGGTTTACTGGGCCAAGAGCAATTCCAAATGATTGGAATGTAGAGTTGTATGAATACTTAGCATTATATGTGTAGAGAAGTTGTCCACCCAATTCAATTTGAACTGTGAATGCACCATTATAGCTTCTAGCAGTATTAGCTTCGACATAGATGCCTTTGACAATTGTTTTCTCATCATATGCAAACTCATCAACTGTCTCGATGTTAAGTGTTCCAGCTGGAGATGAACCGCTACCAATCGAGACACCAATTGGCTCTCGTCTTTCCTCAAGGATTTCTGTCGACTTAGCGCTGCTATCAAATGACCATGACACACCATTGAGATTGACAATTTCCGGTTTTGACTTCTGTTTTACCATGTCATATGTTGGTAAACCAACATAGTTTACCTCTTTCCATGCCGGAGAGGCAACATAGATTGGATAGACGGCTGGTCTTGCATCACCACTTGTAATGGAGATGTATTTTCCATTTTGACTTGCATCAAGGGTTTGACCATTGCTGACGCCTTTGACACCAAATTCATTGAGTCTTTCAGCAGTCATATCGTTTTTAACAGCGTAGACTTCGATGTCTTTTGACGCATCATAAGTATCACCAGCATCATAACTGTGTCTAACGTTCTTAATGGCAACGTTATTTACTTTGTCATTACCTAAATCAAGAATATCATAGATATTGTGGAGATTTTTGAGTTCTCCTGGTTCAGTACGTAAATCACCATAGACGTATTCGACGAGTTCAGGGAAGTCGACGAATGGGTTACGGTTATGTTGAACTGATTGAACGTATGTTGTGTGTTGATATTCAAGACGATCTGGCCAGAACTTACGGCACCAATCGACTAAATCTTCAGAGTTGGAGTGGCATTTGTATAGTCCTTGTTGAGCGCTTTGAAGTGTACAAGGGATTTTGCTCTCACGAGTGACTATTTCAATACCGGTAGATAATTCATGACCTTTGGAGTCTTCTTTTTTGACCCAACTATCTTTTCCGTACATAAGTCCGATATAGAAGACAGCTCTTGCAACACGGCCTTTATCGATATCGGCTGGTTCGAAGACGGTTTCATTAACAGTTGTTGTTGGATCATCATCTTGATAACGAGCGTTACC
>JAILIP010000032.1 GCA_024695235.1 Bacilli bacterium | reverse complement strand
TAAGATAGCTGGGGCACAATGTCGTTTTGTTTTTACTAAAAAGAATGGTGAAGACGGATTGTTTACTGGTAACCAAATACAGGTAGCGAAGGACTTCCAAAATTATTATATCAATACATTGAAAAAGCGACTTCTTAAGGTGGCTGCTATTGATTATGCCAAGTTTTCATGGAAGGTGCTTGGTAAAATGATTGCCGACACATGCAAAGAGGCTGAGAAAACAGAGGATTTGGGAGCAATTTGCCGTCTGCTTTTTAAACTTAACGGTTTGAAAGACAGGGTAATGCCTTTTGGAGCACCCTCAGCAAAAGAAATTATATCTACCTATGAAGTTAAGGTAGACGAATTGACAAATAGATATCTTGTAACATGGAAAAAAGATGAGGATTTTTTTGAAAATTTGCTAGATGCTGAGGAAGATATTCTTGACACTGATGAAACAACTGTAGCTGTTGTCGACGTTGACGAGGAAGATACTATAGATAAAACAGATGATATTGCTATAGAGCTTCAAAAGGATATTAAACGTCTTATTAGACGCATTGCTTCTTCAAAAGATGATGCTTCTTTAGTTATAGAACCAGTATATGAGAATCTGTACAGTTTATTAAAAGACAAGATAAGCCGTGATGATTTAAAAGAAATATCAGAAATAGCATTCTTTAACAAAGAAGTCTATCCATGCATTAGTAATGTAGAGGTGTTTCTTTTGAATGTTGACTTTGTTTGTAACACATATCTTTCTTTCAGAAAAGATTGTTATGAAAGAAAAGATACGAACTGGAATTTGGATATTCTTGAGAAAATGGTTAGCGTTACCTCAAAGAATTATATTCATCATGATGAATGTAGTCTTTTAATTGGTACAATTAACACGATACTTATTCGGATTGCTCGTTTCAGTGAAGATCGGTTTGAATCTTTCAATGGAAGATTTGCTAATGCATATAAGAAGAATCGTAAGGCCGTAATAGGAATTGACGAGGCAACTGATTATAGTTTGATAGACTATTACGCGATGTGTTCATTGAGGCATCATTCCGTTTCGAGTGTAACATTGTCCGGTGATATGATGCAGAGTATGAATGAATTTGGTATTAAGGATTGGAAATCCTTGCAAAATCCCTTGCTTTTTGATAAAGTAGAAGTCAAGCAATTAAAAGTTTCATATCGCCAAGGACCTAAACTGATTAAGTTAGCACATTATCTTTATCACAGGGCTACTAGCAAACGTGCTCCATACAGTTGTTATCTGAAGGATGAAAAGAATACCCCAGATCCTTTATGGTATGAAAGTAATGACCTCGAAGAAAAGGCATTGTGGATGGCAAAGCGTGTCTTGGAGGTACAGACTGCATATAAAAAAGTCCCCTCTATAGCTATTTTTGTGAATAACACTAAAGAAGCCCAAGACTTATATGATGCTCTTAAAAGTGAGGAGATATTGGAAAATGCAGGTATCGATGTTATTAATTGTACGGCTAATGATGAACTTTATGCTCCTGATTCCATACGAATATTTTTACTTGAAAGAGTAAAGGGAATGGAGTTTGAGGTTGTATTCTTCTATAATATAGACGAAGTAATAAAGGCTAAACTTATAGACCAGTATTTATATGTCGGACTTTCACGTGCAACATTCTATATGGCTGTAGCTTCCAACGAGATAAAAGATCAGCAGCTACTTGAACTATCAGAACGATTCAGCAAGCGGACTAAATGGAGACCCAGAAAAAGGCAGATGGAAGATTTGCAAGATAAGGCTAAAGTGAAAGAATCTCTTTCGGAGGATTCTAAAACACAAGATAAATCTACTGACTTACCAGAAGTCTATTCTGATGAAGAAAACAATTCTGTTAATGATTTGGAATGGCATTTCATAGATAATGTTCCATTTAGCAAGTCGAGCAAATACTTCTTGTCATGTGACTGTAGGGTCGTACTTTCTGAACTGGGTTATTATTTAGAAGTCAATGACGAGTTTATCAAGTTAGGAGATTATCCAGAAGGTTTTAATTTTGATATTGGTAACATTTGGATAAAAAAACCTATAGATGATAAAGGTTATCGAATCGTTCATGATACAGAAGACGATATGCATTTAATTGGGTATATTTGTGAGAAAGACAGTATGTTGGTATTTACTACGCC
>JAILIP010000017.1 GCA_024695235.1 Bacilli bacterium | reverse complement strand
AAAATCGTTGAAGGCGATCAAATCTATGAAAATATCATGGGTACAATCTATGATTCCGTCTCTTCTTCAAAGAAGGATGATGTCTTAGAACGTTTCCTCAATATCGTCACTGAAGATCAATATGGCTTATTTGAAGATCTCAAGAAAGCCTATGAAGGAACTGACGAAGAAAAAGATGCTTTCGTAGAAAAACATGCCGCCTACAAGCACGATAACAAGATTGGCGAACAAGAAGAAGATGACTTCCTCGCTGAAAAAGCAGGTGTCGAAGCTAAAGTTATTCGCCGCAACAGAATGATGAAATTCTATGAGAGTGTCCTCGAAGAAATTAACAAATCATTCTATGCTGATATCACATCCAAAACTTACAGTGATGACACAGGTAAATTCTTTGAAGAAAGACTTGCTTATGAACGTTACTCAAGTTTATATGATATCGACTTAAGCAAAACCGATTGGTATGAAGGTTATCTCGTTTCTTCTTTGAAGAAAGAAGATGTCTCATCTGTTGTTCACTTATTTGAAGCAGATGGATCTAGCAGATATGCTGATTACATCAATCGTCAAATCATTCCTACCGTCTATAAAGACAAGATCGTTGAAGATTACTTGCTCAAGAACAACTACTCTACACTCGGTCGTGCCTATGGACGTAAAGTGAACGTCATCACCCTCAAACGTGATAATGACTTCAAGGATCTTCCAAACAAACTTCTCAACAAGTACGCTACAAGCTACATCCACGCAGGAAAAGATGTTGATTTTGAAAACATCGCTAATGCATGGAGAGGTTTCTATGGTGTTGATGCTGATGGTCAACCAGTTGAAATTACTGATACTGATTCCATTGAATACGATTTACTCAACGGAGTAGCAACATCTGCAACATGGACTGATACATCAGTCACTCCAAATGTTACATATCACTACTTCAAAGAAACTCAATATGGTCAACTTATTGAGAAATACAAAAAGATTGATGAAGGTAACAAATTCGCTTCTCAAGAAGCAATGGATGCCTTAAATGAATTTACTTCAAACCTCACTTACAACAAGCAAAAAGGTTTAACAATCAAACTTGCTGAACTTGCAACACAAGACTACACAACCGATGGTTGGTTTGTTAAAAACGGTGGCTTAAGTGAACTTCCAAGTGAACTTAGAGATCGTTTATTCAACATCAATGTTGCTCGTAATGTTGATACAGTTGAACCTGAAGATGCAGAACACCCATATGATTCTGATAACTATGTTAGAAATATCAAGGGTCACTACTACCTCACACCAAAGGTTTCTGAAGTTGGTGATGATAACAACTTTGTTGTCTATAACGACGGTACATTCTACATGGTAGAAGTCGTCGAAGCTGTCTCAACTTCTAAACTCGACCTTGATGGTGATGAATCATACCTCGCCAAGAACAAAGGCGGAGATGTTCTCTTCACAGAAGAAGTTGCACGTGAACTTGCTAACGCATTAGGTACAAAGGATACTTATTCAAACAAAGCATTCTCAAGCTTAATCGAAGCATACGCAATTAAATATCACGACACATCAATCTACGATTTCTTCAAAGAAAAATATCCTGATTTATTTGAAGAAGATTAATCGTATCTATTAGGAGGGCTTGTGCCCTCCTTTTACAAGGAGAATATATGAAAAAAGATTGTCTATTTTGTAAAATTGTCGCAGGTGAAATACCTTCAACTAAGGTATATGAAGATGATGATGTCTTAGCCTTTCTTGATATATCTCAAACAACCGTTGGACATACTCTAGTTATTCCAAAGAAACATTACGATAACTTCTTAGACACTCCTAAGGAGATCATGCATAAAGTGATGGATGTCGCTCAAAGAATTGGGCAAGCCCAAATTATGATGCTTGGAGCAAAAGGAATTAACATCCTTTCTAACATCAATAAAGAAGCTGGCCAAAGCATCATCCACTTCCATGTGCATGTTATTCCTAGATACATCTCTAACGAAGGATTCCAAATCACAATGAAAGAAAATCCTAAAGCAAGTGAATTATCACTACCTGCTTTAGCAAGTGAGATCAAAAAAGGTCTTAAATAGTTACTAAAAGAAAGATGCACGCGATTGTGCATCTTTTTTCTATTCTTGTTTCAAGTCTCTTGCTAAGAGTCTATTAACTGCTTCTTTTGGATCTATGTGTTCATAGACAATTGAGTACACCGCATCAACAATTGGCATCTCAACATTAACTTTAGCTTCTAACTCTCTAGCTGCTTTTAAGCAGTTAATGCCTTCAACGACCATTTGGACCTCTTTTAGGGTCTCCTCTAGAGAATATCCCTGACCAAGCAAATTACCCGCCTTATTGTTGCGAGAATGCCTACTGGTAGCAGTTACGACAATATCACCAATGCCTGTTAGACCTGAGAATGTCTTTGCGTTTGCTCCTAAAGCAACTCCTAAACGAGATATTTCAGCAAGACCACGAGTGATAATTGCGGCTTTAGCGTTATCCCCATAGCCAATTCCATCAGATATACCTGCTGCGAGGGCGACAACATTTTTCAAAGCGCCTGACAATTCAACGCCTTTTATATCATCATTAACGTATATGCGTAGGTATGGGAGAGATAACTCTTGTTGAACTTTCTTAGCAACTTCAATGTCTTTAGAGGCTGCGACAATTGCACTAGGAAGATGGATTGCCACTTCTTCAGCGTGTGTTGGGCCACTTAAGGCGACAAATAAGAATTCTTTACCAATGACATCTTCAATGATTTCACATGTTGAATATAATGTGCCTTCTTCAATACCTTTAGCGACTGAGACAATAATTTGCCATTTTCTAAGATATGGCTTTGCCATAACGGCAGTATTTCTAATATAAATGGATGGTGTCGCAAAGATCACTAGTTCTTTATCTTTTAAAGCTTCTTCCATCGAGGATGTGAAGACGATATCTTTTGATAGGCTTACACCTGGAAGATTCTTATGGGTGTGAGTTTCATTTAGTTTCTTAACTTCTTCAGCAAACGTAGAAAAGACATGAACTTCATGTTTATCAATAAAAGAATTAGCAAGGGCGGTACCCCAAGTACCTGCTCCTAAAATAGCAATTTTCATATTTTATCTTTCTTTTGGTTTGTAGAATGAAACGTTATCCATGGACCACACTTTTTCAGTGAATTCGCCTGGTTTAACATTTGCGTATGCTTTATCAAGCACCATCATACGAGAATCAATTAAATCTATCATGGATAGAAGCATAGCTTCTCTTGTAGTTGGAAGAACTGGTGAACCAAATTCAAGTTGACCATGGTGAGCTAAAATCATATGTTCAAGAAGTAAAGGAACTTCTGATTTGATATTGAGTTCATCAACGATCTTTTTAAACTCAGCGTACATAAGTGAGATATGTCCGATGAGTTTTCCTTCAACAGTTTGTTCAGGGACTGGAAGATCTTTGTATTCAATGGTTTTTCCAATGTCATGGAGAAGTGCTCCTGCAACAAGAATATCTCTATCAACTTCTGGATATAGCTTTGCTATTGCTTCTGCCATATCTGCCATTGCAAGGGAGTGATGAATAATTCCACTACCGAATTCATGGTGAATTCTTACAGCAGCTGGATAGGTGATGTATTTATCATAGAAATGTTCAACAACTTTGTTGGTGATCAAAGAAACATCTTTATCCTTGAAGGAATGAAGATACATATCAAGCTTTGCTTTCATTTCTTCTAATGGAATTGGGGATACTTTCTTGAAGTTAGAAATATCAACAAGTTCTTTAATTGTTTCATTTGCAGATAATACCTTTAATTGAAGAGCACCTTTATATGAGGTGATATCTCCTTCAATTTCTAAGACTGCACCTGGAACGATGATTTCTAAATCATGATCGCTTACTTCCCATTTCTTAGCAGCTAAGACACCAGTCTTATCTTGAAGATTAATGTTAAGATAGCTTTTTCCTTTATCAGATGCACATTTAGCAACACTTGCCACGATAAATTCATCATGAACGTGTTGACCGTCAACTAAATCTTTTACCCATTCAACTTTCATTTTATTTTTCCTCTCACTTTCTTTATATCGTTATATCTATAACCTTTACCTAGGAGGTAGTTAGTTACTTTTTCATGTATTTCTTCCTTCCTATATTTTCGCATATATCTTATATAGGTGGCCTTATAATCTTTTTCTAGCTTTTCCATCTCGTATTTGTAGTCACCAGGTTTTAATAGTTCAACAGTAGCCCTCGCTACTTCCATATCAAACCCGTATCTTAGTAGGTATGCATAAGCATGTTCTTTTTTAGAAGCAAAGTTATACTTACCAAATTTCTTTTCACAAGATGGAAGGACTTTTGATGCCTTATCATATTCTTTCTTTTCAGAGAAATGTAACGAAGCAATCATGCTAGAAGATACACCCTTCTTTTTTAAAGATTCAATTATCTTGTTTTTGCCATAGCACTTATATTCATATAACTCGAGGAGTTCATTAAGATATGCTCCATCATCTAGAAGATGATATTTCTTAAGTGATTCAATAACGGCTTTAGTTTGCTTTTTATTAGCACCTCTTTTAGCAAGTCTTTCTTTGATATCTGCTTCACTCTTAGGGGTTTTCGCAAGAAGTTTCTTCGCGTAGTTCAAATGTTCATCAAGTTCATCAAGATATTTGATTTCCTTAAAATCTTCATCCGTTAAAACCTTATTTGGATATAGTCTAAGTTCAGTGTATGTATTTGGATGAATTGAAAGTTTTTCATCCTCGAAACGGAGAATGACTTTCTTTTCACCTAAATGAATGGCAAGGATCTTCTTTTCCATTAGTCTTCTCCTGCATTTATTGAATCCCAAGCTTCTTTCTCTTCAACTTGAGGTTTTTGTTTTGGAGTTTTTAACGGCTTAATTGGTTTAGCCTTCTTTTCTTTTATAGGCTCTTCTTTTTCGACTTCAATATCATCATTTCCAACCGTGCGATTCTTCTTTCCAAAGCCTGCTAAACGGGCCTGAATTTCTTTACGAGAAAGCGAGGCTGTTTCAAACATCGTATCAGCACTTGCTTTACGAAGTTCATAAGTTTCAAGTTGCATTGTAACGAATGTATGACGATCAACATGATGAATTTCACCTTTAGGTGATGAACGATATGTCGCAGCGACAATACCACATACAAGAAGCACTAAGTGGTAAGTTGAGAATCGCCAAAGAATTTGAGCAGCAGATGTAATCTGTTTTGAAACATAGTAGTTTTGGAAGATGGTGTTAAAGAAGTATTCAGCAATACCAGCGGCACCTGGAATTGGAATAATACTAACAGCCATGGAGTGATATGATCCAAGGAACACAGCTCTCCAAAAACTTTGAATGTTATATGAACCAGTAGACATAACTGGAGTAACACCAATTATGTTGCCACTTGCGTCAACAATGTTTTTAGTTACTAAAGTGCCATCGATATTTAAGCAATATCCAAATCCATCAAGAGCAATACCGGCAAAAAATGGAATTGAATATCTTGTAATCAAGATGATGAGATAGCAGATATAAATCAAAATCATGACTGGAATATTTGATAAAAGACGACGTAGTTCAAGCTTAAAGTTTTCAACTTGAATACGAAGTGTTTCTCTAGTCTTTTCAGGATTCTTTAAAAGTTTTAGCTTTGCTACTAGATCAATTCCATGATGCATAATGAAGTTATGGAACTTATGAGAATATGACATCAAGAATAAACCTAAAATAACAATGACGTTAACACTTAAACCAATGATGGTAAGTGGGATAGCAGGAATCTTAAAGACGCGACCACTTCCTAAAGGGATGTTAAAAGTACCAACAGATGAAATGAGTTCACCAGCTGAGAAGAAAAGTGAAACTGCACCCATGGTAGTTAAAGCAAATTCATAGACGATAAACGCCATGATCATAATAGAAGCGGCATTTGATGTTTCAATGCCTTGCTTTTTCATGGTGTAAACTCTCATGACTTGTCCACCACTAGCACTTGGAGTTATAGCGCCATAAAAAGCACCTACTGCTGTAGTAGCTAAACCTTGATGGTAATAGTATTTTCTTGTGTAAAGTCTAGAGAATACGAAAAAGACAAAAGCTTCTACCATGTAGGAAAATAGGACAAGTCCTAAAATGAGTAAGAAATAACGATAGTCAACTTTGCTAAGAGAAGTTATAACACCGTTAAAGTCTTGGTATAAAGATAGGAATAAGGCTAACGCTGTAGCAATAATGATGAATAAAAAATAGAGAAAGAATTTTAAAGCAGGATGCTTTTTCTTCTTTTCTTTTGGAGCGTCTTCTTTAAGCGTCGATAGCTCATCGACACTCATCATTTCATCATTATCAAGCGTTTTTGTAACCATATGAAATTTTTAACATGTTAATTCTAACATATCTAAAACAAAAATCGCGTGCAATGAATGAAAATATATAAAAAAGTCGGGCTAGAAATCCTAACCCGACTAATAAATAACGTCTTAATTCTTGTTATAGGCTTTACGATATTCTTTCACTAATCGTTGTTTTCTTTTCGCACAATGAGCACATTCTCCCACAGGGATATTGTGTTTTCTCTTATAAATATAAGAGGCAATAAGCGCGCCAAAATATAGAACAACTAAACCAATGACTAATATAGCAAGCCAAACCATTAGGCGTTAGCCTCCTTTTTAGCATTGCGTTTATTACGTAACACGATAAAGACAACAACAGCTGCTGCAGCAAGAAGAATTCCACATGTGACTGGGATAGCCCAAGCAAGACGTGAAGTATCTCTTGTGAAGCAAGAAAGAATTGAGTAAATGCAGGCACTACCAATATATGAAGCAGCTAACCAGAAGAGTAATGTCCATTTAAACTGACCTTTTGGAAGTTCTGCTTTAGCAGTAGCACATGCAGCAAAGCATGGAATGGTGAGCATGTTGAAGGCGATAAATGAGATACATCCTTGCCATGAAATGCCTGTACCGGCAATCATGATGAATGCCTCATCAATACCTTCTTCAGTAGCTTCACCAGCTTCAATTAAGGAGTTGACGATTTCAACAATCTCTGGATTGCTGGATGATACGAATACTGCTGCAAGCATGAAGAATGTAGCAATAACGTTTTCCTTGGCGATAAGACCAGTAATTGCTGCAACAGCAAATACCCAGCCAAATGCACCAAGTTGTGAACCAAAACCAAGAGGTGTGAAGATAGGTTGAATTAATTGACCTAAGCTTCCTAAGATTGAATCACTCATTGAATCAACCATATGCCAGTTCCATCCAAAGCTAGATAAGAACCAAACAACGATTGTTGAAGCAAGAATAATTGTGAATGCCTTCTTAACGAAGTGTTTTGCTTTGTCCCAAAGGTGAATCATCAAAGCCTTGAATTGTGGCCAGTGATATTCTGGGAGTTCCATGATAAATGGAGCAGGATCACCTTTTAAGGTGGTGTTTCTCATTAAGAGAACTGCAATGATAGCGACAATAACCCCAACAACATACATTGAGTATGTAATTAAATCAACATGATGGAAGCCAAAGGCCATGGCAATACCACCTGCAATAGCAGTTAGAATTGGGAGTTTAGCACCGCAGGAGAAGAAAGGAATGACACGGATTGTAGCAGTTCTTTCTTTATCATCTGCAAGTGTACGAGTGTTGATCATAGCAGGGACTGAACATCCAAAGCCCATGATCATTGGGATGAAGGCTCTACCTGATAAGCCAAATTTACGGAACATTCTATCAAGAATGAAGGCGACACGAGCCATATAGCCTGTGTCTTCCATAATGGCAAAGAAGAGGAAGAGTACTAAGATTTGTGGGAGGAATCCTAAGATAGCAAATAAGCCAGTTAGAACACCATCGCAGAGGAATCCGCTCAACCATGCAGGTGCACTTTCTAAAGCACCTCTAATAGCATCAATGATCGCCCCAAAGGACATATCAAAGAAGTTAAAGAGAATTACACCTGGAGAGTTAATACCTCCATCTGTCCAGAACAAACCTTCATAGATTGTTCCTTCAAATGAAGGAGCAACTTCACTAAACAAACCACCAAGGAAGAATAAGTTTTCCGAGAATGTTAAGTGGAAAACAATAAATAAGATAGCGGCAAAAATGAGTAAACCAAATACACGATGTGTTAAGACTTTATCAATCTTATCGGATTTGGACATCTTAACAGCTTTGGCTTCGTTTTCTTCAACTTCTGGTTTTTTAACTGCGTTAGCAAAGTTATCAGCAATGTAGTGATATCTATTGTCGGCAATTAAAGCTTCGAAGTCTTCACCAAAGGTGTCATCTTTAAATGTCTTTTTGAATTCATTGACCATCTCAAGAAGATCGGAGTGATCTTTAACTTCAACTTCGTCGTTTTCAACGAGTTTGATGGAATGGAACAATGGGTTTTCAACCTTTTTGCCTTTAAAGGCAATGGAGACATCACCAATTAAGTGAAGTAAATCTTTATTGGAGATGATTGTTCTTCCTTCACGAGGAGACTTTGAAACCTCGTATGCCTTTTTCATAAGTTCATCAAGGTTATCTTCCTTTAAGGCAGATACCTTAACTACAGGCACACCGAGTTTTTCTTCTAGAATTTTCTCATCAACTGATGCATTGGCTTTTTCAAGCACGTCCATCATATTTAATGCGACGATAACTGGAACGTTAATTTCTAATAATTGGGTTGTGAGATAGAGGTTTCTTTCTAAGTTAGTAGCATCCACGATATTAATAACTACATCTGGATGTTCATCAAGAATATAATTTCTAGAAATTACTTCTTCATTTGTATAAGGAGACAATGAATAAATACCTGGAAGGTCAATGATGGACACTGGTTCTTCTAGTCTTTTATATGTTCCTTCTTTTCTTTCAACTGTGACACCTGGCCAGTTACCAACGTGAGCAGTTGATCCGGTAAGAGAATTGAATAAGGTGGTTTTACCACAGTTTGGGTTACCAGCAAGGGCAAATCTTTTCATTTATTTGTCCTCCACTTCTAGGATTACCAAACAAGCTTCGCTTTTACGAAGTGTTAATTCATATCCTCTAATTGTTATTTCGTAAGGATCGCCGAGAGGAGCTTTCTTTCTTAAATAAACAGTTGCCCCTGGAGTAACGCCCATATCAAACAGCCTTCTACGAAGGCGTCCTTCTCCTTCGACTTTTTTAATTAGGCCAGTCTCGCCTATTTTAAATTCATCTAGTCTTTTTAACATAAAATTCCTACCTTTCTTATGCAACTAGAATCTTGCTTGCGATTTCATGATCTAAAGCAAGTCGACCATTTTTGATAATCACAATCACTCCCCCATTTACAGATGAGATGACTGTGAGTTTGGAGTTCACTAAAATGCCCAAACTTTCTAAATGCTTTTTGATTTTGTCATTGGCAAGAATCTTGATGACTCTTACTTCCTCATTAAGAGGTGCTAGCATAATTGGCATTTTTGAATCTCCTTTCTGATCGTGGTTAGCATTAACTAACCTGTTATATTATTGCATAAGAAATTAGGAAGTCAACTAAAAGTTAGCATTTACTAACTAAATATTAGAACAATTCACCCAATATCTTAGATATTTCCTCGAGCTGATCTTTGTCATTTTTATTGAATCTATTTAGCACTGGCGAATCGATATCAATGACTGCTTTAACTTGATTATTTTTAATGATTGGAACGACTATTTCACTTTTTGATAATGATGAACATGCTATGTGACCTTTAAATTTTGTTACATCATCAACAATGATTGTTTCTTTCTTTAAAAACGATGTTCCACATACACCTTTTCCCATAGGAATTCTGGTGCACGCAACATCACCTTGGAATGGTCCGAGATACAAAGTATCTCCATCAACTAAATAGAACCCTGCCCAGTTGATGTTTTCTTGTTTAAAAAGAATGGCAGAGACATTTGAAAGATTGCTCATTAACGGCAACGATTTATCAATGATTGCTTTAACTTGTTTAATCATCTAGTAAATGCTCCAATTCCCATTTAGTGACTGTTGTGTGGAAGTCAAACCACTCTTTTTCTTTGGCTTCAATAATCTTGTTAAATGTATGTTCTCCAAGGGCTTTCTTTAGAAGTTTTGAGTTTCTAAACTCTTCAACTGCACTGTGAAGTGTTTGAGGAAGACGAGCAATATTTCTTTCGTTCAACTCTTCTGGAGTTAAAAGGAAGATGTTATCGCTTTGAGGAGCGACTAAATCTTTTTCTTTGATGTTTTGAATACCATCAAGGCCTGCGGCAATGATACCTGCTAATGCAAGATATGGGTTAGCTGTAGGATCAACATTTCTAATTTCAGTACGTGTTGCTTTACCTCTAATAGCAGGAATGCGGATAAGTGAGCTTCTATTTGCATCACTCCAACAGACATATATTGGGGCCTCATATCCAGAGACAAGTCTCTTATATGAGTTAACTGTTGGGTTTGTTAAAACAGATAATTCTCTTGAGTGATTTAAAACACCTGAAATCCACTTTTTACAAAGTAAAGATAATTCCATATCAGCTTCCTTATCGTGGAATAGGTTATTACCTTCTTTATTAACAATAGAGATATTTGTGTGCATTCCACTACCGGCTTGACCTGTCATTGGCTTAGGCATGAACGTTGCAAGATATCCATGTTTTCTAGCAATAACTTTAACAACTTGTTTGAATGTTTGAACTCTATCACAAGATCTTAAAACTTCATCATATTTGAAATTGATTTCATTTTGACCTGGGCCAACTTCATGGTGAGATGTTTGAATATCAAAACCGAGTTTTTCTAGTTCAAGAGAAATGTCTCTTCTAACATATTCGGCACCATCCATTGGAGCGTTATCAAAATATGATGCTTCATCCGAACTGTTTAGAGTTGGTTTTTTGTTTTCATCTAATTTAAATAGATAGAATTCTGGTTCAAAACCAACATTGATTTTATGGAAACCAAGTTTATGAGCAGCTTTAATTTGTTGCTTTAAAAGATAACGCGGATCGCCTTTGAATGGTTGACCATCTGGAGTGTATACATCACAGATAAATCTTGCCACTCTTCCAAAGGAAGAATCTTCAAATGTGAGGATGAGGAATGTATCAATATCTGGATGGAGATACATATCTGCTTCTTTAATACGAACAAATCCTTCAATGGACGATCCATCAAACATGATTTTGTTATTTAAAGCGTCTTCTAATTTTGATACTGGAATCTCCACCGCTTTGATTGTTCCGAGCATATCAGTAAATTGAAGACGAAGATATTGAACATTTTGTTCCTTAACGATTTTTAGAATTTCAGCTTTTGAGTATTTAGCATCTCTATGTTGTGAGAATTCATTTAGTGAATTTGCATATGAATACCTTTCATAGTAATCATTCAATGATTCCTTAATATGTTTTAGCTTAATATCATTAGCATTTTCTTCATCATTTTCATATGAAGTATACGTTCTTAGAGGAATTCCCACTAATTTGGCAGCTTCCTCTTGTGTTAATCGGCAATTTTTGCGTATTTCTTTAATGGTCATAATAAAAATCTCCTGCATTTAATATAAATTAAGGAGACTTTTGTGTCAATATAGGCAATTTATGTTATTTTATACTTCTTCTTTATAAGTATCGTGTGTTTCAGGATTATAAATCTCAGAAATCCACATGATTGTGTGACTATTTTCTTTACCGATATTAGTTATTTGATGAGTGTATCCAACGCGAATAGCAATTGGCTCAGGATTACTACCTTTAACTTTGTTAATAATCACATCATTTGTCTTAATATCGCGTTGTTTTATTTCAGATTCTCCTATAACTGTATAGAAGATTTCTTTTTTATATGTATGGTAATGACCACCTTTAGTGATTCCTGGAAATGCAACGTTATCACTTATTTGTCCATATTTCTTGGATTTATATAGTTCTTCAAAAGAACCTCTATTATCCGAGGCATAGTTATAACTACATCCTTCATCACTTAGATAATCGCAGAAAGTTTTGAAGAGTTTTAATTCAAACTCATCTTTGATGATTGGCAAGTGTCTATCTGATTCAATTTCTTTTTTGAAATAGTAAAGAGTGTCTGCGAGTTTTCCTAATGAGCAATCGTATACTGGTTTTACAGATAAGATATCTTGGCTTCCTTTATGTTCTTTATCATTGATGATAGAAATAAATGTATCAACGATATCTTCAACATAGTTGAAGTGCACTACATATTCTCTATCTCTCACCATAATTGGTAAGTCATGAGCGATGTTATAACAAAATGTTGCGCAAGCTGAATTGTAGTTTGGTCTACACCACTTACCGAAAACATTTGCAAGTCTAAAGACATATACCGGAAGACCACTACTAAACAAATAGTCTTCACCCATCTTTTTGGATTTACCATAGTCATTATCGAGTTCAGCTTGAATTGAACTAGACATGATAATTGGAAGATTCTTTCTAGATTCTTTAATTACATCTACAAGTTTCTTTGTGAAGTTTGTATTTCCGTCATAGAATTCTTCATTTGTTAATGGGCGGTTAATTCCTGCAAGATGGATAACAAAATCTGCTTTAGATACAAGTTCTTTTAAATCTTCTTTGGTATCTAAATCGTATCCTAAAACTTCATGACCACATCTTCTAAAATGTAGACACATATGTTTACCAATAAATCCGTTAGATCCTGTTACTAATACGTTCATTATTTATCCCAAATTTCCTTATTAACAACATCAATCTTTTCTTTGATGATTTTAAGCACTCTAGAAGAGACATCTTTCACATCATAATTTTCGGGAGTTGATGCTTTCTTATAATTAGCGAGTTCTTTTTCAATTGCTTCCATAATTTCTTTTTCGGTGATACCTGAGACAACAATTGATCCAGCTTCAACGCCTTCTGGTCTTTCAGTAGATGTTCTAATTAAAACAGCTGGGAAGTGTCTCATAGCGCTTTCCTCAGTAAGAGTTCCACTATCAGAAAGAACAAACAATGCATTTTCTTGTAGCTTAACATATTCAAGGAATCCTAATGGTTTGAGATTTTGAATAAGTGGATGCATCTTGAAGCTATTAGCTTCTAAACGCTTTCTTGTGCGTGGGTGTGTTGAGAAGATTACAGGTACTTTGTATTTCTCTGCAATAGCGTTAATCGCAGGCATAAGTTGATTGAAATTCTTTTCAATATCAATATTTTCTTCTCTATGAGAAGAGACAACGATATATTTGCCTTTTTCTAATTTGAGTTCTTTTAAAACTTCGCTCTTTTCAATCTTCTCGTTGTTAGCATTTAAAACTTCAAGCATCGGTGAGCCAGTGACAAATGTATATTTTGGTTCAATGCCTTCTTTCATAAGGTTTGCGTATGCGTGATTTGTGTACGGAAGATTGATATCAGATATATGATCAACGATTTTACGATTGATTGTTTCTGGAACATTCCAATCACCACATCTATTTCCTGCTTCCATGTGGAAAATAGGAAGTTTAAGACGTTTAGCGGATATCGCACATAAAGCAGAGTTTGTATCTCCTAAGATGAGCACTGCATCTGGTTTAAGTTCTTTTAATAGTTCGTATGATTTAGCAATTGCATTGCCAATTGTTTCACCTAAATGTGAACCAGCACAATTGAGATAGTAATCAGGCGCTCTTAAATCGAGTTCTTCAAAGAAGACCTGGTTGAGTTCGTAGTCATAGTTTTGTCCTGTATGAACTAAGATATGTTCAAAAGCATCATCTTTATCAAGGGCTTTGATTACTTCAGAAAGACGAATGATTTCTGGACGGGTGCCAATGATGGTCACAACTTTAATTTTCTTAGTCATGTTGTCTCACCTCTCCACCGAATAATTCTAACTTCTTAAGAAGTTTTTTCATACCTTCTACATCAAGTCTACCAGTATTGTGCGATGTATAACTTTCTCCAAGGTTGAGTTTCTTGTTTCCTTTAGAGAAATACTTATCATAGTTAAGATCACGGTTATCTGCTTTAATACAGAAGAAGTTTCCTAAATCTACTGATTTAATCATTTCTTCTTGAGTGACAAGTGTTTCATATAATTTCTCACCATGACGTGTACCAATATATGTGATACCTGTCTTCGAACCTGTTAGTTCAATGATTGCTTTAGCAAGTGTTTCAATTGTAGCAGCTGGTGCTTTTTGAACGAACAAGTCACCTTGCTCACCATGTTCAAAGGCATATAAGACAAGATCAACCGCATCATCAAGAGTCATCATGAATCTGGTCATCTCTGGATTGGTGATGGTAATCGGTTTACCTTCATGAATTTGATTTAAGAATAAAGGAATGACGCTTCCACGGCTTGCCATAACGTTTCCATATCTAGTTAGACAAAGAACTGTATCGCCAGGAAGTAGTTGTCTACTACGAGCGATAACGTTCTTTTCCATTAAGGCTTTTGAAATACCCATTGCGTTAATTGGATATGCTGCCTTATCTGTAGATAAGAAAATAGCTTTTTTAACTCCATTACGAACACAGGCGGTAATAACATTATCACTACCAATAACATTGGTTCTCACAGCTTCCATTGGATAGAATTCACAAGATGGAACTTGTTTTAAAGCGGCCGCTGAGAAAACATAGTCAACGCCTTTAAAAGCATCTATGATGCTATCAAGGTTACGAACATCTCCAATATAGAATTTAAGTTTGGAGTTATTGTATGCCTTGCGCATATCATCTTGTTTCTTTTCATCACGTGAAAGAATTCTGATTTCTTTAATATCAGTGTTTAAGAATCTATCCACAACTGCATGGCCAAATGAACCAGTACCACCAGTGATAAGAAGAACCTTATCTTTTAAGATGGATGTGTCTTTAGCGATAAATTCCATTAGTTTTTCTTTAATTCTTTCAAGTTTAAGTTGATCTGCTTTCTTTTCATTGTTTTCATACTCAACAAAACTACGTTGAGAGACACCAACTAAGTCAGCAGCTTCCTTTTGAGTTAATTTGCAACTTTTGCGTATTTCTTTAAGTGTCATATTTACACCTCGCGTATTTATATTATATATAGATATGAGACAAAGTTAAAAGGAAAAGTGCAATCTTTGCATTATTTTGAAATGTCTATTTCTAGCAAAAATCAACGTTTTTCAGTGTGCATTTTCGTCGTCAATTTGATTAAAGATTATTTTAAGTATAAAATATATGAGATTTTTAACGAGCAATATGAAGTGAATATAGTCGTTATAAATAAAATCATATTGCTAACATATTAAACCGAGGTTATTTATGATTATCACTAAAACACCATTCAGAATGTCCTTCTTCGGCGGAGGAACAGATATGCCAGAGTTCTTTAAAGAACGTAAGGGATCTGTTATATCCACTACATTTGATAAGTATGTCTATGTTACTGTTAGACACTTGCCAAGATTCTTTGAATACACAACTGAAATTGAGTATTCCAAGCAAGAAAGAGTTAGTAGCGTTGATGACATTGAACACCCAATGGTCAGAAACGCTATGAAGCTTCTTGATATGCATGAACTTCATATTTCATATGATGCTGACTTACCTGCTAAAACAGGTTTAGGTACATCTTCCACATTTGCGGTTGGTCTACTTAATGCGTTTTATTCATTAAAAGGAAAATATGTTTCTAAAGAAAAACTTGCTAAGGACGCTATATATGTTGAAAGAGTAATGTGCAATGAAGCTGGTGGATGGCAAGATCAAATAGCTGCCTCCTATGGTGGATTTAATCGTATTGATTTTGAAGGTGATGAGTTCAAAATTACTCCAATAGTTATTTCTCCTGAAAGAAAGAAACAATTAGACAACAACTTATTGTTGTTCTTTACAGGATTTACTCGTTTTTCGGCCGAAATTCAAGAAGCAGCAAAATCATCAATGAAAGAAAAAGAAAAACAACTCGAAAAGATTCTAGCATTAGTTGATGATGCTCAAGATGTTTTAACAAACAAAGAAAGAGATCTTGATGATTTTGGTAGACTCCTTGATAAAACGTGGCAATTAAAAAGAGGTATTAGTAAAGAAGTTACTACCTCAGCTATTGATGAATTGTATGAAAAAGGAATTGCTGCTGGAGCACTTGGAGGAAAACTTTTAGGTGCTGGTGGCGGAGGATTCCTTCTCTTCTACGTTCCAAAAAGAAAACAAAACGCTGTTAGAAGAGCTCTTGATTTAATGGAAGTTCCATTTGAATTTGAAAACTACGGAACAAGAACAGTTTACTACGCTCCTGAAGTATATGACATTAAAGGTAATCTTGAAGACGTCGTAGAAGAGGAAGAAGAATAATGAAAGTTGTCATAATGGCAGGTGGCAAAGGCACTCGCATTGCCTCTGTTATTTCTGATATTCCTAAACCAATGATCCCCATCGGGGGTAAACCTATTCTTGAACATGAAATACTCTGTTTAAAAGAACAGGGTTTTAAAGATATCATTTTGACTGTCTCTCATCTTGGAAACATCATCATGAATTATTTTGGTGATGGCTCTAAGTTTGGGGTGAACATAGAGTACTTCTTTGAAAAAGAACCTCTAGGTAATGCTGGAGCACTTTATGAAATAAAAGATAAGCTCAGTGATGACTTTTTACTTTTAAATGCTGATGCAATGTTTGATATCGATTTCAATCGATTCGTTGAATATCATAAGTCTCATGGTGGCTTAGCTACATTATTCACTCATCCAAATTCACATCCATATGATAGTGGTCTAATCTTTGTTGACGAAAACAAAGTAGTCACAAAGTGGCTTAACAAAGAAGATCTTAGACCTACCTGGTACAAGAATAGAGTAAATGCTGGATTACATATTCTTTCTAAGAAACTCTTAGAGAATAGACCAAATACACCTAAGGTAGATCTCGATAGACAAATATTAAAACCACTAGCTGGTAAAGGTGTTATGTATGCCTATGATTCCCCAGAGTATGTCAAAGACATGGGCACACCTGATAGACTTGAAAAAGTCCGTGAAGACTTTGAAAGTGGATTGGTGAAGGCTAAGAATTTGCGTAATAAGCAAAAAGCTATCTTTTTAGATAGAGATGGAACAATAAATAAATATGTTGGTTTCCTAACAAATATTGATGATTTTGAACTTCTTGATGGAGTAGCATCTTCAATTAAAAGAATCAACGATTCTGGATACCTTGCAATAGTTGTGTCAAATCAACCAGTTATTGCTAGAGGAGAAGTTACATTCGAAGAACTTAATGAGATTCATAACAAGATGGAAACACTTCTTGGGAAAGAAGGAGCATATCTTGATGCGATATACTTTTGCCCACATCATCCACACAGTGGATACGAGGGTGAAGTCAAAGAACTTAAAATCGACTGTGAATGTCGTAAACCAAAACCAGGAATGATACTTAAAGCTGCAAAAGACTTCAATATCGATCTATCAAAGTCATATATGGTCGGTGATAGTGATAACGATGTTTTATGTGGTCAAAACGCTGGATGTGTGTCAAAATTAGTTGTAAATAATAATTTTGAAACCATTATTAACGAGATATTAGGCAAAGGAGATAGATAACATGAAAGAAAACAAAATATTAGAAGATCTTTTACAAAGATATCCTCAACTTTCTAGTCAAAAGGAAAATATATTGAAAGCCTTTGAAACATTAAAAGGATGTTTTGAAAAAGGCGGAAAACTTTTAGTGGCCGGTAATGGCGGTTCTTCAGCCGATGCTGAACACATTGTTGGTGAACTCATGAAAGGATTCAAACTCAAAAGAGAGTTAAATGATTCTTTCAAGAAAGAATTGTTATCTATTGATCCAGTTAGAGGTAAAGAACTTGCTGAAAAGCTTCAACAAGGTTTACCTGCTATATCTTTAATTAACCACCAAGGTCTTAACACCGCTTTTGTTAACGATGTAGAAAATGGTGGCTTACTAACATTTGCCCAACAAGTAAATTGCTATGGCAAAAAAGGTGATGTCTTACTAGCCATCTCCACTTCTGGTAACTCTAAAAACGTTGGTTATGCATGTGTATGTGCAAAAGCCAAAGGCATGAAAGTTATCGGACTTAGCGGAGCTAATGGCGGTTACCTTAATGAAATTTCAGATGTCTTAATTAAGGCGCCTAGTGATGAGGTTTATGTAATTCAAGAATTAAATTTACCTATCTATCACTCTATTTGTTTAATGCTTGAGGAGTATTTCTTCGGAAAATAATTTAATTTATGGAAGCAGTAGCAAGCAGTCCTAGAAGAATAAATGTGCTTTTAAAACAATGGCATATCATTCTTTTGACATGCATTGTTATTCCTGTATTAACTTACATCTCCCCAATCCTATCAATAATTGTCACTTATAGTGTTGGCTTTTATTTACTCTTTAAATCAAACTTTAAGTTTTTGATTTTCTTCTTATGCTTTATATTTGTGCAAAATATAACGTTGATACTGTGTGCGGAGAAGTTCACCGAAACAACAAATACGATATTTACTTTAAGTAAAGAAATAATGCTTTACATATTTGTTATTAAGAATATGTTCGTAAAACGAAAAGGTTGGAATCACCAATTGCACAAAGTGTTATCAATTGCATTCTTATTACTTTTGACTTTTTCATTCTTTGTTTCAGATGCTGAATTCTACTCAAAAGTATTAGCAATTAGACAACTATTACTTCCATTTGTCTGTTTCTATTTTGGTTATTACTTAGACTTGTCTCCAAGACAAAAAAGAAGTTTCTTTGATTTGGTTATTACTTTTGGAATAATCGTCTGTTTCTTTGGTCTAATTGAAATATTCTTCTTGAAGGACACGATTTGGGTCACACTTCCTATCGCTAAATATCAAGAGAACAAAGGCGTCGCTTTTGATCTATATCATGGAGTACCACTTAACTTCTATACTTGGGACTATGTTGAACTAACAGGAAAGATCGTTAGAAGACTTGTTTCGACATTTGCTGATCCTTTAACAACTGGTCACTTCTTATTCATCTGCTTTGCAGTGACAAGATTTTCTAATTCAAGACATAAGAAGCTTTTAAGTTTATTATTCTTTGTCGTGTCATTGATGACATTATCTAAAGGTATTTACCTTTCATACATCATTTATTTCATTTACTACGTCTTCAAAAACATCAAGTTCAAGACATTTAAGATATTATTCTTTATCTTGCTTGGTTTAGCCCTTATTGCCTTCCCAATAGTGTTATTGATCGCCAATAGATTCTTCCCGAATTCATCACTTCTCATTCACATTGATGGTTTTATTAAAGGTGTATTTGGATCATCCTTCTTTGGTGCGGGTATAGGTAAAGCAGGCGTTATGCTATCTGCAAAGACAAACATCGATAGATTGACAGGCGAAAGCTTTATTGGTGTTTTGACATCACAAATTGGCTATATTGGCTTTGCTATATTTGCCTTATTTGTCATTTACATCATCTTCATCATGTTCCACCGTTACTCAATTACAAAAGATAGACTAGTGTTGATGCCAATTATATTATTATCAGCTGTTTTCGTAGAAAACTTCTTCTCTGAATCATCTGTCGCTATTGTCTCAACTGGTTTATTCTTCATCCTTGTTGGTAATGGTGTTTGTAGCATTTCTAGGAAAAGAGAATAAATATGGCTAGCAATGCTTCAATTACTAACATCAATGCCTCACGTAAAAAGAATTGGCTTTTTAATTTCTTTCATAAGTGTGTTGGACATAAAAGAGACAAAAAGCTTTGGATATTCTCATCATATTTAGGTAGATATCAAGATAATTCTAGATATCTCTTTGAATATGTTTCTAAAAATGAGAAAGACATTAAGGCAATTTACTTCGTTCAAAATGAAGAACTTCAAAAGAAGTTAGCATCAGAAAATCTTAATAGTGTCATTATAGGCTCAAAAGAAGCCAAGAAGATTGCTAAAAAAGCAGGTGTGTCTTTTTACACAAATGGTATTGATGATTTTGGTGAGCACATTTATAACTATCGCTCATACGTTGTTGCTCTTTGGCATGGTGTGGGCTTTAAAGAGATGTACTATGCGGATAGAAACTTCCACGACAATATCGTTAAAAAGATCTATCGTAATTTCTTCTCATATGTCCACCGCAACTTAACTGTTGCAACATCTGAATATGCTTTTGAATGCTTTGCGAGGGATTTTCGTTTTAAAAGAAGCAAAGCTAAGTATGTCATTAATGGTCAGCCACGTAACGATATCTTTTTTGATAAGAAGGAATCTAAAAAAGACCATAAGGTTATGCTATATGCTCCAACATATCGCAAAGTTGAAGAGCAAAACATCAACATCAAAAATGTAATCGACTTCTTCTCTTCGAAAGAAGGATTAGATTTATTAAAAGAAAATAACATCAAGTTATATGTTAGACTTCATCCAGTTACTGAAAACATTGAGATTAAAGAAAATGACAACGTCATTGATGCCTCCAAAATGGATGGACAGGCTTTACTATTAGATACTGATATCTTGATTACTGATTACTCTAGTATTGCTACTGATTTTGCCATAACAAAAAAACCAGTTATTTTATATGTACCAGATTATGATGAATACATTAAATCTGAGCCATTATTTGATGAGGCAAGTCAAATATATAAGCATAAGGATGTTTCGCTTTCTATCGACGATTTAAAAAAGAAAATCGCTCATTCATCCTCATCTCTTGCAGATGAATTCAATAAGATGCTTAACACTGACTTAGATGGCGAGTATTCTAAGAAGTTAACTAATAAGTTAAAAGAAATACTTAAGATATAGGCAAATTAAAAGGTGATGCGCGAGGCATCACCTTTTTGATTGAGATTTATTTTGCTGCGTATTTAATAATCAAGCTAGCGATTCTTTCTCTGTCTTCTTTGGTGACCCACCAACCTACTGGGATACAGAGGTGAGTTCTATTGAATGATTCAACACCTGGAAGATTTGGATCGTAGGAGTCTTTAAACATTGAGTGAGTATCGTTACGAGCGTGGACTTTAGAAGTCATAATGCCTTCTTCTTTCATCTTTGCCATAACTTCATCTCTGTTTTTGAGGTGAATCGTGAATAGCCAGAATGAACTCTTGCCATCTGGGTTTTCTGGACAGCAAATGATATTATCATGTCCTTTGAATGCTTCGTAGTAATACTTAGCATTATCTCTTTGAGCTTTTAGAATTTCCTTAACATGATTGAAGTTTGTATGTCCAATGACAGCGCAGACATCGTTCATGTGGAACTTATAACCTGATTCTGGAACATCGAGTTCGCAACGGAGGTCGATGCCTTCACGGATTGTTCTATCAATACCATACCAACGGAGTAATTTTGCTCTTTCATAGTCCTTCTCTGATTTCATCATGAGAATACCACCATCAACACTTGTAATGTGTTTGATAGCTTGAAGAGAAATCATGGTATAGTCTGACCAATTACCGACCATTTTTCCTTTGTATTCCATGCCCATTGCGTGAGCACCATCTTCGATGACTTTGAGATTATGCTTCTTAGCAATAGCATTTATACGCTCAATATCGCATGGGTTACCGCCCCAGTGGACCATTGTGATAGCTTTGGTCTTTGGAGTGATCTTTCTTTCGATATCATCTGGATCAATGCTACCAGTGATTGGATCAACGTCTGCCCAAACAATCTTTGCACCATTGGCAATGATTGGTTCATTTGTAGCAGTACATGTAATAGGTGTTGAAATGACTTCAGCATCATTGGAGTTGAACCATGTCTTTGGGCCATCTTGGTGAAGGGCCATATGGTATGCAAGGTGTAAACCAGCAGTACCATTATTAAGAGTGGTTAGATATGGAGTACCAAAGTATTCTTTTAAAGCCTTTTCAAAAGAAACTACTTCTTCACCTTCTCCAATATAACCACTATGTAAAACTTTTAATAAAGGTTCATCAACTTCAGGGGCCATATAGACCTTGAATAGTGGGATTTGTTTTTTATCGCTCATTGTGTGTCCTCCTTATGAGCACAATTTTGTTTTTATTTGTTTTTGGCAATACATAAAAATTATGTAATTCCCGATACCATTATACACCTTTTTATTAAATTAGCACTTTTCTATCAATTTTATTTCTTCATCAAAGAAAATTTTTGATGAGAAATCATGCTTATAACCATAGTCAACATGCTCTTCTTTTTTGACCCATTCATAATCAATGTCATCTAAAGAAGTAAATATTTTCATATATTTAGGATCGTAGTATCTCATGTTGACAATATTCTTGTTATTGGTGAGTAATTTCTTATTCAAAACAACTGCTTCAAAATATCTTAATGTTGTATCAGATTCAGTATCTTGAATTAACTCAAGGATGCAGTTACTCTTCGCGCATTCTTTAACAACGTCATTATATATAATGAAATCATCAAAGTATTCGATGATATCTTTATCTTTAAGTTCTGTTAAATTAGCGTCTTTAATTCCTGCGGAAGTGACTTGCATTTTGCATCTAAAATTGACGCCTTTTTCATGCATTTTCTCAGCAAGAGTGAAGACATTTTCACCACGACCACTTTTGAATCTACCAAGGAAATATAAATCATATTCATGAGTAGGTTTAATTCCTTCGACGAGTGTATCGGTATATAGATACTCATTCATGTATTTATAGCCATATGTTTGACTTTCAACTAAGTCATATGTATATATCTTTTCAAATTGAATTTTCTTTAAGGCAAGACGTGTTCTTTCTGGAACAGGTGTATTGGATGTAATAGGATCAAGTAAGATGAGTCTAAGATGCATATTTTCTTTAGAAAACATCTTCTTAATCATATGCATATCAACATATATAAATGAGCTTGCTAAGATGAAAAGATAGTATTGAGTATTCTCATCTTCTCCAAGTCCTTTTAAGTCATACCATTTCTTCTTAAATGGAAGATGAATTATAGCATTTAACTTACGAGATAAATTGATCTTTTTAAGGAAACGAGAAAAACCATTTTTTGGCTTTTTACCTTTAGCGTCAATATATGTCAAATTATCAGCATCTAAAAACATGTAGTCATCAACACTACCAGATGGATACATAATGTAATACTTGTTCATTGTTTTTAACCCTTTTTAGATGCGGAATTTGTTCTTAATTATCTTGAATTGGAAAAGGACAGTTATAACGATTAAAGCGCCCATCCAAACACCGAATGAAACATAGATATTTGGAATGTATGTAATGCCATAGAAAGCACCTGCAATTAATGCGAGGTATAGCATGTTTTTAACATAGTTAAGTTTCCACATACGGTAGAACTTAAATTCGACAACAACATACCATACAACGAATGTTAAAATTGAGGCGATTGAAATGGCTTTTGGAGCGTAGTCCGTATTCTTAAAAATGAGGTATGCTCCAAGGTCAAATAAGAAGGCTACTGCTAAGACGATAATACTCTTGATGAAGTACTCAACAATAGCACCCATCGACTTATAGTAGTTATACATGATCATAGTAATTGGGCTACAGATCATAAGGCCTGGGAGAATGATACGGAAGAACTCCATTGAGGCAATATAGTTGTTGAGGTATCTTTGACAAATCCAAAGGATTGGGAAATAACCACTTAAACATATTGCAACAACCATCGTAATAGCGGAAATCAAGTTAACATATTTTTCTTTTAAAGCATTCTCATTTAAACGTTTCAAAACAGGGAACAAGACTGTTGAAATAGCAGATATCGCTGTTGTGATAAATCCGAGCATGCTATATGCAAACGCATATATGCCATATGTATACTTATCAAATAAAACGTTAACGAATTGCTTATCAATGATGAGAATGAAGCTATTGATAAAGTTAGCAATCATTAAAGGAATGCCCATCTTAAAGATAGTGCCAATGATTGATAGATCATCTTTAAGCTTCGTGGATTTTCCAAAAATGATATGACGATAATTAATCGAATAGATAATTACAATAAATGCAAGAATTGATACATAAATAACGATGTATAACTTAAAGTTAAGGGTGGACATTTTGCCCATCTTGTAAAGGACAAAAAGAACCACTACTGAAGCAATGTTTAAGATTGACTTCAGCATGTCTCTAACAGTTAATTCACCATAACGTTCAGTGACACGAGATAAATACTGATAGTAATTTAATAAATTAGATAGAAATATTGATAGGCCAACAAAGAAGAAGATAAAGCCATAATCAGTCTTAATGAAGAATACTGATACAACACATACAAGAATTGATAGTATTGCCTGAGATGCTAAAAGCAACTTAGAGAATAGTCTAAAGCGTGGCTTATCTAGTTTTTCAAATGATGTACCAGCATATAAAAGATAAATACCATCCGAGAAACCAACACTTAAAAATGTTGTGTATTCAAAATATAAAGCGAATGTCTTGTAATAGCCAAAGGCATCGACATTCATCATTTTTGGAACAAAAAAGCCAACAAGAATACTTGAAACAATAGTAAAGATATTGCCAATTAAGACAATGAGGATATTCTTGATGTTTCTTTTAGAAGTTACACTGCCACCATCTTCTTCTTGAGGAGTGGGTTCAGTAGCAGTAACTAATTCTTCTTTTTCATCCATAAATAAGTTTACTTATCTCTTTAGGAATTAAATTATATCAAATTGTATTTTTTTTGCGAAACTTCTTTGCTTTTGTTTTGATAGTATCAGTTGTTTTATTTTAACACGTATATATAATATAACTATGAAAAGTAAGACATTTGTCCTCTTTATGATGGGCGGTTCCGGCGTTAGATTCGGAGCAAGTAAGCCAAAACAATTTGTAGAAATTAGGAACACTCCAATTTTTATTTATCCATTAAAAAAATATGATGAAATGGAAGAAATTGAGGGTGTTGTTATTGTTTGTAATGGTGCTTATGTTGATGATGCTAAGAATTACTGCAAGTCTTTTGGATTAAAGAAAGTTCTCACAGTTACTAAAGGTGGAGAAACCCGTTCAGAATCTGTCTATAACGGTTTAAAAGCCTTAAAGAATTATGCTGCAGATAAAGATGTAATTCTCATCCATGACGCGACTCATCCATTTGTTGATAAAAAAGCAACATCTGAACTCATCGGTAAGATTAAAGAGTTTGGAGCAGGTACATTAGCTAACTATATCTTCGATACAGCATATCTAAAAACAGATGATGGATTCCTTTCCTCAGTCATCGATCGTAAGAAAATTGCTGTCGGAGCGTCTCCAGAAGGATTCACATTTAAAAATATTGCGGATATTTACTTCACCACTCCAAAAGAGAAATTAGAACAAATGACTTCCGCAGGTGCTCTAGCACTTGAATTCAATATCAAGATGGCAATTGTTGAAATTGACTTACTAAATTTAAAGATCACATATCAAAGAGATATGCAGCTATATGAACAATTATTAGATTATTATCTAAAGTAGGATTTTTATATGAACCAAATTAAAAAGATTTTATCTAAAAGAAAAGTAGGTATTAACTCAGGTGTTCCTTCTTTTTGCTGTGCAAATAAGATCGTTGTTGAATCTATCTTAGAACAAGCAAAACAATTTGATGACTTTGTTGTCATTGAAGCAACATCTAACCAAGTTAATCAAAATGGTGGGTACACCAAAATGCAACCAATTGACTTCGTCAAAATGGTTGAAAAGATCGCTAAGAAAACAGATTTTCCAATGAGTAGAATCATTCTTGGTGGAGATCACTTAGGACCTCTTCCATGGTGTGATCAACCTGCAGATGTCGCTATGGCAAATGCAGAAGTCTTAGTGCGACTTTTCGTCTCAGCTGGATACACCAAGATTCACTTAGATACATCTATGAGATTAGGTGATGATGATGTTAATAAGCCGTTATCTACAGAAATCATTGCTGCTCGTGGAGCAAGACTATACAAAGCTTGTGAAAAAGCCTTTGCAGAAAGACTTAAAAAATATCCTGATTCAGTTCACCCAGTATACGTCATTGGAAGTGAAGTTCCTGTTCCAGGAGGCGCAACCAAAGAAGAAAAGATGGTTGTAACTTCACCAAGTGAATTTGAAGAAACAATCTATGCATATAAGAAAGTATTCTTAGAATACGGTTTAGGTGATGCATGGGAAAATATCGTTGCCGTTGTTATCCAACCAGGTGTCGAATTCTCCAATACATCCGTTAGAAGATATGATAGAGAAGACGCAAAGAAACTTTGCCGTGCTTTGAAACGTTATCCAGATTTAGTCTTTGAAGGTCACTCTACTGACTATCAATCACCAAATAGCCTTAGAGAAATGGTTCAAGATGGTATTGCTATCTTAAAAGTTGGACCAGCTTTAACATTTGCTCTTAGAGAAGCATTATTCCAATTATCAGGAATGGAAAAAGAACTTGTTAAAGAAGATAAACAAGCTCACTTCATCGAACTCTTAGAAGAAGAGATGGTCAAGAATCCTAAATACTGGGAAAAATACTATCTTGGAAGTGAAGAAGAAAAGAAACTCAATCGTAAATATGGTTTCTCTGATAGATCAAGATACTATATGACTCTTCCAAATATTGAAGAGGCAATTGAAAAGCTCTTAGTGAATCTTGAAAATGTTGAGATTCCAATGGGCATGTTAAAACAATATATGCCTATTCAATACGCAAGATGCCTAAAAGGCATGTTAGAACCAAAACCAAGGGCACTTCTTAAAGATAGCGTTGTCCAAATTGTCGAAGACTATAACTTCGCAGTTATGAAAGATTACTTTGTTGAAAGAGACTAATATGAAAGCCGCTATATTAAAAGCTAATCGTAATATTGAGATAGAAGACATTCAATTACCACCACTTTCAGATGAAAATGTGAGAGTGAAGATTTATTCATGTGGTATTTGTGGATCAGATATTCCACGTGTTTTATCTAATGGAGCGCATTTCTATCCACTTATCCTTGGACATGAATTCTTCGGTGAAGTTGTTGAAGTCGGTAAAGGTGTTAATTCCTTTAAAAAAGGTGACTTTGTTGTAGGTATACCTTTAAAACCATGCTTTGAATGTGAAGACTGTAAAGATGGTAATTTTGCATTGTGCAAGAACTATAAGTTCATTGGTTCTTCCTTGAATGGTGCATATTGTGAAATGATGGATATATCTAAAACTAATCTTTTCAAGATTGATAGCAAGATAGCTAATCCATTCTGCGCCTTATTTGAGCCATCCGCAGTTGCCTTACACGCGATTAAGTTATATGACTCAATCCGTGGTAAAAATGTCGCGATTGTTGGAGGAGGTACTATTGGTACATTAATTGCCAATTGGGCAAAGATTTATGGAGCAAAATCCATCACTCTATTTGAAAGAAATCTTGATAACAAAGATGTCTATCA
This sequence comes from Bacilli bacterium, assembly GCA_024695235.1. Classification (GTDB taxonomy): domain Bacteria; phylum Bacillota_I; class Bacilli_A; order RFN20; family CAG-826; genus Fiminaster. Next base: position 7,674 of record JAILIP010000017.1, on the reverse strand, counting down.
AAGAATGGGTGTTCAAAATGTCTTTGTTTCCAGTGAAGAAGGATTCAAAGATTCTCTTAAAGCAAGCAAATTAGACAAAGGCTTTGATATGGTCTTTGATGCCGCTGGAACTCAACCAACAATATTGTTCTCTTTAAGCATTGCTAATAACAAAGCTGATGTGTGCCTAGTTGGTACTCCTACAAAAGAAGTAACATTCACTCAAAAACAATGGGAAATCATCAACCGTAAAGAATTAACTCTTAAAGGTAGCTGGATGTGCTATTCAAATCCATTCCCTGGTGATGAGTGGAAAGAAACAAATGAAAAATTGTTGTCTAAAGAACTTGTATTCACCAAAGATTACTTTGCAGGAATATTCAAATTAGAAGATGCAATGAAAGCATTCGAGTTCATTGAGAAAGGCAAAGACGGAAAAGTTGGTCGTTGTCTCCTTGTGATGAACGATGCAAGAATTAAATAACGAGCACACGCTCGTTTTTTTAATAAAAAAGAGACAATGTCTCTTTAACTATATGGTGCAGCGGATGAGACTTGAACTCATATGTCGTTAAACATAAGATCCTGAATCTTACGCGTCTACCAATTCCGCCACCGCTGCAGCAAAAAGATTATACACTATTTTCATATTTTAATGAAAATTTGCTAAACTATTCATAACTATGGAAAAAGTTAGAGATAGATATAACACCAATAGAGGCTCTATGAGGCCTTTTTACGATGTTGCAGAAATACTCATAAATGGTCCTAAATCATTGAAGGATTTATTCATGAATGTCTCTAAAGAAACGCCTGTTAATAAAGGTCGTTTAGCATTTATCTCTGATGATAGAAAAATCAAATACAGTGAATATGCCTTTGAAGTATCTAAAAGAGCAAAAGGCTTAAAAGATGCTTTGAAAGACATTGAGAAAGATTCATTTGTTGCATTCAAAGTCAATAACTCTATTGAATGGCCATTATTCTTCTGGGGACTTGTTGAAGCTGGTTATAAACCTCTTTTAATCAATCCTATTCTTTCTAAAGAAGATACTGAAAAACTAATTGAAGAAGCTAATGCAAAAGCCGTTGTGTTAGATAACGATACTGAATATAGTGTTCCTCATTTCAATATTTTTAATATTGATACCAAAGAAGAAGATAAAGATGATTCTCCGTGGGCAGATGAAATTGCTTTCTGTACATCAGGCACAACTGGTGATTCCAGAATATTTGTCTATAATGGCAAAACATTGATTCATCAAATATACGCCGCATATGATATGCCACTTATTAGTGATGACATTATGTATATTGGTCCGGTTAGACTTTTAGCAATCGTTCCATTCTCACATATCTTTGGTTTCGTTGCTGTCTTAACTTGGTATAACTTCTTTGGAGCGGCAATCGTCTTCCCTAAATCACTCGCACCTAATGATTTAAAAGAAGCGTGCATCAAACATAAGTGCACACATATCTATGCAGTTCCATTATTCTGGGATATGGTAGCAAAGACCTTCCTTAATGAACTCAAGAATCAAAGTGAAGGTAAACAAAAGCTTGTTCATAGGATGATGGATTATAACAATGATTTCATCACCAAATACGAAGCTGGCATAGCCAAGAAGAGATTTGTTCAAAAGTTAGTTCAAAAGAAGATACTTGGTGATCAAGTTGTCTATTGTATTGCTGGAGGCAGTGCACTAAGTGAAAAGACATTGCACACAATCAATGGAATTGGATATCACTTATATGATGGCTATGGAATGACTGAAACGGGTGTTACAGCCGTTGAACTTTCTCCTGATGTAAATCAAAGAAATCGCGGATCTGTTGGTTTCCCATTATATGATGTTGAATTTAAGTTAGAGAATAATGAACTCTTAGTGAAATCACCATTCCTCCATGTTGCTAGACTTAAAGATGGTAAGAGACTTGAACCAGATATTGATAAAGAAGGATATTTCCATACAGGAGATATCGCTGAGATAGATAAAGAAGGATACGTCTTCATTAAAGGTAAAAAGAAGGATGTTGTTATCGGTTCAAATGGCGAGAACATCTATCCTGATGAAATTGAGATCAAATTCTCTGGTTTACCATTTGTAGATAACCTTGCTGTTTTAGGTATCAAAGATAAGAGTGAAGAACTTCTAACCTTAGTGGTCAGTCTAGAAAGACCATTAAATGAAGAAGAGATGCTTCTTTTAGAAAACTCAATTAATGAGAAGAATCAAACTCTTCCATTTGCAATGCAAATTAGACAATGCTTTGTCTCTAAAGAGTCATTGCCAATGAACTCTTCTATGAAGATAAAAAAATTCATCTTAAAAGAAGAACTTGAAAGTAAGAATGATAACTATGTTAAACTCACCAATGGAGCAACTGCTTCATTTGAAGAATATGATGAAAAAGAAGTTAAAGAAATCATTGATCATCTAATCAATATATTTGCAGACGTCTTATTCATTGATAAGAATGATATTGCACCTAATAGCAACATCAACGCTGATTTAGGTGGAGATTCATTCTCATATATGTCAATTGTCTCTTCAGTTGAATCTGAGTTTAATGTAAAAATTCCAACCGATATGATTGGAAGATTACTTAGCGCATCTCAATTCGCTTTATTTATTCTCAAGAATAAGCATTAATTATCAAAGAAAGAAACAATCTTAGAATATATGTCAGGGTCTAGCTCTGACATTTTTCTATAATCAACAAAGTTGTTGTAGTCTTTATCCACTCCTCCGAGAAGTCCGTATTTAGCAAGGAGCTTGCCTTGGTTTTCTTCACTGTTAAATGAGAAGAAGAATGAATGACCTTTATGAGGCAACATTTCAATTGAGATATTATCTTTTTTAACTTCTTTAAATAAATCTGAAGATATAGCAGGTGGAACAACTAAATCGTTTTCACCTTGAAGATATAATACTTTTGCATCTGTGACCTTCAAACCATCTACTCCAGAAAGGTTCCCAAGCTTTCCGTATTTGATTTTGTTATGAAGATAGAAATATGGTTTTAGGAATTTGATTCCTTTGACATAGCCGTTATATAGATCTACTTCGCTGTTAAATCCTGCTAAAGAAATAACTTTCAAAGGTTTATTGTTAACCGCTAGTACTGCTAAAGCAGAATATCCTCCCCAAGAATGACCTAATACATATAAAGGATTCTTTCCAAGTTCTTCATGTTTGGATGCAAAGTTAATCGCAGCATCTAAGTCCACTACTCCACGAGCCATACCTTCCACTTTAAGGCCTTCTGAAATTCCTGATGCATATTGATCAAAGGCCATAACAATATAGTTATCCTCACATAACTTATTAATCAAAGGCAAATAATATGCGTGACCAAAGCCGATGCCGTGACACATAATAATGCATGCTTTAAATGATTTGCATTTTTTATTCTTATAGATATAGCCTTTTAATTGATCTTTTTTTGAAAGAAAGTAGATCTTTTCATACATTAAACCATTAAATTCGTCTTTATGAAAATAGCGGATTGAATTCACCCCATCAGCACGATGAGGAAACATCTTTTTATATCCCACTTCAACAATAATCAAAGGTAGGCTTGCTAATATTAGTAAGCCACCTAAAACAGATAAAAGAATAATTAGCCAAATAGGCATTATAGATATTCCTCTTTAATCTTCTTTAATGTTGGAGCGTCAGCTTTAGAAAAGTCTAACTTATCTAACTCTTCTTTGTTTGACCAGGCCATTGCAAGATGTTCCGTTAAAACAGGTTCTCCTTCGAGGAGTTCACATCTATATGTATCAATATGAAGTATTTGAGTTGGATATTCATCAATGATAGATGTAATGAGTTCGTGAACTTTAACTTTGATTTTGAGCTCTTCTTTAAACTCACGGGCAAGTGCTTCTTCAGGTGTTTCATGTGGTTCAATCTTTCCACCTGGGAATTCCCACTTAAAAGCAGTCTCGCCATGATTGCCTCTTTGAGCGGCAAAGACTTTTTTATCTTTTACGATTGCACCTGCAACTACGAATACTTCTCTTTTCATATAATTCATCCTTGTAACGTCAATATTATAGAATATATTCTTAAAATTTGCTTAAATATTGGCATGAAAACTATTGTTTTTGTGTGTCATGGAAATATATGCCGTTCTGTCGCGGCAGAATATATCGCTAAAAAGTACGCCAAAGAACATAACATTGAAGTAAATATCTTTTCTCGTGCAACATCATTAGAAGAAATTGGAAATGATATTTATCCTCCAATGAAAAGAGAGCTTCTTAGAAGAGGTGTTCCTTTCTCACATCACTTTGCAGAAAGAATTACTCAAAGAGATTATGAACTTGCTGATTATGTCTTTTATATGGACTATAACAACAAAAGATATCTATCTCATCTAATCGATGACTATAAAGGTATTGTTGAACCAATCACATTATTTGAAGACTTTGATGAGATAGAAGATCCTTGGTATACAGATAGATATGAAAAAGTATGTGATCAAATCACCTCTTGCGTTGAGCACATACTTAATAAACTAATTTAGTTATTTTTAAATTGAGAAGAATACATTGAATAATAGAAACCTTTATTCTTCATTAAAGAAGAATGATTTCCTTGTTCAATGATATGACCATCATTTAAGACAAGAATAATATCTGCACTTTTGATTGTGGATAATCTATGCGCAATAACGATAGATGTTCTATTTTCCATCATCTTATCAAAGGCATCAATGATAAGTTTTTCACTACGGGTGTCAACATTACTTGTAGCTTCATCAAGAATAACGACATCAGGTTTAAGAAGCATGATTCTTGCTATAGCAATCATCTGTCTTTGACCTTCAGAAAGTCCTTCTTTTGCAGACACTCTTGTTTGATATCCGAACGGAAGTGTTTGAATAAACTTATCCGCATGGGCTCTTTTTGCAGCTTCCACTACCTCATCATCTGTGGCATTTAATTTTCCATAACGGATATTATCCATAATCGTGCCAGAGAATATCCATGTTTCTTGAAGGACCATTCCGATATTATTTCTTAAAGCGGCTCTATCTAAATCCTTATAGGACTTATCGTTAAAGAGAATATCTCCTTCATCTGGAGAGTAAAAATCCATTAACAAGTTAATAAGTGTTGTCTTACCCGCACCGGTAGGTCCAACAATTGCAACCTTTTGTCCTTTTTTGATAGTTTCAGAGAAATCTTTGATGAGAGATTTGCTCTTATCATATGAGAAGGACATATTCTTGAATTCAATTGTTTTGATTTCACCTACTTGTTCAGTGCCTTTACTTTCATCATTTAGATTGTTCAAGAAAGAGTCTAAACGTTTAAATGAGAATAGAGCTGTTTCATATTCAGAGATAACATTACTTATCTCATTAAATGGTTTGGTGTATTGAGTTGTATAACTTAAGAACGAAATGAGTCCACCGATTGTTAAAGATGTTGACATGAAGTTTAAGGCTTCATTTCCGTTCATGGCATAAATCATAATGATGCCAAATACGCCTATAAGCGCGTATATAGCGTTATTTACTAGTCTAGTGGATGGATTTACCCATGAGGCAGAAAACAAGGCTATAGTGCCTTCTTTTTTAAGCACAGCATTTTCTTTATGATATTTCTCATAGCTTTCATCTTGATAGCTAAAAGATTGAATGATTTCACTATTGGAAATAGTCTCTAAAGACATCGCATTCAAAGAAGCTTGTAGTTCGCTTTGTCTTTTAAATGACTTATGTGAGAAGGAAGCGACAAACTTAGACATCAAAACACTAAGTGGAGAAAGAATAATAACTGCAATCGCAAGTATCCAGTTAATAATAAACATCATCACGATTGTGATAACTATGGTTAAGATTCCTTCAAGAAGTGATTTAAATACTGAGAATAAACCATTCGCAATATTCTCAATATCCCCTACTTCAAGTTGGACCAAATCACCTGCTTGATACTTATGATATGTTTCTAAGGAAATGGATGTCATTTTCTCATATACATCATTTCTCATTTCTTTGATCATGTTTTGGCTCATAAGACCAACGGAGAATTCAAAGAAATATCCAGTGATCACTCCTAGGAGTGCTAAACAGGACATAATGATGATCACTCTAATAAATGATGACCAGTCGGTGACTAAGGCATAATCAAGAGCTTTACCAATCAAGAATGGTTGAGATAACAAAGAGACAACATAACCAAAAGCACAGAGAATTACTAAAGCGAGTAAACTCTTTTGCTTTGTTAGATAGAAAAGGAAGCGTTTCTTAAAAGACATATTATTCGCCCTCCTTTTTTATCTGAGATTCATAAGTCTCTTTATAGACATCTGAATTCTTTAGCAAATGCTCGTGACTACCTTTAGCAAGGAGTTCTCCTCCTTCAAAGACGAGTATTTGATCACAGTTAGAAACTGTCGCTACTCTTTGAGAGACAATTATTTTAGATATTCCATTAATCTTAGAAATGTTTTCTCTAACTCTTTTATCAGTTAAAAGATCTAAAGCAGATGTTGAATCATCTAAAATAACAATCTCTTTACATTTTAGGATTGCTCTAGCAATACAAAGTCTTTGTCTTTGACCACCAGAGAAGTTCATTCCGTTTTCAACGACTTCATGATCAAGGAAGTCATCGTACTTAGATACAAATTCATATGCTTCTGCGGCTTTAAGAGCACTTACGATTTCTTCATCAGTGGCATCAGCTTTAGCGATAAGCATATTTGATCTAATTGTGCCTTTGAATAGCACTGATTTTTGGCTTACTAAAGCAATCTCATCTCTAAGAGCAGTTAATGAATAATCTTTAATGTTATCGCCTTTATAGATAACTTCTCCTTTGGAGGCATCTACAAATCTTTCTATCAAAGATATGAGAGTGGACTTACCACTACCAGTTCCACCGATGATACCAAGTGATTCACCTTTTTTAAGTGAGAAGGAGACATCTTTAATTGCAAAGTTACCATCTTTTTCATAACCAAAGGAAACATCGTTGAAGGAAATGATTTCTTCACCACTGCTAATTTCTTTTTGACTTTGTGAATCATTATCAACAATAGATGGGGTGATAGAAAGAATTTCATCGCATCTTTTGCGAGATACTTTGCTCTTAGTGAGAATCAAGATGACATTAGCAAGTTGCACAAGAGTGAACAATATTTGAGCAAGATATGATGTTTCTGCAATTAATGTTGTAGCAAGAAGTACTCCATTATCACTTGTTGAGTTAATGATTGATTGACCACCAATATAGACAACGATAATTGTGGCAGCAGAAATAATAGCAAACGTTAACGGATTGATAAGGGAGTTAATCTTGTTAACTCTAACAGCGTGTTTATGATATGAACTTGTTCTATCTTCAAATTGAAGATTTTCGTATTCTTGTCTATTAAGTGACTTGATGACTTTAATGCCATTGATCGTGTCACTTGTTTTATTTGAAATACGATCAAGTTTTCCTTGAATGGTGACATATTCTTTGGATGATTTTCTCATCACTAAGAAGATGACTAATAAAATTAGAGGAACAATACTTGCAAATACAACACCTATTCTCCAATCAAGAAGGAAGGAGATGGTAAGTGCACCGATAATCATAAAAGGTGCTCTTACGATAAGTCTTACAAGAATAAGTACACCTTGCTGAACTTGATATACATCACTATTAAGGATTGTTAATAGTTTGTTATT
>JAILIP010000012.1 GCA_024695235.1 Bacilli bacterium | reverse complement strand
TATGAGAAGTTGAGCACGGAATTCAAAAGAACACTGCCGAATGTAAAAGGTTTAAACCACCAAAATTTAAGATACACGGAAAAGTTTTATACTATGTATAAAAAGATTTTCCCACAAGTTGTGGAAGAATTGCTAATGGTGCCCTGGGGACACCATCGAATCATCATCGATAAATGTAAAACCCTAGAAAAATGCGAGTTTTATTTACGTCTGACCATTGAGGAAAATTTATCAAGAAATGATTTAGAAAGCCGCATCTTAGCAAACATCTATGAAAGAAACCAAAACACGTTAGATAATTTTAAAGCCACTTTGCCAAACATAAACACAAAAATCACAAATCAAATAATGAAAGATCCATACGAATTTGATTTTTTGGAAATCCGAGAAAAGCATGATGAAAAAGAACTAAAGGAAGAATTGACCAAACACATTGAATCTTTTTTGTTAGAATTAGGAAATGGTTTCGCTTATGTTGGTAAAGAAGTTCGATTATTTTTAGGCTATACTGAAATGTATTGTGACTTGTTGTTTTATAATATCAAGGCACACTGCTATGTGGTTGTTGAGATAAAAACAGGACCATTTAAACCAGAGCACATGGGTCAATTGATTGGCTATACAGCTACAATTGATGCCACTTTAAAAGGAGAAGACGATAACAAGACTGTTGGCATACTTGTTTGTAAAAACAAAGACAACACACTAGCAAAACATATCGTCAATGGTGTCGGTTTACCTGTAGGAATCTCTGAATACCAATTATCCAATTTGATTCCGGAAAAGTGTAAATCGTCTCTTCCGACGATTGAAGAGTTAGAAGAAAAGGAGGAAAAGAAAGATGAAAAAGTTCAAGTTAACCTGGGGTGAAGGCAGTATTATGAGCATCCACAAGGTGTATAAGACCATGACTGTAGAAGCCGAAAGCATCGATAAAGTCGATCCCAGAGTCATCCTGCCTGAAGAAATAAAAAAGAACATCTACTATATAAGAACTCTGATCACTTCTGAGACCAAAAGAAATTATGACTACGGAAGCTGGTCTGAGTTTATTGAAGCGGAAGAAGAAAAGGACTGATATTATATATCAATCCTATTTAGCTAAATTGTCCTGAATGTACAGAAATGATACAATCCGAACATCTATTACCAAAGACCGAACACTACTTTTTAAGTAAGGCTCTTAATTCTTTTTTGCTTTGTTCTAAATCCCCAGTAAGCAATGGGATTAGTTTTTTGATCTCTTCAATATCTTTGTCCCACCATTTGAGTTCTAAAAGAAGATTGATTGTTTCTTTATCAAATCTATATTTCTTAATCATAGCAGGATTGCCCACAACAACTGCATATGGAGGAACATCTTTTGCTACTACTGCATTAGCGCCTATAATCGCGCCATCACCAATATGAACTCCTGGCAATATTGTGGCGTTTTGACCAATCCAGACATCGTTACCTACAACTTATCCTTTTGAAATCATTGATGAATTCAAAGGTCTATCTAGACCATTCGGAGATAGAGGAAACCGTGGTGACACAGTCGTTGGAAATGATGTTTGGATTGGACAAAACGCCACAATATTGCCAGGTGTTCATATTGGTGATGGTGCGATTATAGGCGCTAATGCAGTAGTAGCGAAAGATGTTCTTCCTTATGCGGTTGTAGTGGGCAACCCTGCTGTTATCAAAAAATATAGATTCGATAAAGAAACAATTGATCTTCTTCTAGAATTGAAGTGGTGGGACAAAGATATTGAAGAAATCAAAAAACTAATCCCATTACTTACTGGGAATTTAGAACAAAGCAAAAAAGAGCTTAAAAAGCTATTAAAGAAATAGCATTCGGTCTTTGGCAACAGATGTTCGGATTGTATCATTTCTGTAAATATAGGCCATCTAGAGAACATAAGATTGATACAAAAGTGTCAATCCTTTTTCTTTAGATATCATCTAACTTTTAAAGAAATTAACTGTTTTAGGAAAAGCTCAAAAGATGTGAGAATGAAGGCCTAACAAGAGTTGGAGAAACATATCACAAATGGAGAGTTGAAATCGCTAACGCAATAACATGTAAAAACGAACAGGGAAAAAGATATTCAAACGGTCCTGCTGAATGATTGAATAATCCAATAAAAACTATTGTCAAAGACGCTAATTGGTACAAGAATTTTGAAAGATTTCGCAAAAGAATTCTTCTGATTCTAAATAAACGAAAAGACCTACCGCTTTAACGCGTATAGGTCTCCACGTTTTTCTTCATAGGCCCTTATTTATGATTTGGGGTATGTTTTTAATAACCAACGAACGACTTATTTATAAGCGATAACTGTTTCGTATGGTTCAACAGTGGTTGAGCTAGATAATGTCTTATTTAATTTATGCAATGTGGACCAATATAATGTATATCCAGTTAAATCATATGTTCCGGTATTTCCCGCTCCATTAACGTGAATAATATAATATTCTTTTCCATCTGAATTTATCTTATAAGATAAGGCAGAACCATTAGTGTTCTTTGTTACTTCAATTCTTTGAGCGTTTTCTTGATCAAGATGTAAGCCAGCAAAGCTCTTCTTTAAAGCTACTAGTTTTTGATAGGATTCAAACATATCAAGATGTTTCACTTTAAGAGAATAATCAAGCTCATTCACTCTATATGGTGAGTTATAAGAATTGTGAGAGATATAGTGTTCACCAACTTTGGTGTATGTATCTTCAGTAACTTTATCTAACTCATCAGTGTGGATTTCTTTTGTTCTAAGGAATTCTTCTCCAGAGAGCATGAAGGAAGTTCCTTGTGAAGTAAAGATAATAGAGTTAGCAAGAACGTTCATCTTCGCCATAACTGCATCGTCTTCGCCGATGGTGTATTGTCCGGTAGCGGCAAAACGGTCATATAAAGTGTAGTTATCGTGACAAGTTGCGTATTGAACGTTCTTATTAGGATCTAGAACTGTGAGCGATCCGCCTCCAATGGCACCTTTGATACCAGCTTCGATTGAGTCAGCGTCTCCTTCATATTTTCCTTGTGCTCTTGTGATCCAGCCTAAATCAGTTACATCACTCAATCCGCCTTTAATCAGAGCGTCTCTAATTACATCATTGAACGCTCCATAGCCAACAAATTTGTTTCTATTTGATTGATTGGCAGCAAGACTGCTAACAAGTTGGCTTTCTCCACCGGTCCATGGTTCGCCAAAAACAATGGCATTGCTGTTAATTGTTTTTAAAGCAGTGGAGACTTGTTCCATGGTGTCTAAATCATGAAGCCCCATTAAGTCAAAACGGAATCCGCCTAATTTGTATTCTTTCATCCAGAAGCTTGTTGATTCGACGATGAATTTTCTCATCATGTATCTTTCGGACGCAGTTTCGTTTCCGCATCCGCTTCCGTTAGAATAATCACCACTTGTTGTTAAGCGGTAGTAATATCCAGGAATTAAAACATCAAAGTTGCTTCCTGCCGCTCCGGCGACGTGATTATAAACAACGTCCATGATGATTTCGATACCTGCTCCGTTATAAGCTTTAACTAATTCCTTGAATTCCTTGATTCTTGCATATCCATCATGTGGATCAGATGAATATCCACCTTCAATAGTATTGTAGTTAAGAGGATTATAACCCCAGTTAAATTCCATATTGGTCTCATCGTTTGCTTGATCAAAGAATGGGACGATTTGGACAGCATTAACACCTAACTCTTTAATGTGGTCAAATCCGGTTTTAACAGTTACACCGTTTTCTTCGTATGTAGTTCCTGCTTCGTACATTCCCTTAAAGAGTCTACGATTTGTTTCGGTGCCATTCCAAGTAGGAGAATTTGAAACATCCGCGACGTGGGTTTCATAGATTGTTAATTGTTTTCTATCATATGGCAAGAAGTTGACATTTTCCCATCCAGTTGGATTTGTTTTTGAGAAGTCAACGACCATTCCTCTAAGTCCATTAATTCCAGTTGACTTAGCGTATGGGTCTACGATTTCTTTATTTGTGTAGTCACTGTTAGTAACAACATAGGTATAGTATTTACCTTCTAAATCTTCGTTAATGAATTTTGAGAAAACACCTTTATCGCCCTTATTCATTTCAAATTCACGATATTCATCGCTTCCTTGAAGTGATGCTGGTGTGCCTGTGTTATAGATTCTTAATTTGATTGTGTCACTAAATGGTGACCAAACTTTAAATGAAGTAGATTCTTGTGTATAAACTGCACCTAAATCTGTACCAGAATAATTGAATAATTCACCAAATTTTTCAGTTCCATATAATGGGCTCTTATTAATGGTTTGAGTTACTTCTTCACTTGTAGCGAGCTTAGCTTCGACGACATATTTCTTTGTAAAGTCGACAGTTCCATCGTTAGGAAGTTTTTGAACGATTGCTTCTCTTGTATCTTCAGGAACTTCAATAATTTTGGTGCCATCAGCAAAAATCTTATAGCTTAAGATTGGCATGTTTCCCTGAATGAGAATAGATGTTTCATTAATAAATGAAGCATTTTTGATTTTTGCATGCATTGTGCCAGATTTGTCAGTATAGATATTCGCATCGCCCATTCTTAAATAGATGTGATATATATCATTGCTGTCTTTTTCAAATTCTTTGAAAAGAATAAAACGATCGGATTCGACATCTTTCATGGTCCATTCGCCTTTTCTGACGATGAAGCCAAGGCTCTTGTTGACTGGGTCACTCCAAGTGCTTAATGGATAGCAAGCGATAACTCCCCAATCATCTTTGGCGTTGAATTGGAAAGCTTTTCCAGCCGAATCTTTTTCCCATAACCATAAGTTCCAGTCGGCATAGATACAGTCTTTACGATAATAGTGGATGAAAATTGCTGGCTCATCAAATGTTGGAGCATCAGGCAATTGAACGTCAATATTATGTGGACCTTCTGGAGCTTGAGTAACGGTTACGTTACATGTTGCAGTATGTCCTCCGTCGTCACTTATAGCAGTAATGACAGCGCTTCCTGCTCTCATACCTTTTACGCGTCCATATTCATTAACTTCTGCGTAATATGGATTTGAACTTTTCCACGTAACTTTTTGATTAGTAGCATTTTCAGGATTAAATGTTACGGTCAAATTGAGAGATTGTTCGGTCTCAATTGTAGCGGTTGTTTGGCTTAAAGAAATACTTTCTACCGCGACAGTTTTAACTTCTGGCTCAGTGCTTCCTTTCGGGGCACATCCAAGCGGAGAAAAAGCTAAGACCGACACAAAAAGTGGAATTAAAAATCTTTTCTTCATATGTTTTTCCTCGACTATTATTTTATCACTTTCAAAAATAAGCGATTAAAAATGTGTG
>JAILIP010000004.1 GCA_024695235.1 Bacilli bacterium | reverse complement strand
GAACTCAATAAAGAAGATAGAATTATCGTCTTCTGTGCAATAGGTGTAAGAGCCTATATGGGCGCACGCATCCTCATGCAAAACGGATTCAAGAATGTGGAAATCTATCCTGGTGGTGCAGCATTCTATAAAATTAATTTCTAAAAATTAGATAAAAAGAAAAGGACCATATGGTCCTTTTTAATTTGCTTATTTCTTATTCGCGAACAGGCTTAAACACGACATAATATGGATGGGCGACTTCAGACCAAATTGAATAACTGACTTTAGACAACGTTACCATAGTCGAAATAATCTTCTAAGTTGTGGGTATTATCCTACAATGCGCCCGTAATGTGAATAAAAATATTAATTATATTGTTATATACTTTTTGCTAATATATATAAGACCAAAGGCTTATATGAAATTCTTAGACAAACTTAAAAACCAAGATTCATTACTCATATTTCTAGTCATGGAATGTTTAGCTTTGTGCTCTTTTGCATTAGGCGGCATTAACTATATTTTCTATGGATTAGGTATTTTTGTTGGAATTATCACAATTGCTTTCTCGTACAACAGATTCAAAGGAGAAAACCTCAAGACATTATTGATCTTCATGGTCCCAATGTTCTTATTGTCTCTTCTTATTTCCTTTGGAAAGTTATTCTCCGCATCTATCTTAGAGAACATCTTAGTGTTTTTGTCCATCAATATCTTCTTATTCTTAGGAATTGCATCAAGAAAGTTTAAAGACTTTAAGCCAGATTTAGTTTTAATGGCTATTGGTGTATCTATTGCATTGCTTGTATTTATCTCAATGTTTGCAACATGGATTGAATACGGATTCTTCTATGTTGAAAGATTTAAAGACACTCCAATATATTATTACAATGCTGAGACATTTGACGTCACAAAAGAAACATTGTTTCTTGTTGGCTTCAAATTTAAAGAAATGTCCATTGATTACACATCGACATTTGCTGTAATTTTATGCTGCTATTTATTTGCACCTTTATTCATTTCGTTTAAAGAGGATAAACGCCGTTTCTTTGTCTATCTTGCAATTGGATTAGTTGGACTGATCTATCTATTAACACTTCCAAATTTCAAAGCGTTATTCTTCTTAATTCCCGCACTAGCAGTTGCTGTGATATATCGCTTTATAAAACTCAATGATACCGCTAACGATATTATCAACTATGCATTACTTGCATTAGCAGTGGTGTTTGTTGTCTTCTTCATCTTCGCATTCTTCAATGCTGTTGGATCAATTGATGAAATGAATCCATCGAAACTTGCTTCAGCAATTCAATCACATTATTTCACAGATAGAATATTTAATTCTAATCGTATCATGCATCCAATCAATATTGTCCTTAGACAAGCTGCTTATAAATACAACTTCTTTGGTTTTGTTTCTCAATTTGATAACAGTGTTCTTTCTTATCTTGCATTTGAAGATCTTGAAGAGGCTATTTTCACAAACTCCAAAATGTTTGAAATTGAGCTTGTTAAAGAAGGTGGAATTCTCACAATTTTACTCATTGTCGGAATCATTGTTTTGTCATACATCAATATTCGCAAATACATGAAGGTTTCTAACGATGCAAAACACGAGAAAATTGTGATTGTCACCATGCTTCTTTCATTCGTTTATTACTGCTCATTTGAGAATAGTACTTTCCCATTAATTCATGACCCAGATAACTACTATTCATTCTTCAGAAATCCATTAACTTTGGTGATGCTTTTCTTACTTGGATTTACATATGTTTCTAACATCAAAGAAGCACCTCAAAAAGTGGAGGAAAAAGTAGCTAGTGGAGGAGAGGTAAATATATGAGAAAACGTTCGCTCTTAGCATTAATGCTAATATCTCTCACTTTAGTGTCTTGCAAACGCACCAGTGAACTCTACAAAGAATTCGCTTATGACACAGGTCGTTTTGATGGCAATTATTACACTGAATATAACAATGTTGACAAACTAGAAATCGCCTCTCAAACTGACATTGATTTTTCAATTGTTGCAGATAAAACTTCTAACCCTGATCCAGGTAAATTTTTATCCGCTTTATCCATTGAAGATCAAATGAATTCAAAGGACGAATTATTGAGTTGGTATAGCGATGATCCAAAAGAGGGATATGACAAGGATTTCGGTCCTACAAAATGTGTCTCTAGAATTGATGATTCATTCTCATATGGAATTCTTTCAAAACTATACGATGGAAGAGTCCATTGCGACGGATATTACGCTCAAAGCAGGGTCCAACTCAACAAGACTGGTTTTGGAACATTTTTCCCTAAGGAAATGAAATCCGCTAAATGGTTTGGTGTCTCTGTCCGTTCATCCACAAATACTGATGGATACAAAGCTTGCAAAGCAGTTGTGAATTTTAATTTCACGTTCTATAGACATATCACCAACTCGAATGCTGTTGATGCATATAAAGTAGCAGTTAACAACGTTACTATCGATTTAAACAATTCAATTCCACATGGTTCATTGCTTGCATTCTACTATATGGAAATGTTCTCATCTGTTGGACTTGACTATAACGAGCTCACAAATGGAATGATTGCCATGTCAATGGACTATGAACTCGTTACAGTTCATGGAACTGCACCTGGCGAAAAAGAAAAATATGGAGAACTCACCGACGATATGACCGATGAGACTCATCCACACTTTGCTATCTTCTTATACGAAATGTTTTTTGGGGATTCGACTTGGATTTAAATCTTGAGCCATTCACCCATTTCAAAATCACACTTATCATCATCTAAAATC
>JAILIP010000001.1 GCA_024695235.1 Bacilli bacterium | reverse complement strand
TAAATCAACAGTCATAGGTGTTGTTATCCCATATGCAAACTATGTTTATATTTCTAACGTCTTAAATGGAATTCCAGAAGTAGCTAAAGAAAAAGGATTCACCCTTTCTTTGTTTTCATCTGCTCATTCTAGAGAAGACGCTCTTAACATGGTGGAGAAGGTTATTACATCCCATGTTGATGGAGCTATCATCTTTGATGATGAACTCGATGAAGAAGATGTTGCTAGACTATCTTCATACTATGTCCCAACTGTTGTTATCAATAACCGTGTTGAAGGTGAAAGAACTGGATGTATTGTCTTTGGCTATGAACATAACTTAAAGCACATTATTGAAAATAGACTTAAAGAAAAAGCAATCAAACCCGTTTTCCTCCATGTCCATAACTGCGGCAGATTACTTGCTCGCACTGAAAAAGCATTTATCAAAACATGTGATGAGCATGGTGTTGATTATTCAATCATCAATGTTGATGATTCTTACAAAAGAACATATGAAGATTTCTCCAAATATTTCAAAGAGAATAAGAATGGTTATTTTATCGCTTATCGCGATTCAATAGCCGCTGCTATCATGAATGCCGCTACCGATAATGGCTTAAAAGTTCCTGAAGATGTCGAAGTTATTAGTTTAATTGATACGAAATATGCTAATATAACTAGGCCGACATTGTCGGGAATGCATATTGACATGCAAGAAGTCGGAAAGCGTGCTATGTACATGCTCATCGATTTATCTAATGGTGAGCTGGCTCAAAAAACATATAAATTCAATTCCGAATATATCAAGCGCCAATCAACTAAGGAGTAACATATATGCAAAACATAATTGATGAACTTAAATACCGTGGTCTAATCAAAGATTTCTCCAATGAAGACGAAGTTAGAAAACTTTTAGAAACACCTCAAACAATTTACTGTGGCTTTGACCCATCTGCATCCAGTATGCACTTAGGCAACTTTGTCATGGTTAGCATGCTCATGAGACTCCAAAGAGCAGGCCATAGAATCATCGCTGTTGTCGGTGGTGCTACTGGTATGATTGGCGATCCAAGTGGTAAATCCAAAGAAAGAAACCTTCTTGATAAAGATGCGTTAGCAAAGAACACTCTTGCTATCAAAAACCAACTTGAAAGATTTATTGATCTCAGCGATCCTAAGAAAGGTATCATAGTTAACAACTATGATTGGATTTCCAAATTAAGTGTCTTAGATTACTTAAGAGACTATGGTAAATATTTCCCAATTAACTATATGTTAAGCAAGGATATTGTTGCCTCTAGACTTCAAAGCGGTATCTCATACACTGAGTTCAGCTACATGATTCTTCAATCAATCGACTTCTTAACTCTTTATAAGAACGAACACTGCACAATTCAAATTGGTGGTGGTGATCAATGGGGTAACTTAACAAGCGGTCTTGAACTCATTCGCAAGACACTTGGTAATGATACCGAAGCAGGATGCTTCACAGTCCCACTTCTTCTTGATAGTAATGGAAAGAAGTTTGGTAAATCAGAAGGCGGCGCTCTCTATCTTGATGGAAGACTTACCTCTGCATATAAACTTTATCAATTCCTCATCAATTCAGGCGATGATGACGCAGCAAGATATCTAAAGATATTCTCCTTTAAATCCATCCCTGAAATTGAAGCTACAATCAAAGAACACTATGAAAACCTTGGAGCAAGAATTGCTCAAAAGGCTCTAGCATATGAAATTGTCTCTATTATCCATGGCGAAGCAAAAGCTAAAGAAGCAGTGGAAATGAGCCAAGCACTCTTCTCTGGAAACGTTAAGAATCTTTCCAAAGAAAACATCATTGAACTTCTTGGTGACCTCGAAGTTAAATGTGAAGAAGGAATGCTTCTAGAAGATTTATTAATCTTCATCAAAGCCGCTTCCAGCAAAAGAGAAGCCCGTGAATTCATCAACGGAAACTCTGTTTCAATCAATGGTGATAAGGTCACTGATGTCACAAAAGTTATCACCAAAAAAGACGCTCTCCACGATGAGTACGTCATCGTTAGAAGAGGCAAAAAGAATTACTATCTAGTCAAATTTAACTAAGCATGAATAAGAAAATATTCATTCTCTCATTAATTAGCCCATTACTCGTTTCATGTAAGGGTGGCGTCGTTTCTCTTGAGGAAGCGAAAGAAGTTAATCAAAATCTTTCAACGATGCTTAAAAATGAGAGCTATGAATATAAGAAATTCACTTTTAAATATAGTGCCAAAAATGGCGAAGAGGCCCATTTTGTAAAAGGTACATATGATGCTAAAAACCAATTCTTCTCATCTTATGTCGTAGATTATGTTCCAGGTGAAGAAGAAGGAGAATTTGTCTATAAGACAAAAGAGTTCTGGTCATACGTTAAAAATGACTCATCTGGAGTTAAGAAATACTACGATTTGATCCGTTATGACGGAGCAAGTAAAGATGGCGAGCCTGTCGTTACTTACATCGATGGTGGTTCTAAACCAAAAGACTATAAGGAAGAACTTTGGACAAATAAAAGAAACGAGATTATTAATTCGTTCCATGATTCATATCTAGGAGCAATTATTGAAAACATTAATAGCTTAATTAAATACAAAGAACTTGTTGAGGATAGTGATATCACTTTCTCAAGTTCAAGTGGTCTATCCTTATATGTTGATGCATCACTTAATTACACAACATACGAGTATCAAATTGACAAAGGTAAACTTTTAAAAGCAAATGTGAACATTGATGAGAATCATTACCGCACATTTGAATGCAATTACAATCAAGCCCAAATCATCTATTTGAATCTCTAAAATATTAAAAAATATGGAAGCAAATGCTTCCATTTTTTGATATCTGACACACTTTTGATTTTTTTGACTACATAAAGGGTAGGAGGTTTTATTAAAAGTGAAAAAGGAAAAATATAGAATTTACAAAAATAAAAGAACTAGATTCCATCCATCTATCCATGTAAAAATCAATCTAGACAATAAATGGGAAAATATCGAAATAACATCATCGCCAACAAAAACAGGTAAATATATTAAATTCGAAATAAATCCAAACAAAAATACTCCTGAAAAGAATGTTTGGTTCAGAAAATACATTCGAAAAGATCCTCTTTCAGCAAGGGGCGAGGAGTACACCAATTATGAAATTGGCGATGCTGATTCAAGAAATATTGATAAGTTTCTATTGGAACATGAAAGAAATAAAAAAGTCGGTAATTATACCGACAGAGATGCTAAGCGACTCAACCGTAACGGGAATCAAGCTAATCACCATATTAATGGTCAGACATCTCGCTCATTTATTAAAACAAAGCGGAAAAGAAAACACAAGAAGAAACATTAAAAACATAAGAAAAATGGAGCATATGCTCCATTTTAATTTGCTCATCTTACAGTAATCTGTTGTAGTATTCGATAACTTGAGCTTCATTGATATCTTGTGGAAGTTCTTTTCTTTCTGGTAAGCGAACAAATACGCCTTCCTTCTTTTCAACTTCGACTTTGACATAACCAACTGAAGCTGGTTTGCTTTCGAGTGCTTCTTTGACTACTTTGAGATCATGACCTTCTTTGACGGCGACTTTGTCACCAACAGAGCAGAGGTATGATGGGATGTCAACCTTCTTACCATTGACAGTAATATGTCCGTGGTTAACGAGTTGACGAGCGGCACGTCTTGTTCTAGCAAATCCCATTCTGTAGACAAGATTGTCTAATCTGGATTCAAGGATTCTGAAGAAGGCGATACCTGTGACTTCGTCACTAGCTCTCGCAATCATGAACAAACGACGGAATTGACGTTCGTTAACGCCATACATTTGTTCAAGTTTTTGCTTTTCGACTAATTGCTTTCCGTATTCGGATGGTTTTTTCTTACGACCATTGCCGTGTTGACCTGGACCGTAGGCTCTCTTCTTTAATTCTTTACCAGTTTCAAGAGTAGAGAAACCAAGACGACGTGAACGCTTGTAGTCTGGACCTGTATATCTCATGATATATGTCCTCCTTTCACTTAATGCATTATTAAGCAAGAGGCACAAATTCCTAGTCCCGGATGTTCTGGATATGAATTTCACCTTATGAGCGTGAGGTTACTCTTCTACGATAGTTCCGACATCGGACGAACTAATATTTGCATGCTCTAAACAATGCAAGATATATGATATATATTCACCTTTTTTGTGTCAATAAAATTGTCAAAAATTTTACTCATAGTAATAAGTTTCACACTTATTCACACCAATAATTATTGACATTCTTATATAATGTAAATATGAAGAGACAAGTTCTTAGTAAATTATCCATTTTCTCTATTCCGTTTTTCTTATCTTCCTGTTGGGTTGATTATAAAAAGGGTCATGAACAAGATCCAAAACTGTGTTATAAAAAAGAAATTTGTTTTCACGACATCACTTATACTTTCTTTGGTGGTGGCTGGTCATCAGATCCTATGGTAGGCGATAATAACAACCCGTTAGTTTTTGAATTAGACAAAATCGTTGCATATGCTGTGAGAGAAGGTGAAGCCTATATTTTTGAAAAAATATGTGACCGAAACGAATATGTTCCTCTCCCAATCTATTATTCTGAAAGAAGGATTCTACCCATATATTCTGTTGTTGGATATACATGGGAAGAAATGATTTGCATACATGAAATAACACTTGGCGAAATATTTTATAAAAGTGAGGTAACAAAATGAAAAGAATGCATTCAAAATTGTTATTCGCATTTATTCCTTTTTGCTTGTTTTCTTGTTATAGAAAAGATTTAGATGACCCACATCCTATTGTTTTAAAATATTCGGAAGAAATAACATTCCGCGAAATAAATTATTCGTTTGTTAAAATATATGAATTTGGCACCAAAGAACTAATCGAAATACTAGACACAATTATTGCTTACACAGTTAGCAAAGTTGATCTAATTTATTACAAATCGTTAGATGATGGTAATGAATATGTTGATTTATCGTTTTATCACGAATGGGAACCTGTAGTACCTGTATATTCAGTCAAAGAAGTTAGTTGGGAAAAGAGAATTTGTATTGTAAGTACATTTTGGGCTGTTTTATATCAAAGTGAGGAAATTTTATGATTGGTGAATTTTTGTTTTTAGTCTTAGCGACATCTTTGGGCGCAACATCTGTTAATAATAATATTATCAACTCTGCCATAGAAGCACATGACGAAGCAGATGCTTTGATTAGTCAAAACATTCAAAATCGTGGATTCAATTATTCAGATGCAAATATTGTTAGGCACTATTTAAATAGTGGTGAAAACGAATACGAATGTTTTAATCCAAATTACTATTTGCAAAAATCATCAAGCATTAATAATACGCGCGACTATCATTCACACAATTCAGAAGATTCATTTGACTATTTAAATAATAAAATTGTTGATAGACATTTAATAGGAAATGACGATAGGGTCATTATTACAAACCCATCTCAACAACCATATTTGCCAACCGCTAAAATTGTATCCATTTTTTCATCAGAGAGCGGTAATATTACCGTGCCGATGCGTGGAACAGGGTTCATGATAGGCCCTAATCTTTTAGCAACTGCTGCTCATTGCGTTTATGACGATTATACTGTTGATGAATTTGATAATAACATATACGATCCAGAATTTGCGACTACAGTCCGAATCTTTTGTGGCATTAGTTCAAACGATGTTCAAAATGAAAATTACCAGTATTATGCTGAAGCAACTGTCATTAATATCCAAAAATCATATCACATTGGGTGTTGGGACGATTATGATTGGGCAATTTTAGAATTAGATAGAAATCTCGGAAATTACACTGGCTGGTATAATATCACCCCAAATTGGTATTCGTATGGAGAAGATTTATATTCTTATGGATATCCGAGCGACTTAGGTGATAGAAATATGTGCATGGCACCTGGACAAATGCTAGGTCATTCTACTTATCGTTATCAGTATTCGATTGATACTTATGGTGGACAAAGTGGGGCACCAGTTTTCATGGAGGATAACCAAGGAGCTCCACATGTTATAGCAATTCATACTATGGGTGAGACAATTTATAATAGTGGAACCATAATCAATACATTCATATACGAATACATCCAAAGTTTTTTCACATCGAAGAATTATGCTGCGACAATTCATCCTTCCGATTATGGCTACTCTGATGCTTATGCTAATCACTATACGATCGCCGAAAACTTTATAACTCATAATCTTAATAATAGTTTTAATTTTTACACACGAAGATATAGATGTGGATATATTCATAATGAATATATTGTTACATCTCCGATAAGACAGACGTTCACCGAAGCATTCATTGAATATCAATTTGATTATCCTGTTTTAGCAATTGATGTTGATTTATCACATTGGAGAGAATTTGCTCACGAATGGCTTGATAAAACAACAGGAACAGCAACCATCCAATTAGCGGACGATTACTATGAAGATGATTGGTATGACTATTTTGACTTATTAGCGGATTCTACTGCATTGCCTAGAGATAGGAGTAACCCGACAACATATCGCATTGAATTCCCATCAATGACATATGGATTTAGGTTTTATTCATCTATACCTGAACCAAGATTTAATAACGATAATCGTGGAAGAATTTGTATTGGTGATATGAACGTATATATCAATTCTGGATATTTCGATAATTAATATCAATACATAAAACTTTTTTGTTTTGTTATATAAAACAATTTTGATATATGCTAAAATCATTATCGCAAGGTATCAAAAATATGAAGCCAGGATTTGTCGTTTTAATTGTCATCGGTGTGCTTGCTTTATTAGCAGGAATCATCTTTTTGTTATACAAATTCGTTTTTGAAAAGAATCAATTACGTCGTCAAATTAGAGAACTTGATAGACGTTTTCAATACCTACACGCTTTACTTATCGGTCAAGATGCCCAATACGTTAAAAGACTTGAAATCATTTCTCGTACAAATCTTTTATACACAGACATTCACACCAAATTTTTAAAACGCTTCAAAGAAGTAAGAGATAAACATGACGCTCATGCTCAATCTATCATCAATGGTCTAAAAGATCTTGCTGATGAAAAGAAAACAAAAACTCTTAAAGCAGCTTTAGTGGATGCTAAAGATTCAATCGCTGCCTACGAAAAAGAAGTTAATACACTCAACAATGAACTTCTTGCAGTAGTGAAGCCAGAAGAAGAATGCCATCAAGCTTCGCTTATCTTAAAAGAAAAGCTAAGAAGAATTAAACAAGATTACTATTCAAAACAAAGTGATCTTCAACTCTTAAACGAATCATTTGAAGAAATCTTCAAGTACATCGATTCTCAATTCGAAGAATTTGAGAACTTTGTTGAGTCCGCTCAATATGATGACGCTAATGCAGTTCTTCCAAATATTGACCGTGTTCTATTAGAACTTTTCAATGATATGGGCGAACTTCCAAATCTATGTGCCATGGTCATTTCATACATTCCGGAAAGAATTGCCTCTTTAGAGAATGCATATGAAGTCATGCAACATGATAACTATCCACTTCATCATTTAGGTGTTGCCTCATCTATTAAAGAGATGAAACAAGAAAATGATGAACTCACCACTAAGATTAAACAATTCAATCTCCGCGGTGTAGCAGATAGACTCAACGATATTGCTTCTCGTATTGATGCTTTCTTCAACTTATTTGAAGAAGAAAAAGAAGCTCGTACGATTTTCGAAGAAAATAATGAAATCACCTATCAAACAGTTAATACCATTGAAAGAAGATTTATTAAGCTTTGTAACTCCATTCCAGAAGTTGCTAAAGTCTATGTCATTAACGAAGATCATCAAAGCAAGATTAACTCCATTCAAAACGATATTAATAAGTTAGGCGCTCTTAAGAGAAGCTTAGATACATTCATCCATAGTTCAACCAAACAACCATATTCGCTTTTAGCGAACAAAATGAAAGAACTCGATGATGCATCAAGTACTGTCATTGCCGCCATGGATGACTTCCAAGCCTATATCTCTTCCTTAAGAAGTGATACTGAAGAAGCTTACAAAATCATCTACGAGTACTTCTACAAAATCAAAGAAAATGAAAAGACTGTTCGCGATATGGATGTTGAAAATATTTCAACAAAATACGCTGAAAAATTCGATAGACTCTATGAGATTATTAATTCTATTAATGGTCTACTCAATGTCACTCCAATCGATGTTGATGCCGTTAACGAATATATCAAAGAACTCCATTCTTTGAATGGAGAAGTCCTTGAGAATGGTTCAATTGCTCAAGACTATAACATGAAGGTTTTAGCAGAGAATGCTATCCTCTATGCTAATAGAGATCGCAATCACTTTGCTGATATTGATAATTTAGTAAGTCAAGCTGAAAACTTATATAACAATGGTGAATTCGAACAAAGCTATGTAATAGCAGGATCAGCCTTAGAAAAAATCCGTGTGATCAATAATGAAAAGAAATAAAGCAATTTACTTTGATAATGCAGCGACAACCTGTCCTAGTGACGAGGTTGTCCTTTTGTATAATCGCCTAGAAAAGGAAATTTATGGTAATCCTAATAGCATTCACCATCTAGGTATTGAAGCTAATAAATACTTATCTAAAGCAAGAGATTCAATTCTTGAATCATTTAATGTGAAGTCACATCAAGTTATATTCACATCGTCCTCTACAGAGGCTAATAACCTTGCTATTAAAGGATATTGTCTAGCCCATCAAAATAGAGGCAATCACATTATCAC
>JAILIP010000014.1 GCA_024695235.1 Bacilli bacterium | reverse complement strand
TAATTATCTATCAACACAACTTGCTAATGGAATCAGCAAAAGAACTTTATGTCGCAGATTATCATGTTATCGACATTATTTTTCTTTCTTATTAAATAAAGGATATGTTCATGAGAATTGTTTCATTTTCATTAACTCGCCTAAGAAAGAAATAAGATATCCTCACGCTTTATATTTGGAACAAATTGAAACATTGTTTGAACGCAACCGCGAAAGAAGCGATCATTTGATGCTTCGAGATCAAGTAATCTTAGAATGTTTATACGCGACCGGAGTTCGTGCTTCTGAATTTGTAAATATTAAAATGCAAGACATCGATTTTAGAACTAGATCGATTCGAGTTATCGGAAAAGGTAATAAAGAAAGAATCGTTAAATTCTCGCTATCATGTTCCACTACGATGAAAGAGTATATCAAAGATTGCCGTCCACTTTTGC
Organism: Bacilli bacterium; assembly: GCA_024695235.1. GTDB lineage: Bacteria > Bacillota_I > Bacilli_A > RFN20 > CAG-826 > Fiminaster. The sequence continues at coordinate 18,901 of JAILIP010000014.1, read as the reverse complement.
TTGCTAAAAATAAGAAAACTTACAACGTTGATTACTTCATTTTAAATAATCAAGGAAAGAAACTTACTACTAGAGGTTTAGAATATATTCTAAAGAATATTGAAAAATTGACTGGTTGTAACTATGATTTACACCCCCATATTTTCCGCCATTCATTCGCGACTCATCTTCTTGAAGGTGGAATGGATCTTCGCGTTATTCAAGAGCTTTTAGGTCATGAATCTTTAAACGCTACACAGGTGTACACTCACGTTACAGAAGAGTCAATGAAATATCAATTTATGGCCTCGCACCCTAGAGCCAAGAAAGCTAAATAGTATAAAAACTATTTGTCTAAAACCTAGAAGAGTGTTAATATAACTACACTCTTTTTAATATAAAAGAGATTACGCACATCATGGATTCAACGTCCTAGTCCCATGACCAAGGGGTCGAACGTGGGGGATGTTGTTAGAAATGATGGAGGCTAAAAACAAATGGAGGTTCTAAATGAACGAAGAAGAAAAAGTTGTCGCCCCTACTGCTGAAGTAGCAGAGGAGAAAAGCGATGTCATGCAAATGGTAATGCATGATGAAAACGCACCAATTATTACCATCCGCAAATTACTCGAAGGTGGAGTCCACTTCGGACATAACACCCGTAAATGGAATCCAAAAATGGGCAAATACATCTATGGTGCCCGTAATGGAATCTACATAATTGATTTAAATAAATCAGCTGAAAAACTCGGAGAAGCATATCTTGCTTTAAAGAAGATCGTTGATGAAAACGGCAAAGTCTTATTTGTCGGCATCAAACCACAAACAAAAGCTATTGTTGAAGAACAAGCATTAAGAAGTGGTTCCTTCTATATTACTAACCGTTGGTTAGGTGGTACCTTAACAAACTTCAAGACAATTCAAACAAGAATTAGACGTCTTAAAGAACTTGAAGCTAAAGAAGAAGATGGTTCTTACGAAAGATTAACTAAGAAAGAAGTTGCTCTTCTTAGAAAAGAAAGAGAAAAACTTGCTAAAAACCTTGAAGGTATCAAGGAAATGAGAAAGCTTCCACAAGCTGTTATCGTTGTTGATCCTCAACTCGAACACAACGCTGTTGCAGAAGCTCATAAACTTGGAATTCCAGTATTCGGTATTGCTGACACAAATAGTGATCCAGATGTACTCACATACGCTATTCCAGGAAACGATGATGCAGTTCGTTCAGTCAAACTCATTATGACTGTCTTAGCAGACGCTATCGTTGAATCCAAAGGTGGAATCACAGAAGTTGCTTACACCAAAGATGAAGGCGAAGAAGTCACAATGAAAGACGCCATCATCCAAGCTGATAAAGAGAACAGAGAACGCATTGCTGCTATTCGCAAAGCTCGTCAAGAAAGACAAGAAAGATTTGAGAAGATGCAAGCTCAACGCGAAGCTGCTCGTAAAGCTCGTGAAGAAGGAAAAGCTGCCGCTAAAGCAGAAGAAAAACCTGCTGAAGAAGTGAAAGCTGAAGAACCAAAAGCAGAAGAAAAGAAACCAGCTGCTAAGAAGGCTCCTGCCAAAAAGGCAGCCCCAAAAACTGAAGAGGCAAAATAATATGGCCAGCACAATCGAATTAATCAAAGAATTACGTGATCGTACTGGCGCTGGTATGATGGATTGTAAACGCGCTCTTGAAGCCAGCAACATGGATGTCGAAAAAGCTATCGACTGGTTACGTGAAAAAGGTATTGCTAAAGCACAAGCTAAAGCATCCCGTATCGCTGCTGAAGGTCTTGCCGCTACTAAAGTAGAAGGCAACAAAGCTGCTATTGTTGAAGTTAACTGTGAAACTGACTTCGTCTCTAAAGGTGAAAAATTCCATAAGCTCGTTAGTGATGTCTTAGATGTCACCTTAAAAGAAGAGCCAGCTTGCATTAACTGCGCAAAGAAAGCTACTGAACAATTATTCACCGATGCTACTGTTGCAATGGGTGAAAAACTTGACTATCGTCGTTTTGAAATCGTCACCAAAGGTGATGATCAATCATTTGGTGCTTATGTCCACATGGGTGGTAAGATTGCTGTCTTAGTTCTCATCGATAAGAAAGATGAAGAACTTGCCAAAGGTCTTGCAATGCACATCGCTGCAAATAACCCAGTCTACATCACTGAAGAAGATGTACCTGCTGAAGCAGTTGAACATGAAAGAAACATTCAAGTTGAACTCATGAAGCAAGATGAAAAGCTTGCTAATAAGCCAGCTGAAATGCTCGCTCAAATTGCTACACGCAAAGTACAAAAAGTTCTCTCAGAATCAACATTAGTTGATCAAGATTACTTACTCGATGGCGAAAAGAAAGTTGGACAAGTCTTAAAAGAGAAATCTGCTAAGGTTGTCAAATTCATTCGTTTTGCTGTCGGTGAAGGTATCGAAAAACGCGTTGATAACTTCGCAGAAGAAGTAATGGCACAAGCCAAATAATTTAATGGAGTCTTGCATGAAATATCAAAGAATTTTAGTTAAGCTTTCCGGAGAAGCTCTCTCTGGAGATGGTAAAAACGGTATCCTTGATAGCAAGGCTCTTTTAAATACTGCTAAAGCAATTGCTGATATTGTTAAACTTGGTGCTCAAGTTGGTATCGTCATTGGAGCAGGCAATATTGCTCGTGGATCACTTTTAAGTGATAACAAGGGTATTGACCGTGTTACAGGCGATAAAATGGGCATGCTTGGAACAATCATCAACTCCTTTGCAATGATGGATACACTTAAATCCTTAGGAGTAAAAGCAGTTGTTCTTTCCGCAGTAAAGATGGAGCAATTCACAGAGACCTATTCTCCTGAACTTGCTGAGCATTATTTATCCGAAGGATACGCTGTTGTCTATGGTGGTGGAACTGGTAAACCATTCTTCACTACAGATACATGTGCAACTCTTAGAGCAATTGAAACAAAATGTGACGCTATCTTCATGGCTAAAAATGGAGTGGATGGCATTTATAATGACGACCCACGCAAAAACAAAAATGCCAAGATGTATAAGTCCATTAAATGCTCTGAGATCATCGCTCAAAATCTCAAGGTCATGGACCTCACAGCAGTAGAGATGCTCAAGAATCAAGATATCGATGTTCGCGTCTTTAATATGTCAAACTCTAGCAGTTTTGCTAGAATAGTAAATGGAGAAGATGTTGGAACAACCATCATGAAAGGATAATAACTATGGATGAAATTACATTAGAAGCCAAAGAACAAATGGGTAAGACCATTGAAGCACTTAAAAGTGAACTCGCTGTTCTAAGAACAGGTAGAGCAAGTGCTGCTATGCTTGATAGAGTGGAATGTGAATACTACGGTGAAAAGATGTTCATCAAAGATTTATGTGCCATTTCCTCACCAGAGCCACGTCAACTTGTCGTTAAACCATACGATAGAAATGACATCAAAGCAGTCGCTACTGGAATCAGTGCCTCTAACATTGGAATTAACCCAATCGTTGAAGCTGATTGCATTCGTTTAATTATCCCAGCCTTAACAGAGGAAACTCGTCGTGATTTAGCTAAAAAAGCTAAAGCTATCGCTGAAAACTCCAAAGTTTCCATCCGTAATGTCCGTCGTGAATTCATTGATTTAGTCAAAGAAAGCGATGATATGACAGATGACCTCAAGAAGCGTGTTCAAGACGAGATTCAAAAGGTCGTTGATGAGAAGATAAGCGAAGTCGAATCTGTCTTCCAAGAAAAAGAAAAAGAGATCATGTCGATATAATCAACTAATCGGCATAGTTCTAAGAAAGCGCGGAATTAAAATCGTATATCCGCGCTTTTAGTTTATTTCGTGCTCGTATATAATATATGCAACTATGGAACGTAAAGTTATTTTAAATAAACCAATCAATCATATTGCCTTCATTATGGACGGTAACGGAAGATGGGCAAATGCTCGTAATCTCCCACGTCACCTTGGCCATAAAGAGGCATGTAATAGAATAATCGAAATATTCGACTACTGCCTTGAATACAAAATCAAAGTAGTTAGTTTCTATGCTTTCTCCACTGAAAACTGGAAAAGACCGAAAGCAGAAATTAGACATCTATTCACCTATCTTGAATTGTTCTTCAAAAAAGAAATCAACAAACTCATCAAAGATGGTGCAAGAGTTCTTATTTCTGGAGATATCTCTAAACTACCAGAGAAAACTCAAAAGACTTGCTATAGAGCGATGGAACTCACAAAAGATAATGATGTCATCGTAATGAACATTTGTCTTAACTATGGATCTCGCGATGAAATTGTTAAAGCCACAAAAGAAATCGCTGGTGAGGTTAAAGACGGAAAACTTAAAGAAGAAGATATTACTCCAGAGCTATTTGAAAAGCACTTATACACAGAGGGCTTACCAAATGTTGATCTCATGGTGAGAACAAGTGGGGAATATCGTCTCTCCAACTTCCTCTTATGGCAATGTGCATATGCTGAATTCGTCTTCCCAGATGTTCATTGGCCAGATTTCAAAAAAGATCAATTCCTAGATTGCCTAGAAGAATATAACTCTCGTAACAGACGTTTTGGAGGTTTATCCAAATGAAAAAAATAGAACACAACGAATTATCAACCGAAACTAAAAAGTCAATGCGCACGCGCATTATTACGGCTATCGTTTTAGCGCTTATTTGTGTGCCTTGTATCATCATTGGTAAATGGGCTTTCTTTGCTTTATCTATTGTCGTTAGCGTTTTCGCTGGTTATGAACTCGTTAATGTTATTGGCTTAAAAGGCAAAAGTAGACCACTAGTTTACGCAACATCAATTATATTGATGATTGGAAGTATCTATTGGATTTATTTCTCTAGATTCTTCAAAAACATTGATATGATTTATACCTTTGAAGATTTTGAAGCAGTATTCTTTGACGCTACTGATGAAACTGGTGTCTTCTATGATATCATGCTTTCAAGCGTTGCCATCCTTATTGGTGCTGGCGTTTACTTCACACTTTGTATCTTCAACGAAGACTTCACAGTTGTTCGTGCTTCTTACTTGCTATCAATGAACGTTATCGTTTCTTTGTGTATTCAATCTCTTTTATATCTCCGCTTTATGCCTGCCACAGAACTATTTACGAACTCAACGCATAGTAGTGATGGTGCATTCGTTTCGTATTTCTGGTCAGCATTACTTATTATTTTTGTCATCTTAGGCACAATCGCCAATGACATTGGTGCTTACTTTGTAGGCTTGCTCTTTGGTAAACACAAAATGAATCAACGTGTCTCTCCTAAGAAAACTTGGGAAGGCTTCGTTGGAGGATATGTTTTCTCATTCGCTATTTCATTTGGCTTTGCCATGATATGTGCAAGCGTTGGTTTGCCTCTTGTTCCAATTTTGGATGTTGAGCACTGGTATTGGATTTTCATCATTTCACTTGTGTTACCACTTATTGCAACATTAGGTGATTTCTCATTCTCCACAATTAAAAGAAACTATGGAATCAAAGACTTCTCAAATATCCTTCCAGGTCATGGTGGTGTTTTAGATAGAATTGATTCCCTCTTATTCGTTTCAGCATTCGTTGCTATTATTCTTATTTTCATCAATCGTAACTGGATTATCTTTAGATAATGAAAAAAGTATTACTTCTTGGAGCCTCTGGATCGATAGGTAGCCAAACTTTGGATATCATCGATAAAAACCTAGATAAATTTTCTCTAGTTGCATTTTCAGTTGGTAAAAGAAGTAACATCATTCCTGATTTACTTAAAAAGTATCCAGCAGTAAAAGATGTCTATCTCATCAATGAAAAAGAAGCATCTATCTTAAAAGATAAATATCCTAACATCAATTTCTATTCTGGTGAATTAGGTTTAAGAGAAATTACCGAAAAGACTGATTACAATATGTGTGTTGATGCACTTGTTGGCTTTGCTGGCATGGAACCTGCTGTCATTGCTTTACAAAGAAACAAAATTCTCTGCCTTGCGAATAAAGAAGCGCTTGTCACTGGTGGCACAATCATCAACAAACTTCTAATAGAAGGCCACGGAAAACTTTATCCAATCGATTCAGAACACGTTGCATTAGCTAAATGCTTATCTCGTGTAAATAAAGACGATGTTAAACGCCTAGTGATTACCGCAAGCGGTGGGGCACTTCGCAATATGCCATTAGCTGAGTTAAAGAATGCAAAAGCCGAAGATGCTTTGAAACATCCTACATGGAACATGGGTGCAAAGATCACCATCGATTCTGCTACTATGATGAACAAAGGTTTTGAAATCATTGAAGCATATTATCTATTTGGTTATGGTTTAGATAAAATCAAAGTCCTCATGCATGATGAATCACTTGTTCATTCGGCTGTTGAACTAAAAGATGGAACATTTGTGCTAGATTACGGAAAACCAGATATGCATGTTCCAATTGAATATGCGATGTTTGAAGGCAAGGTTGATTTCGACTTAATGCATGTCAAAACTTTTGATGAACTTAAAGATTGTCATTTCCATGAATATAATCCTGCTCGTTATTTAATGACTGAGCTTGCTAAGAAATGCCTATCTTTAGGCGCATCCAAGATGATTGCGCTTAATGCCGCTAATGAAGTAGCAGTATATCGCTTCTTAGATAACAAGATTGGTTATTTAGATATCCATCGTATAGTCTCAACTGTGGTGGAACACACTGCATTAAATAAAGAACCTTCTTTAGAAGAGATTAAACAAATTGATAAAGCATCTAGAATGGAGGCAAGTAGATTATGAGTACTGTTCTCCATTGGATACTTACGATTGTTTTATTCATCATCTCTTTATCCTTGCTCATTGTTATCCATGAGTTAGGCCATCTATCAATGGCAAAACTTTTCAATGTCTATTGTCAAGAATTCTCAATTGGTTTTGGTCCTAAACTCCTCAAGAAACGTAAAGAAGGTAAAGAAACATACTTCTCTATTAGAGCAATTCCTCTTGGAGGATACGTCTCAATGTATGGAGAAGATATTGAACTTGAAGAAGGTGTAGTCATTCCAAAGGAAAGAAGCCTTGATGGCATCGCTAAATGGAAGAAAGCTATTATTCTTGTCGCAGGTGTTACTTTAAATGCTGTTTTAGCTTTAACACTTTTTGCAGTGTCTAACCTTTGCTTCAAAACAAACTATTCAACTGCTCAAGTTGCTTTAAGTGAAACATCTCCATTAAAAGAACAAGGCATTAATGAAGATGATCTAATGTATGTCTATGGTCCAGGTGATGGACAATTAGTGACTAAGAATTTAGTAGACGCTAAATACGAAAAAGATGGAGTGACCTATCAAGATAGATTCTTTGTCATCGATGATGATGTCACATATAACGATAGTTCCTATGTCCTTTGCTACTATCCAAACAGTAATAAAGGCGCCGCCAAATTCAATGAATCAATATTCTTGTTTCAAGGAACACATGATGAATATATCATTAACACTTCATTTGCTGGTTGGCCTGAACTAAAGAATTATCCAGAGTATCGTGAAAACTACTTAACTCCAATTGATAACACAGTTTTTGTTACTCACTTGAAGTTTATTCAAGGAAACAGTATCAAAGATACTGAACTCACAATCAAAACAGTTGAAGCTAAAAAAGGATATGCCTGGGAAGATATTGGTCTTTCTTTGAAAGTAGAACCAAGATGGAGACCATTTAAGGATAGAGTGAAAGATACATTCTCTGATTTTGGCAATTCCTCAATCCTTGTCTTTAAAGGTCTAGCAAGTTTATTCACAAAGAGTGGAATCAAAAACATGTCTGGTATCGTAGGCATCTTAAATATGTCCAGTTCCGTGTTGAACAGATTCACATTTGATTACTACATTTACCTTTGGGGACTTATTTCAGTTAACCTTGCCATATTCAATCTCCTTCCATTCCCTGGACTTGATGGCTGGGCACTTCTTGTGACCGGCATTGAAGGAAGCGTTAACTCAATTAAGCGTCGTAAATATAAAAAGGCAAACGCTTCTATGGAAGGATATGAAGAATTCAAACTTCCAGCTAAAGTTAAAAATATCGTTAGCTTTATTGGATTAGCATTATTAATGCTTTTGATGATAGCTATCATCGTGCTTGATATACTTAGATGGGTAGGTATGGTCTAATGAATGACAAGATGAGGAGATTTTTAAATCATATTCACATCGAAAATGTGGATCGTTTTGATTTGGATTTTGATCTTGTTACAAGAAATCAATTCGACCGTAACCAAATCGATATGCTCATCGTTAAAAAGACTCCGTGGGATTATTCTCAACTCGAAGAATTCCAACAAGGTCTATCAACTTTAACATATCCATATACCTTAACTATCAGTTATGTTCAAAAACCAACCATCTATGAAGCCATCCAACTCTTTGATGATTGGCATAGAAGTAATTATCGCTTCCCAGCGGATGTTAAGTTAGACGCTCAAGGAGACACAATTGTCTTTGTCTTTGATAGTGAGGCTCAACAAGCTCAATACGAAGAAGAAATTAAAAACTTCCAAGATTTTCTTTCGTTCCTTTCGTATCGCTTTGATATTGAAAAGAGAGTTGAAGAACTTGAACCTGAAGGTCCTTCTGTTTCTAAAAAGAAAATGGAAAAGATTGAAGCTAAAGCTATTGAAGTAGCATCTGAAGCTGAAGAAGAACCAGATGATCCAACATACTATAAGGATCAAAAGGAAATCGAATCAGAAGAAAGAGAAGAAGAACTCAAGCAACTCACGAATGAATATCTTTCAGAAATGAAAGAGAACCTCAAGAAACTTAAACAAGATACCAAGAAAGGATATTCCTCTTCTTGGAGAGATAACCTTCCATACACTCATTACGACGATTTATCTCAAATCACCAAAGATAGCGGTAATGTTGATATCGTTGGAGAACTTTTCGGTATTGATAAACCAAAAACAGGTCGTGGTGGAAAGATGTTCCTTAATATGGGTGTTGGTTATAAAGGAACCGCTATTGATGTTCGCGCTGTTGAAAATGAATTCATGCCAGCTGAAGCTATTGAGCAACTCAAAAACGGCATGTATGTCCGCTTAAGAGGATATGCTGAAGCAGATAGATTCACTGGGCAAGTCATGGTTACTGCTAGAGGATATGAACTTTTGCCTCCTCCAGCGCTTAGAGATGATAAATGTGAACAAAAACGTGTTGAACTTCACCTTCACTCAAAGATGTCCACTATGGATGGTGTTTCCACAATCGGACAATATTGTGAACTCGCTAAACACATGGGTCATAAAGCCATTGCTATCACCGATCATGGTGTCACTCAAGGTTATCCTGATGCTCAAGAAGCCGCCGAGAAAAATGGCATTAAGATGATTTATGGCTGCGAACTTTACGTAGTAAATGATGAGCTTCCATTCGCTTTAAATCCAAAAGATATTCCACTTAGAAAAGCATCCTATGTTGTATTCGACTTAGAAACAACAGGTCTTTCTGCACGCTATGATAAAATCACAGAATTTGGTGCGATTAAATTTGAAGATGGCCAAGTTGTTAAAACTTTAGACATCCTCATCAACCCAGAAATGCCAATTCCTGAGAAGATTCAAATTAAAACCAAGATTACTCAAGAGATGGTTGCTTCTAAACCAACTATCAAAGAAGTAATGCCTCAAATTCTTGAATTTATCGGAGACTCAATTCTTGTCTCTCACAACATTAACTTCGATGTTGGCTTTATGAATGAAGCTTTACGTGTCTTAGGACAAGAACCTTTAAGCAATCCATGTATTGATACATTATCTCTTTCTAGATACATGTTCCCTGAAAGTAGACTTCACTCCTTAGGAAGCTTATCTCGTAACCTTGGAATGGCTACATACAATGATGAAGAAGCTCACCGTGCTGATTACGACGCGAGAATCTTAAATGATGTTTGGTTAGCAATGCTCAATCGTCTAACTGAAGATAATTTTGATTTACTTCACTCAGACTTAGCGAAGTTTAAAGTTACCACAACGATGTATAAGCACATGAGACCATATCATGTTGTGGCTCTTGCTAAAGATAGACAAGGTTTAAGAGATCTTTACAGGATTGTTTCTGATTCTCACATCACATATTTTGCAGATGTTGCTAAAACACCAAAAACAGAACTTAAAGAACTTAGAGAACATCTCTTCTTAGGCTCTGCATGTTTTAATGGGGATGTCTTTGATACAGCTAGAACAAGATCTAAAGATATCCTTAGAAGTGTCATCTCCTTCTATGACTATATTGAAGTTCAACCACCTGCAAACTATTCTCACTTAATTGATATCGGACAAGTTGAAAACTACGAAGAAATCCAAAAGTATATCAAAGATATAATTGAGGTTGCTGATGAACTTCATATTCCAGTATGCGCTACTGGTGATGTCCATTACCGCGATCCAGAAGATAAGATTACTCGTGATATCTTTATTTCTGCTCAAGGTGTTGGAGGTCGTTGGCATCCACTTCTTGTTAGAAGCCATATCGCCGAAGCTCCAGATCAACATTATCGTTCCACAAAAGAAATGCTTGATGCCTTTGAATTTTTAGGTAAAGACAAAGCTTTTGAAATTGTCGTTACAAACACAAATGCAATTGCGGATCAAATTGAAGAACTTAAGCCAGTTCAAAAAGAACTTCATCCTCCAGTAATTGAAAACTCTCCAGAAATCTTAAGAAGTATCACAACTGAAAAATGTAAAGAACTTTATGGTGATCCAATTCCTCAGTTTATTGCTGATAGATTAAACAAAGAGCTAGATGGTATTATCGGAAACGGATATTCCGTTACATATTACATTGCTCGAGAGATTGTTAAACGTGCTAATGATGCTGGCTATATTGTTGGTAGCCGTGGTTCTGTTGGTTCATCTTTAGCAGCTTTCATGTTTGGTATTACTGAGGTTAATGCTTTACCGCCTCATTATCGTTGCCCACATTGTAAACATCTTGAATTTGTGGATGATCCAAACGTCTTTTCTGGCTACGATTTACCTGATAAAACATGTCCAGAATGTGGAGAGAAGATGGTAGGGGATGGACAAAACATTCCATTTGAAACATTCCTTGGATTCAATGGTGATAAGATTCCTGATATTGACCTTAACTTCCCATCTGATTACCAACAAAGAGCGTTTGACTCTACCAAAGATATTTTTGGTGAACATAACGTCTTTAGAGCAGGCACAATTGAAACAGTCGCTGATAAGACAGCCTTTGGTTATGTTCGTGGATACTTTGAAAGAAGATATATTCAAGAAGGTCACACTAAAGAAGAAGCTGCTGAATACGTTAACTCCATTCCAAAATCTAAGGTTGGTTATTTAGCTGCTCACTGTGTTGATGTTAGACGAACAACTGGTCAACACCCAGGTGGTATCATGGTCCTTCCAAAAGGCTTATCAATCTATGATTTCACACCTATTCAATATCCAGCTGATGATAAGGACTCTTCATGGTATACAACTCACCTTGATTACCACGCGATTCACGATGCGCTTTTAAAACTTGACCTTTTAGGTCACGTTGATCCACTTGCTTTACGTTTAATGGTGGAACTTACAGGCATTCAACTTAAAGACATTCCACTTAATGACGCAAGAGTCATCTCACTTTTCTCAACTGATAAAGCTCTCAATAGAACATCTAACTATCTTAAGGCTGTTACAGGCGCTTCTGGTTTACCTGAATTCGGTACTGATACTGCGAATGATATTCTTTTAGACGCTAAACCAAAATCATTTGCAGACTTAGTTGTTATTGCTGGCCTTGCTCACGGTACTGACGTATGGGCCAATAACGCTCAAGATTTAATTCGTAGTGGTCAATGTACAATCCGTGAAGTCATTGGATGTCGTGATGATATTATGACCTACCTCATTAAGAAGGGCATTCCACATCAAATATCTTTCAAGATCATGGAAGATGTTCGTAAAGGTAAAAAGCTTAAACCTGAATATGAACAAATCATGCTCGCAAATAACGTCCCTCAATGGTATTTAGATTCATGCAACAAGATTAAATACATGTTCCCTAAAGCTCACGCTGTTGCTTATGTTACGATGGCTGTTCGTGTTGGTTACTTTAAGGTATATCATCCACTTGAATTCTACGCTGTTTGGTTCTCTGTTAGATGTAAGGCATATGATATACACGCAATGCTTGGTGGACTTGATGCCATCATCAATCGTTACGAAGAAATCAAACGTAAGAAAAATAATCGTGTTGAAAAAGTATCTCCAAAAGAAAAAGATCTTTTCGCAATGCTTAAGGTTGCAATTGAAATGGCAGAACGTGGCTTTAAGTTCTCTAATATTGATTTATATAAATCTAAAGCAACAGAGTTCGTCGTTGATAAAGAAAACAACGCTCTTATTCCTCCATTTACAGTATTAGATGGACTTGGTGAAAACGCTGCTCAAAGTGTGGTGGATGCACGTAACGATGGACCATTTGCTACAAAAGAAGATTTGCTTAGAAGAACAAAACTCAACTCCACTAACGTTGAAGATTTATCTAAATTAGGAGTTCTTGATGGACTTGGTGAAACCGATCAAATGACATTATTTGATTTTGGTTTTGATATGGAAGAATAGTTTCGGGGCATAGCACAGTTGGTAGTGCGCTTGGTTCGGGACCAAGAGGTCGTGAGTTCAACTCTCACTGCTCCGACCATTTATTAATTAATGAGGTTCGCCTCATTTTTTATTTTCACGCGCGTCATTCAAGGTTAATGACCGCGCACACGAGACAATAAATTGTCTTTGACAAGCTTAATTTTGGCAAGTTAGAATAATTTCAGAATTGAGGTTAAAACTATGGAAGAAACAAACAAAAAACAATTGACCTTAAAAATGATTATGCAAATTCTTTTTTGGGGTGCAGCATGGGGTATTGTTGAAGCAACATTAGGTACAATTCTCCACTTACCAGGATTTGAAGGAACAGGTTTATATTTTGCTAGCTCAGCAGTCATCCTTCCAATCGCTTATTGCTTAATGGCAAATTGCTATAAGAGAACAGGAACTTTCTATTCTGTATTCTTAATGGGTTTAGTTGCCGCGACAATCAAGTTATCAGTAGCATTCGTTATTGGATTTATTGATAGAGTGTACTTCCCAGCTATTTATATCGTCATCGAAGCTCTTGCAATGGGTGGTGCTTTAGCAATCTTTAGACCGACAAATGTTATCTCACTTAAAACATTTGCCTCTATTGTTGTTGCAAATACAACATATCAATTTACATATTTAGTTATTCGCTCACTCACAAGCGCTAACGTCTTTGCAAATATGGAAATCTGGTCCCAAGTCGGTGAAAAATACTTATTCATGATTAACGGACTTGCAATTCTTTATTCCTTTGCAATTGGCTCAATTGCCTTTGGAGTTATCAAGCTTGCTCAAAGATTAAACTTCAGCGTCAAATTCAATTTCAATAAGCTTGTATCTTCTCCGATTACAGCAGGTATCGCAGTTGCCTTATCACTTGCTCTAACAATTGGTTTAGCAGCTATCTAAAACACAATTATAAAAGAGACTCCGTTAATGGAGTTTTCTTTTATGCTAAAATATGAAAAAGAGGTATACATATGGCATACACCAAACAAGACATTCATGACATAGTTGTTAAACAAAGAGAATATTTTCTTACTAGCGAAACTTTAGATATTAAGTTTAGAATTGAACAACTCAAAAAACTAAAAGCCGGAATCATCAAATTCCAAGACAAGATCACAAACGCTTTGCACGAAGACTTAGGTAGATCATCTGCTGAAGCATATTTTTGTGATATCGGCGCAATCATTCTTGAAATCAATGAATACATCAAAGGACTCAAGAAATGGGCCAAACCAGAAAAACATTTCTCTGGTCTAGCATGTTTCCCTTCTAGAAGAACATATGTTTATAAGATGCCTTATGGTGTTAGCCTTATCGTTTCCCCATTTAATTTCCCATTCTTACTTTCGCTTGGTGTTTTAGCTGCCTCAATTAGTGGTGGTAACACAGCTGTTATCAAAGCCTCATCCAAATCCAAAGCATCCACAGAAGTTTTAAAAGAACTTATTGCTGATACATTCCCACCAGAATATGCAGTCGTTATCGATGGGGGCCATGATGTCGCGGATTTCTGTCTTGAAGAAAGAGTGGATAAGATTTTTTATACAGGTTCACCAAATGTTGGTAAACACGTCATGGAAATGGCAAGCAAGAATCTTACACCTGTCACACTTGAGCTTGGTGGTGAAACAGGTAACTGGTGTATCGTTAGAAAAGATGCAGACATCTTAGATTCTGCTCGTAAAGTTGCCTTCTTTAAACTAATGAATGCTGGTCAAGTTTGTATCAACATTAACCAAGTTGCAGTTGAAGAATCTGTTGCCGATCAATTTATTGAAGCACTAAAGAAAGAATTTATCAGGCAAATTGGTGAGAAAGCACATGAGAATGAAGAATATCCAAAACTAATTACTCCTAGAGCGTATGAAAATATCGCTAATGAAGCAGAGCAATACAAAGATAGAATTGTCTTCGGTGGAGAAGGAAATCCTGAAACAAGTAAATATTCTCCAACAATCATCTACCCAGTAGATATCAACGAGGACATTATTCAACACGAAATCTTTGGACCACTTCTTCCAGTAGTGAAATACTCAAATGAAAATGAATTGCTTGATATCGTTGCTAGAAGAGAACATGGCTTAGCTTTGTATGTCTTCACAAAAGATAAAAAGTGGGCTAAGAAAGTTATGCAAACACAACAATATGGCGGTGGTTGTATTAACGAAGTATGTCTCCATCTTATGGTCAAAGGTGTTCCATTTAACGGAACAGGACATTCTGGTATGGGAGCATATCATGGAATATGGGGCTTTAGAGAATTCACTCACCCATCCACTGTCTTAGTCGGATCCAATCACATGAATCTTCCTCTAAGAGAGCATCCATACACTGAAAAGAAAAAGAAAACGTTATCTAAGTTCTTAAAATAAACTTAGAAATGTGTATAATATATTTCGTTTTCAGGATGCGCTCATAGCTCAGCTGGATAGAGCATCTCCCTCCTAAGGAGAGGGTCGGACGTTCGAATCGTCTTGAGCGCGCCACAACGAATAAAATGACACTTGCTTAATTGCTAAGTGTCTTTTTAAATGCTACTATTTACGGGTATTATGAGTTTCTACGATTGGTTCTTTCTAGCCAAAGACCGTCCACCAGCAGGACTCTTTTCATTTTCACATTTATTCTCAGTAACACTTTGTTTACTCATCTTTTTATCACTTGCATATTTCCTTGGCAGAAGATTTAAATTTGAACCACGTAAGCAAACAATTGTTTTAATCGTTGCAGGTATTTCAATTTTGCTTGTTCAAATAGCAAAACTTGCTTTCCTTTATGTCGCTTATAACGATGATGGGAAAGTGTGGAGATTCTTAGTTGGGAACGCTCCAATGTATCTATGTGACATGATGATTCCAATCATTCCTTTAGCAGCGATTACTAGAGGTAAAGTTAGAAGATGTCTATTAGATTTCATTGCTATCTGGGGATTACTCATGGGATTCATGGGCAACTACTTTGCTGGAAATATCTATCTCAGTAACCCTGCATTTTGCTTTATATCTCTTGTTAGCTTGTTAAATCACTCCATATCAGCATTTACTGCGTTATTTATATTTGTCAGCGGAATGAACAAGATGGAAAAACGCGATATGCCTTGGACTGTCGCAATACTTGTTCTATATATGACAGTAGCCTTAGTGGTGGACTATGTTGATAACCATAACTTCATGTTCTTCTTTGATGGTGATGGCACACCATTCACCCTCTTTAAAGATTTAGTCAAAGGCAATCTAGTCTTGTATCAAATCGAAATCTATATTCTTCAATGTGGATATATGGTCGGCTTCTATTTTGCCTACTACGGAATTGTTAAAGCGATTAAAAAACATCAAGAAAAAGTTGCTGCTTTGCCTCCGTTTGATCCAAAAACAAACAAATTCCCATATACAGAAAAAACAGATCAACATTATCTCAAACTTAAAAAAGATAACGGAATCATCTTTGATGAAAACTACCCATACATCGATAGATCCTTTGGCATTAGATTCAAACAATTCCTTGTAAGAGTGCTTCTTGTATTAATTGTTTTCCCAATGACTAGAATTAGACTTGGTTTACGCATTAAAGGTAAAGACAGCATCTACCGTTATAGACACGAACTTGAAAAAGGATGTGTTTCAGTATGTAACCACGTTCATATGTGGGACTATTTATCAATCATGTCTGCTATTAGACCATTTAAACCAATGATTCTTGCATGGGATAAAAACCTCAATGGTGAAAATGCATGTCTTATCCGTATGGTTGGAGGTATTCCAATTCCAAAAGGAAATCCAAAAGCCACACTTAAGTTTTCAAATGTAGTAAATGAATATATTAGAAACGGTGGATGGCTCCATATTTATCCAGAAGGAAGTATGTGGGAATATTATCAACCTATTAGACCATTCAAAAGTGGTGTATCTCACTTTGCAATTGCAAATGATAGACCAGTTATGCCTTTAGCGATTTCTTATCGCAAGCCCAATTGGATTAGAAGAAAGATCTTTAAACAAATTGCATGTTTCACCCTCACAATTGGTGAGCCACTTTATAAAGATGAAACTCTTGAAAGAGAAAAACAACTTGATGATTTAACTCTTAGAGCAAGAGATGCTGTTTGTAGACTTGCTCATATTAAACCAGAAGAGAATTTATATCCTCCATTATTCTCTGATAACGATCGTATCGACTATTACACAAAAGAATATGGCATTGGATATAAAGGTTCGCATTAATAAAAAAATCTCATCACTTTATTTAAAAGTGTGTATAATATCAAACGATTATGAGTGAAGTAAAGAAAACTAACGAAGAAAATTGCCTTAATTATGAAGGCGGAAAAAGAAAAGATGAATTCTTTCTTGTCTTTGGTAGAAACAAAGATAATGTTGTAAAAGTCATCTTTGATGAAAATGGTGTTTTTAACATCGGAAGACATCATCAAGATTTCCTTAAATCTCGTTATATTTCCCGCACTCATTGTTACATCCAAAAAGTAGATGATGGACGTTATCTCCTCTTTGCCTCAAAAGATTCCAAAAAAGATCTTAACTATAATGGAACATTCTTAGAGAAAAATGGAACACGTCTTGAAACTCTTGATTATGGAGTTGGATATCTTCTCGAAGATGGTCAAAAATTCTACATCACATTGGATGTACCAGTTGTATTCACAAAACATGCTAGAAAGGAAAAATCAAAATGAGAAAAGTCGCTAAGATTCTTTATTTAGTTGGTGGCATTGTTTCAATTGTCACAGCAGCCGGATTATTCACCTGCGCTTTGGTGTGTATTATATTTTCTACGCCTATCCTTGAAGAAATCGCTTTTGATGTTTATGCAAATATGCCTGGAACAGCTACTATTCCAATGGATGATGCTATTTTAGCTTTAAGAATTTATTTCATCACAATTGCTGTGTGCCTTTTAATTATCATGGCCTTTGCAATTGTAATTGCTGTCTTATCTTTCAAAGCTAGAAAAGTTGAAAATAAAGGCTTATTTATTAAGTGCATTGTCTTTTCTATTTTAGGAAGTTCAACTATTTCTTTGGTTGCTTCAATTTTGTCTTTAATTGCCCACACAAGAGAAGAGAACAAAAAAGCTGCTATTGAGGAGAGCAAATAATATTTGAAAAATAACTCGAATGTAGTATTATATTTGAGTTACTCCCTGGGCCTGTAGCTCACCTGGGAGAGCGCCTCCATGGCATGGAGGAGGTAGCCGGTTCGATCCCGGTCAGGTCCACCAGAATAAGAAAAATACCCCCTTATCGCAAGGGGTTTTTATTTTGCAATATATTCGTGATATAGCTTATTTATTCTCTTCAGAGAATATTCACATATCTCTTCGTTAGATTTACCTTTTAATTCAGATAGATAGAATGGCTTATCAATAACAATAATTTTCTTCTTTAAATGTTGATACATTGGATAGATTGGTAGATCACAATTATTTCTTCTATTGTATGTTTCAACAATCTTAACAAAACCAGGATTGAGTCTTCTAAGTTCGTCGTCATAACCTTTGTTTGAATCTTCTGGAAAGACAACAATTGGAAGTCCAATTTTTAGGTTCTTTCCAACAAGATTGATCGTGTTAATAAAACGAATATCGTCATACGAAGGAATGAGGTGCATTCCTCTATAAATACCTTTTGAGAATATTGCTTCAAATGCTGCTTTTAATGTTGAAGGGAATTTTTTCCTATGAAGCTTTTGCATGTATAAAACATCTCTTAGATAATGGAATCTTTCTTTATATGTTCCAAGCATTTGATACGCACCTATAAACCCGTGCCTAATTGGAGCGTGGATGTGCATAAACATAGGACCCCATTTTCCTCTATGAGGTGCAATGATCAATGCTTCGCTTGGATATTCATCGTTGAGATTTATGATTTTTGGTTTATGGATAAACAACCTTAAAATGAATTTTACAAACCCAAATATAGGTTGAGGCTTTTTAGGGTATACATATTTCTCTTTTTTAGCCATGGAGTAATTATACTTTGCAAAAGAATGAAAAATAAATATTTAATTGAATGCATTCAAGCGAATTATTATAATAATGACACTGCCCGAGTGGTGAAATTGGTAGACGCAATGGACTCAAAATCCATCGGAGAAATCCATACCGGTTCGAGTCCGGTCTCGGGCACCATTAGCTCCTAGAAGTGCCGTCGTAGCTCAATCTGGCAGAGCAACTGAATCGTAATCAGTAGGTTGGGAGTTCAATTCTCTTCGACGGCACCATTTAACTAAGTCTTAAAAATCTCTTTGATTTTAAAAAGATTGTAGTTATAATTATTTAGCACCCAGTGAG
>JAILIP010000003.1 GCA_024695235.1 Bacilli bacterium | reverse complement strand
ATAACTCGCAAATATTTCACGTTCTATATTCATATCTAGTATTATACATTAAGAGTGAAAAAATTCACTCTTTTTTAAAAACACTTTACTTTTACACTTATAAGAAAAAAGACATCCCAATGTTGTGGGAATGTCTCGTTTTTTAAGTGTCTTCGTTACAAACATTTGATACAAAAGACATTTTGAATTGGAAGTATACTCGAGTTTCGAATTGTTAAATTTTAATTTTAATTGCCTGGCCGGTTACAAAATGGAATTCAAGAGACAAATCGTTGTAGGCTACCACTTTATCAATAAATGTTGTAAATTTTGAATGTCAACTTGAAAGATCTTAATTTATTAAACCCATCTAAGATTTATATAAGACCAGCTTCATATCTTCAGGATAAAGCAAGCTCAACGGTTTAATAAAAAAGCAATATATATTAATTTGATAACTATAGCGAAAACCCACTTGAATCAATTAACAAATTTAGCTAACCGTATAATCGCCATCAGAGCAGTGAACAACGCTAATTATCGTACCAGATTCTTCAGGATGTTTATTCCAATAGTATCTCTTTAAAATTGCGCCAAATTGACTTATAGTTCCTGAATAATTTAATTCAAAAGACATTGAAGTAAATGCTAATGAATATGCACCAATATCTTCTAAGGAAGCTGGAAGAAGTAAGTTCCATCCAGCATTAGGACCACAATCAAAGAAAGCATATTCATGAATGAATCTGATACCATTGCCAAGTTTAATCTTTGTTTTGAATTTACAACCTGCAAAGGCATACTCGCCTATACTAGTTACATCATCGCCTAATACAAGTTCCTTCAAAGGTGAATATCGGATGTTTGTGTTTTTGGCCACGTAACAACAATAATCTGGTATAGCACCACTTTTTATTTCTAATCGCTTAAATGATTCAGGAAGATGATAATAAAATCCACCAATGCGTTCGTAAGTGTGTGAACCGCCAATTATTGTTTCACAAGAATAAAAAATCGTCAAATACCCAGAAACATCCTTAGGCAAATAAGCGACTAAGTCGGAAGAATAGGCTTCCGTACCATCTTCGTATAAATATAAATCATATTGTGATAATGAATCAAAATACTTGTATATCTGCTGTTTGCAAGAATATAGCACCATTTCTTCTACACTTGAACATCCATGGAGAATGGTAGCACCAATATCATTGATGTTGCCTTTTGTTTCAAACCTATTTAATTTGTAACAATTTTCAAAAGCAAAAGAGCCAATTGTTTCAATACTATTAGGAATCACAACTTCTCGTAAGAAAGAACATTTTTCAAATGCATAGCTGCATATTTTCTTAATAGGTTTTTCGTTGTAACTAGTAGGAATGGAAAGCGTTGATAAATTATATGTGCCAGGTCCCAATATAGAATAATATTCACCATCATTTGAAAGCTCTAATTGTAGGCCAAGACTTCCATCATTAGTAAATATAGCAGTATATTCTTTATCTTCCGTTGTCTCGACAATAGCAGGTTCCCATCCACACCAATTAAAAGCAAATTCGTTTGTAGTCGGTTTTGTTGGATTCGGGCCTTCGTAAAATGGTATATCACCATGTTTAACATTTTTATCAATTTTTAAAACGGAACCATCATAGTTTTTCCAAGTAATAGTATAACTATTTAATGCTTCGCTAAATTGTGCTTTATATGTAATATCACTTACGACTGGGACAATATTCGGATACCACCCATCAAATGAATATAAGTAGCCTGCATTGGTACTTTTTGTAGGAACATCACTGTCAAAGGATGGCACAGAACCATATTCAACATCAGTATCAGTTTCTAAAACTTTTCCATCATAATTCATCCATGTAACTGTATACGTTTTATTTTCTTCAACTTTCTCTGAGGCTGAACCATTTGTTTCTGTACTAGAATTAATAGAAGATGATGCATTGCAAGCTGATAAAAGTGAAGCCAATAGCAAAAAGGCTAAATGCAAGCGTTTATTTTTCATAATTGTTTCTCCTTATTTGAATAAATATACCGTCTTTAATAAACATTTGTTCTTCATCAAAACTAACGTGAAAAACTTCATCAAGTAACTTTTTATTAATTACATCTGCTTTCATAATTTTTGAATCAAGTCCTAAGCAAAGATTTCCAGATTTTTTAACACAATAATCTCTTTCTTTTACATTGAGTAAGTGATGATTATTTAGTTCAAGCATGTCGTTTTTCAATTTTTGATAAAATTCAATTATTTGATTTTGAAAATCAGAGCAAGACTTTTCATTTAATTCCATATATGGATCGTGAAGACCAAGTTCATTTGTTGCTATATCAAAACAGCAAGCATATCCTTTAGAACAATTTAAGCAATTTAAACGTTTGGTGATTGTCCTTTTGTTCAATTTTAATGTGGTTAAAGGGGACTCAGAAATATTAAAAAGCGCCCTGTCGTTTGTTAGAAAATTCAATGCCATATAAGTAACTGGCTCGTGGCCAAATGGGATAGGTAAACACTGATTTAAGTCATATGTCTTCATCAAATATGCAAACGATAAAACACGAGTCGTATTTCTATTAGAAATAACTACACCATTTCTCACATTATAACATCGTTCTGCTGCTTTCCAAAAGTTGGTTTTCTTTGCGCACGTCAACCTTGAAACACAATATAAAAGCATCCCGCTATTTAAAACCAAATTTAATCTTTTAGTTAAAATACCAAAATTTGAAAACTCTTTTACAGTTACTCTCATCTTAAAAACTCCTAAATTAATTCTAAAGATAGAGAGAAAGGGATGCAAGCACTTATAGTGCTAGAGTGCCAATGACATAAAAAAATAAGATACATAGTATCTTAAATTTTATTAATGGTGCCTCCACGCAGAATCGAACTACGAATTGATCCTTACCATGGATCCGTTATACCACTTAACTATGGAGGCAACGCAATAAGTATATACTTAGATATACTCTTTTTGCAATTACTATTTCACTATTTCAGCGAATAGATCATAGACGAACGCAGATGTGATTTTAACTTTGACAATATCCCCTACTTTATGAGGAGCATCATCTTTAAACGATATTGTTCCATCAATATCATCAGGAGCGTTCCAATAGGTGCGAATATTATAGATGTTATGTTCTTTATCAGCTGAGGTGATGATTCCTTCCATCACTTCTCCGATACGCTTCTTATTATTCTCATAGGATATTTTCTTTTGAACATCCATGATTTTGTTGAGTCTAGCTTCTTTTAGACGTTCATCAACTTGGTTAGGATAATCATATGCTTTCGTGCCATCTTCACGAGAATATTTGAATGCACCCATATGATCAAAGTGATTCTTTTTAGTGAACGCCACCAAATCAACAAAATCATCATCACTTTCGCCTGGGAAACCTACAATGTAGGTTGTTCTAATAACTGCGTTAGGAATTTTGGCTCTAATCTTATCGATAAGAGTTTGATAATCTTCCTTAGTTCCACGTCTAAGCATACCTTTTAAAACTGGGTTAGCACTATGCTGGAAAGGAATATCAAAATATGGAGCGACTTTCTCGTTATTTGCGACAAAGTCGATGAATTCATCAGTGATTTCATCTGGATATAGATAAAGTAGCCTAATCGATTTAAACTCATCAAACTTCACGAGTTCTTTAAGTAAATCGACGATGTCATATTTCTCTTTGAAATCTGTACCGTATCTAGTTGTATCTTGAGAGATGAGCACGAGTTCTTTGATGCCCTTTTCAGCAAGAAGTTTAGCCTCAAACAAAACATCTTCTTTTGCTCTAGAACGGAAGTGCCCACGGATAAGAGGAATCGCACAGTAAGCACAGCAGTTATTACAGCCTTCTGAGATACGAAGATAGGCCATGAAATTTGGGGTGGACAATAGTCTCACGAATGGGTTGAATTTTTCAATCTCGACTTCTCTAAGAAGTCCTTCAAGCAATTCATTGAAGCGATAATAGTCTTTAATTCCGACCCAAAGATCCACTTCTGGAATGGATTTAGCAAGTTCATCTTTATACCTTTCAACAAGGCAACCTGTAACGACGACTTTTTTGCCGTATGAGATAACATCAAGGATATTCTCAATTGACTCCTTCTTGCTATCTTCAATGAAGCCACAGGTGTTAACGATGATGACATCACTTTCTTCAATGGTGTTGACTATTTCAAAGTTGGAGTTTTTTAGCATGCCTAAAATGATCTCACTATCGACGAGATTTTTAGCACATCCTAAAGAAATTAAACCTACTTTATACATAATTTATAACAAAAAGCCTCTTATTAGAGGCTCTAAGTTTAATTTTATTCCTCTTCTTGGAAAATCTTTTTGATATATTCTGGGTGATCGACGAATGGGTTACGATTACCTTGAATCTTTTCAACTGTGTCGTTTCTTAACTTTTCAGTTTCATCTGGTGGATCAAGTTCATTCCATTCAACGATGATATCTTGAACTTCTTTGAGGCTGTAACCTGAGTTAAAGACATCTCTAAGGTTAAGAGCACCTAAATATCCACGAACTTCTTCATCAACTTCAGAGTTATCTCCGATTGATGAGTAATGTGTGTAGACATACATTAAGATACGAGCCATATCGCCTTTATTCTCATTGGCTGGTTCGAACTTGTTGGCGTAGTCACCATCGGTATCAGTTTTGATGATGTATGGTCCACCATCAGTGTGTTCATAGTATGTTGAATCTTTGACAGCTGTAGCTGGGAAAACATAAAGTTTTGCACTACCACGTTTGGTGTTAATTGCACTTGTGCATGGACGGATATGATATAAATCACTTCCCCCACCTTTATATGCTGAGTTATCGACGTTATATTTTGTGTCAACTGGTTTGTTATTGCCGTGAACCCATAAACCACTTGAGTTAGCACATGCCCAAACGTGTTCTCTGGTAAAACCAGAATAACCTGATTGAAGTTTACCGGTGTAGAAACCAACTAAACTCTTATCTGATTCACTCTTTCTATCGATTGAGTAGAGTTTATTTGAGCCAACACAGTATTTTTGGAAATCAGTATATTTAATATATGTTGTGTGATCTTTTAACATTTGCTCATGAAGGGCGATTAAAAGTTCAGAGCCTGACATTCCATCAAAATTAGGGGTTTTATTACATGCACTCAAAAGAGTTGCACTGCAACCAAGGACGAATAATGATACAAGGCTTTTTTTGAATTGTTTTTTCATAAAGTTATCCTTTCTGAAAGATCTATTTCTAAAAATACTTTACCATATTTTTTAAATATGTAGAAAGAATATTTACTCCCACACATATTTGTATGTGAAATATCTGTAAATATTTTATAATTAAATAAAGATTATCGCTTTAGTGATAAAGGAGTAAGTTATGGGTGAACAAAAAAGAGGAAGTTGGATTATCCGACTAGTAATTACTTTAGCTGTTGTTGCGCTTGTTATAGCGTCACCATTCATCGCTTTATATATCTGTTTCTACGATAATGGAGCGAAAGCTGTTAAAAAAGATCCGGAATTCAATGCTTCACATATGCTTCAAGATAGTGCAGTCCGTGCATTAGAAGAAGTTAAGGATAAAGAAGCTTTAGTTTTCAATATCTCTGAAAACGATCTAAATCAAATGCTTCTAGAAGCAAATGACACAATTACCAATGCCTTCCCTACTTTAAAGAAATTCTATATGGGCGCTAACATCCAAACTGGCGATGAAGAATATATGTTCGCTGCCAGTGCTAAAGTCGCAAATGTCTTTAAGACAAGAATCAAATTCTATACCACCCTTTCTAAAGAAACTATTAACGACGAAGAATCACTCGTGTTCACAATCAAAAACATCAAATTAGGAAGAGTTAACGTAAAAAGTGATAACTCCACTGTTCAAAAAGTTCTTCATGATGACTTTTTAACTTCAATGCTTCAACAAACAGGATTCTCCTTTGTTAGTGATGTTGAAAAGAACAATCGCATTTACTATCCAAAATCATCAGTCCAAAAAGACTTGGATATCTTCCAATCCAAGGAAGCTAACTCATTCTATGACACAGTCATAGGAGAGTTCTATAACCAAGAACTATTTGATGTTTCTCTTGATAAGAATGGTCTTAATGGCACTGTTAACCTAAAGCCATTACACACAAATGAAAACTATGTCACTCCAATATATGAAAATGATGCTGACTGGGATTCACTCAAAGAGAAAACAAAAACAATCCTTGAATCATCTGATTTAACCGATGATGAAGGTATCATGCTATATAACTATCTCATCTATGGATTTGATAAAGTTGACGCCGATGATAAAGAATTCATTCAAAATCTTTCATTAGAAAGCATTGGCATTGATGATCCTACTACATATTCTGGAATTCTTCTTCCTTACGATGGACTTGAACACCCAGGTTGTATTGTCCACCCAGAGAAAGAAATCTTTGATTTAGTTGATCACGATATCGATGTCAATCTCGATGATGTCACATTACCAAAAGATCCTGCATATTCAGGAAGAGAAATCACTCTTATTAATGAAAAGGATCTAAGTGCTACTTTAGCAACATCTGATTCAATTGGTATTCCATACCTCATGTCACATCGTTCAAGTAATGGTAAATACACAGTATGTACATTCACAATCGATAACATGTACGCGAATATCTATGATAATTCCATCAAACTCACTATTGGTTTTAACATCAATGGGTATGAAACATACATTTGTATCGGTGCTAAATACGTGAACGCTGATAAATACAACTTCACATTTAATGTGAACGAAATCTATTATGGTGAAAAGAGAGTTTCTGAATCATTTGGCAATGAAGTCTCAAACATGATCTTTGAAGCCTTAAAAGATGATAAGGTTTGTTCCTTTGATAAAAAGACTAATAACTTAGTGTTCTCCATCGAAGAAGCATTCAATGAAACTCAAAAAGCTAAGATTGATGCTTATGGCTTCACCCATCAAGTTGTCGGTGACACCGTTAACGATGAAGGTAAACTAGTTTATATCCTCGGATAATATAAAAGAAAAGAACTGGAAGTGACGTCCAGTTCTTTTTATATTAACGCGATATAAATCGCGGAAGATAAGGTTAATGGAACATAAGTATACATGTTCTCACTTCCTTTCTTGTAGGTATATTATATCAAATCTTTTCTAAAAGAAAAGCCCTCAGTTGAGGGCCATTCATTAATCAGGATATTTTTCTCTATGGGCATCATAGTGAGTATGAAGCAATCTTTCAGCTTCTTCACTAAGAGGATGACCAAGATATTCCTTATAGAGTTTGATGATATCTGGGTTATTGTGAGATTGTCTAATGACTTGACGTTCATCTTCACTATATAGGACTGATGCACGTTTCTCGCGATATGTCTCTAAGATATTATCATCTTCCTTTGGAAGGAACATTGGTTTGACATATGGTTGACCACCACCATTGATACATCCACCTGGGCAACCCATGATTTCAATGAATGCATATGGTGATTTACCAGCTTTTACTTCATCGAGAAGTACTTTAGCGTTGTTCATGCCAGAGGCTATTGCGACTTTAAGCTTTGTTCCTTTAACATCAATTTCTGCTTCACGAATGCCTTTAAGGCCACGTACAGCTTCAAAATTAATCTTTCCGAAATCCTCACCAGTGAGTTCATGATAAGCGGTTCTAAGGGCTGCTTCCATAACTCCACCTGTGACACCGAAGATAACACCAGCACCACTATATTGACCTAAAAGGTCTTGATCAAACTCTTCATCTTCAGGGAGTCTATCCCAAATGATACCACTACGTTTGATCATCTTGGCGATTTCTCTAGTAGTTAAAACAGCATCAACATCTCTAATGCCATCAACTTCCATCTCTTTACGAGATTTCTCATACTTTTTAGCAGTACAAGGCATGATGGAGACAACATAGATGTCTTTTGGATCTAAATTATGTGATTTAGCAAAGTATGTCTTTGTAATAGCACCTTGCATTTGATGAGGTGATTTACATGTCGACATATTTGGAATGACTTCTGGGTAGAAATATTCCATATAGTTAATCCATCCTGGTGAGCAGGATGTAATTTGAGGGAGCACTCCTCCTTTTTTGATTCTTTCAAGGAGTTCTGTTCCTTCTTCCATAATTGTTAAGTCAGCACCGAAGTTAACATCGAAGACTCTATTAAATCCGAGTCTATGAAGTGCGGCAATCATTTTCTTTGTTCCGTTAGTGCCAATTCTTTCACCGAATTCTTCAGCGATAGCAGCACGAACAGCTGGAGCAACTTGGCAAACGACGAATTTGCCTTCTTTCATTGCTTTATCAACATTAGCGATTTCACTATGTTCCATGAGGGCGCCTGTTGGGCAAACAAGGACACATTGACCGCATTGCATACATGGGCTAGAAGCGAAGCTTCTATTTTGGGCAGGAGCAACGATAGTCTTAAAACCACGTCTTTCGAATCCTAAGATGCCAATACCTTGAATTGACTTACAAGCTTCAATACAACGACCGCAGAGAATACATTTACCGGTATTTCTAACGATACCTGGAGCAACTTCATCAATTGTGGCATCGGTCACTTGACCCATGAACTTATTATCACGAGCTCCGACGAGTTTAGAAACTTCTAAGAGTTCGCATTTACCATTTTTCTCACATTGGAGACAGTTGCGTTGATGGTTAGAAAGAATGAGTTCAACACTATTTCTTCTAGCCTCAATTGCTTTTGGAGAGGAAATGATAATTTCCATTCCTTCGTTAACTGGATAGGCACATGATGCAACGAGGCCACGTGCTCCAACAACTTCCACTAAACATACACGGCATGATGCTAAAGAGCACTTACCATCCATATATGAACATAGCGATGGGATTTGATATCCGCATTTACGGCAAGCTTGAAGGACGGTTAAATTGTCTTCAACTTGATAGGATTTACCTTCAATTTTGATATTTACTAAAGCCATTGTTTCGTCCTCCTATTGTTTACTTATAGCGTGGAAGTGGCAGTTTGACATACAAAGTCCACACTTAATACATTTGCTTGAATCGATGACAAATGGAGTTTTACCAACTTCTCCAGTGATAGCTCCAACTGGGCAATTACGTGCACACATAGAGCATTTCTTACATTTTTCTGGATCAATGACATATTTGAGCATTGATTTACAAACGTGAGCAGGACACTTTTTATCTTTAACGTGAGCTTCATACTCTTCAGGGAAGTTTTTCATTGTTGAAAGAATTGGGTTTGCAGCAGTTTGTCCTAACGCACAAAGTGAGTTAGTCTTTGTGATATCTGCAAGTTCTTTTAGTTCAGTAAGATCCTTTTCTTCACCCTTACCATCACAAATCTTAGTTAAGATTTCAAGCATGCGCTTTGTGCCAATACGACATGGTGAACATTTACCACATGATTCATCGCAGATAAATTCCATATAGAATTTAGCGACGTCGACCATACAGTTATCTTCATCCATGACAATAGCACCACCAGAGCCCATCATTGAGCCTCTAGCGATTAATGAGTCAAAGTCGATTTCAACATCGAGATCCTTTTCGGTTAAACAACCGCCTGATGGACCACCTGTTTGAATAGCTTTGAACTTCTTGCCACCTGGGATACCACCACCGATATCAAAGATGAGTTCTCTAAGGGTAGTTCCCATTGGTACTTCAACTAGACCAACGTTGTTGACCTTGCCACCTAAAGCAAAGACTTTTGTACCTTTGGACTTTTCTGTACCAATAGCGGCAAATTTATCGCCACCATTACGGAGAATCCAGCTAACATCAGCAAGTGTTTCAACGTTGTTGATGATGGATGGTTTGCCCCAGAGTCCCTTTACAGCAGGGAATGGTGGACGAGGACGTGGCATGCCACGTTTACCTTCGATTGAGTTAAGAAGTGCTGTTTCTTCACCACAGACGAATGCGCCTGCGCCTAAACGGATATGGCATCTAAAGGAGAATCCACTTCCTAAGATGTTATCGCCAAGTAAACCGACTTCTTCGAGTTGCTTAATAGCAATTTGGAGTCTTTTAACAGCGATTGGATATTCAGCACGGACATAGAAGTAACCGTTTTTAGCACCGATGGCATAGCCAGCGATCATCATACCTTCGATAACTCCGACTGGGTTACCTTCAAGGATGGAACGGTCCATAAATGCACCTGGATCGCCTTCATCACCATTACAGATGACATATTTATCTTCACTTTGTTGATTTAAAGCGAATTGCCATTTTCTTCCTGTTGGGAAGCCTGCACCACCACGACCACGAAGTCCACTCTTTAAGACTTCATCAACGACTTCTTGTTGAGACATGTTGAGGGCCCTTTCAAGTCCTTTGAATGCTCCAAAGCCAAAGGCTTCTTCGATTTGCTCCGGGTTGATCATTGAACAACCATTTAATGCAATACGTTGTTGTTTCTTATAGAAGTTGATATCATCTTGACGTTCAACTTTCTCATGAGTGACTGGGTCTTCATAAAGAAGGTCAGTAATGCATTTTCCTTCGATGATGTCTTCTTGAATGATACGATCAACATCGCTTACCTTAACAGCGCGATAGAGTCTATCTTCTGGGAAAACTTTAACGAATGGTCCTTGAGAACAAAAGCCAAAGCAACCAACTCTATTGACTGTTGCTTTATCTTCAAGGTGCTTTTCTTTAATGAGTTCTTCTAAATGTTTAAGAATCTCATCAGAATGAGATGAAATACAACCAGTACCACCACAGATAACTAAATGTTTTTTACCATCTTTACCATTGAATTTTTCATCAAGACATTTTGAGCAATGCTCAACTTTAGCGTGTAATTGCTCTTTTGTGAGAATCTTTTCCATTATTGAGCTGCTCCTTCCTTGGCGGCTAAGTCATGGTATTCTTTAATGACTGCCCCAACTTTACTTGGATCCATCTTTGGATACACCTTACCGTTAATTGAAATAGCTGGTGCAATACCACATGCACCAATGCAACGTAAGGCATCTAAAGTGAATAAACCATCTTCAGTTGTTTCGCCTGGTTTGATATTGAGAAGTTCACTGAACTTATCCATGACAAGTTGAGAACCTTTAACATAGCAGGCTGTTCCTAAACATACACCAATGACATATTTGCCCTTTGGGGTAAGAGAGAAAAATGAGTAGAATGTAACAACTCCATAAATCTCTGCTACTGGAATACCTGTAAGTTTGGATACGAGTTCTTGGACTTCAAGAGGGATATATCCATATTCGGATTGGATAGCTTCAAGAATCATCATAAGAGGTGTCTCTTCGTCTTTAAAACGTTCAACAATCTCGGTGATTTGCTTGACAGCGTGAGCTTGTAAATGCGCCATAAAATCCTCCAATAAAAAATAAAGTAACGAATATTATTATAATAATACTCGCCCTTTTTACAAGATATATTGAGTTAAATAGTATAAAAAAACGAGCAAATGCTCGTAATTTTAACCTTTTAGACCTCTACTTTGACGGTCCATATCTTCTACAACAATATCGAAGATCTCTCCAAGAGTTGAGGCATATTTAAGTAGTTCCCAAGGTTCATTTGTATGGAAGTGAATCTTGATTAGTTCATCATCACCTACTGCCAATAAGCAGTCACCTTTAAGATTGTTGGTGATCCATTCATTGATTTTATCTTCATCAAGGTTTTCGCCTTCAATGAGAAGTTGGGTATCATATCTAAATTCAAGCATGTTAGTTCTCCTTATATTGTAGTCTAGCTTTTTCGTTTATATTTCTGCGTTTGAGATAGTAGAGTCGAGCTCTTCTATAATGATATATCAAACTCTTAAAAATACTGATGAATTTTTCTTTTTCCTCTTTGGTAGCGTTCTTTTGAACTTCATGGAAGTTCTTAATTCTTAAAGCAGGCTTTTTGATGAAATCTTTAAGAGTGAGATCTAAGCCTCCCATCATGACGAATATGGCATTCGCTGCGAACACTTTATCTTCTTTATCGATGGAGTGAATCCAAGTGTAGAGCGCTCTTTCAAGGATGATTGATTCTCTTTTTCTTTTCTTACGATAGACAAAGTCTTTTCGATCCATATTGATTTGCCATGAATATGGGTCATGTTGGAAGATACCAACATAAGTTGAATAGACAATGTCACAGTTCTTAAGAGTGGATAACATGATGCCTACAATTGAATTTTGAGGGACGAGCTTTGTCATCTTGTCATAGGCATCTTTGTACTTGAGAAGTATGTCCTTTTGAGCGTCGAAGAATCCTGGCCCATCAAATGAATAGGCATGTAAACATCTTTTATGCAATCTATCATTCAAGTTGATATATGAATAGAAAGCAAGGTTTCCTCCTTTGGAGTGACCTCCAATGTAGAAGTTACCTTTGAGTTTAGAACAGACGTGATTGACATAAAAATGAGCGGACAATTGGGATGGGACAACATCAATGAAGGCCATATTGACGTCTTCTTTCCATCCGACCATGTTTAGGTCCGTGCCCCTAAAGGCAATGTAGAAATCGCCATTGGGTAAAACAGATGTAATTGCAAAGAATTGTTCTTCTTCTTTAACAGATAGGTTATTGCGGATGAATCCAACACCTATATTACGGAATCTAAGTGATGACTTTAACAAAGTTAAAAGCTTGATATTTTTGCGCTTTGTGAATTCTCCAACGGAAAGAGGTTCAAACATCTCATGAGGAATGTCTTTTAGGTAGATGTAACTTGTATCTTCTCTTTTACCGTATATATCGAAGTTTAGATATGAAAGTTGTGAAAGAATGACCGCATCAACATTGTTGAATGGTCTTTCTTCGAATGTCTCATTTCCAAAGCTTTCAATGTAATTTAAAAGATTCATACTTCAATAGTATACTCTAGAATATTATTTTCTCAATTATTGAGATAATAAATGTTTAACACCAGTGTTGAAGAACACCAATATTGACTCCTAATTCAGGGTAATATTGAGCATCCTTTTTAATTGTGAGAATAAAGCCATTAAAAACCTGATAATTAGCGTATCCAGGATATCTATCGCTAGAAGACATATGTCGAGGTTCTTCTGATCCGTTATACGAATTGATTTCTACAAATAAATCGTTTTTATATCTAAAACCAAAGATCATATCAGTATTCACTATATATGATGTTTCATCCATTAGTATCCATTCACCATCTTTGTTACTTTTGACATTTTTGTATGTGAATGTATGGCCTTCAATAGTTATTCTTTTAGCTGTCTTAACTGCTTCAGTTCCAATCTTTTTAGCAGAGAAAGAGACAGTTTTACCATTCCTCATTCTTCTATAAAGGATTTCATTGAATGCTATGCATGATGCAACTGTAGCAACAACAGCTGCACATATAATTGATATGCGCATTATCTTTTTGTCTTTGTTTCTTTTAGCAAGATAGTCATATGCATATAAGTCGTATTCTTTGACATCTAATATAGATGCAATTCTTTTAAACCTTTTATTATTTGGATAGGAAAGACCGCTTTCATATTTGATGATTTTCTTTAAAGAAACATCTAATTTGTCCGCCAATTCTTGTTGAGACATAGCTTTTAAAAGACGATATTTCACCAACTTTTCTTTAAATGTTATTAAATGTCCATCGGTGCTGTTAAAGAATTCTTCTAAGACTTTAAGTGTATTCTCATTTGGTAAGGCTTTGCCGCTTTCCCATTTCGCAACCAAAGAACGCGAAACATATATCTGTTTTGCTAAGGCTTCTTGAGTCAAACCTCTTTCAATTCTTCTTGTGCGGAGACTATCTTTAAATTCCATGGCTATATTATAGAGCATATATCTAATGCGTGCTTTGTTACTTTATGTTACTTTTCATGATTTGCTATAATTACACTATGCTTGAAAATATTCCTCGCTTCGATATGAAGCAAGCTCCAAAAAGGCAAAAACTTAGATTCATTGGCTACTTAAAAGCCTTACCAGTTCTTTGGTCTCATAGAGGTAAAATCACCAAGATTAATATGAAGGGTATCAAACCTCCATATCTTTTACTTGGAAACCATAACGCTTTAATGGATGTTGATATTCTCAATTTAGCGACATTCCCTCATAGAGTTAACTATGTTATCGCGATTGATGGATTCATCGGTAGAGAAAAACTCCTCCGTAATGTTGGGGGTATTTGCAAAAGAAAATTTACGAATGATCTAAATCTCATTAGACATCTACGCACAGTTAAGAATAATGGCGATATCGTTCAAATATTTACTGAGGCAAGATATTCTTTGTGTGGAACCAATGCGATCATTCCTGAATCAGTCGCTAAACTAGCGAAGTTTTTAAAGATACCTGTTGTCATGCTTTTGATGCATGGCCACCACATCAATTCCCCATTCTGGAATCTTCATAATAGAAAGATAAAAGGAATACGTGCAGAGATGAAATGTCTTATGACTGCTGAAGAAGTTGATACTCTTCCGTTAGAAGAAGTTAATAGACGCATTCAAGAAGCATACATCTATGACGAATATAAATGGCAAAAGGATAACAACATAGTTGTTAAATATAAAGGACGTGCTGAAGGACTTCATAAAGTCTTATATCAATGTCCTCATTGCCATACTGAATATGAAATGGATTCTAAAGATAATATCCTATTCTGCAAACACTGCGGAAAGAAATGGGAATATTCTACTTTAGGAGAAATTAAAGCCGTTGAAGGAGAGACAGAATTCTCACATATCCCTGATTGGTATGAATGGGAAAGAGAAAATGTTAGAAAAGAAGTTGAAGCAGGCAAGTACTACTTTGAAAGCGAAGTACACGTTGATGCTTTGCCAAATGCTGATAAGTTCCTCCATCTAGGAAAAGGTAAGCTTATCCATGATATGAACGGCTTCCATCTAGAAGGCTACTATAAAGAAAATGATGAACATTACTCATTAGATATCCCTGCTAGAGATACCTATAGTGTTCATATTGAATATGAATATCTTGGTCAGTTTGGTGACTGTGTTGATCTAAATACTCTTGAAGATACATTATATGTATATCCTGAATGTGAGAAGTTTGCAGTCACAAAGATATCACTTGCTACTGAAGAGATATATAAATACCTAGCAAAGAAACAAAATGGATGAGAAAAAGAAACAAGTTCTAGGTGATGTAGGAAGATTCATAGGCAAAAAGCTTATGGAAGCATCACCATATATCGCCACTGATATTGCTTTTAAAAAAGTCTTTTATCATCGTACACAAAGTGAACCTATATCATATTTTGATAATTCATTATTTCCAGAACTAAAAGCTGAACGAGTAGCTTTTAAATCGGGAAAGAATGTTTTAACAGGATATTTCTACTCATATAAGAATGTCGATAAATCAAAGATAGTGATATTTGCCCATGGTTATGGTAATGGTCACCACCGCTACTTAGATATCATTAACTATCTAGCAAGCCAAGGACTGTATGTCTTTGGTTATGACGCTACTAGCTTTGATGAATCTAATGGAGATGGTATCTTTGGATTCCCACAAGGTATTATCGACTTAGAAAGTGCAATTAACTTTGTTAAAAAGAGCAAAAACTATAAAGAAAATGATATTTCATTAATAGGACATTCTTGGGGCGCATACTCTGTAGGATGTGTTTTGAACCTATTCCCAAATATATCTAAAGCAATCATGATGTCAGGATTTAATACGTCTAGTGATCTAATTAGACAACACGGCATTGAATGGGGTGGAAATAAGATTGATTCCACAATCGAATATCTTGATGAATATGAAGAATTTAGATTTGGTGAATATCATTCATTATCGGTAGTTGATGGAATTAAAAATTCCAAAACTGAAATATTTGTTATTCATTCAGAAGATGATAAGGCTGTTCCAATCAAAATAGGACTAGACCTATATAAGAACACTTTCAAGAAGCTAGACAGGATCTCCTTTAAGAGATTCAAAGATAGAGGCCATGGGTGTGTATACTGCACGGAAAGTGGAAAAGACTACTACGAAGAACTCACAAATGAATATAGAAAATACCTCAAAAATAAAAAAGATGCCTCTATTGAAGACAAGAAACATCTATTTAATCTAATTGTTAACAATGATAGATATATTAATCTACTGAATTATCATTTGATGGATTCAATTGTTGATTTTATCAAAATGTAGTTTTTATATTGACATAGCATATGCTATTTGTTTTAATATAGAAGTCGCAACCGGTACTCAGTGCTTAATAGGCCAATCGGGGCGATTTTTTTATTTTCTTAAAGATGGGCTTTTCTCAGGGGTCTGTTTCGATACACGTTCTATAATTACAATATCACTGCTGTCAATCATTAGGTCGACTAATAGTATACCTATATCTTTTCTTTTACAAATCATCGGTCTGTTATGGACATACGAATTCATAACTGATGGATTTGTAGGATTTGATAGTTTGGTAATGTGCTTGATACCGCGTTCTTTTTTAGGAATGTCGCCATATTTATCGCTATCAAACCTTATGACTAAATAGCGATTTTTTTCATCGTCTTTCCAAACGACAAAACCTGGATGGCCGGTTTTGCTGCCATCATGAATAAAATAGAATTTGCCTACTTCAATGTTTTTGATAGGTTGATTTTGGGACATAATGATCCTCCTTAAAGATAATCGAACTACTCAATCCCACAAAAACCTATTCCAATTCCTTACTTATATTATACAGTTACTTAAGTAAATATTAATATATAGCAGACGAAATTTCTAATGATTCAGTTGCACTCAATTTGTGGATAACTCAACAAAAAATCCCTGATTTTCATCAAGGATATTTTATCAATGGTGGCCCAGGCCGGGGATGATCCGGCGACGTACGGATTTTCAGTCCGCCGCTCTACCAGCTGAGCTACCGGGCCACATCATGGCGGATCATAGGGGAGTCGAACCCCTCTCGCCTCCGTGACAGGGAGGCATCATAAACCGATAGACCAATGATCCGTTACGACGTTAATAATTATGCTTTAATCAATTTTAAAATGCAAGAAGATATTAACGCCAATGTAATTTAATATAAATTAATAGTTTTTAGCACGCAGTTCAAAGTATGCTTTTGGATGTTTGCAAACTGGGCACATTTCTGGGGCAAATTTGCCAACGTGAATGTGACCACAGTTACGGCACTTCCAAACGACAACATCTTCAGCGATGAAGACTTTGCCTTCTTTGACGCTTTCAAGAAGCTTGAGATATCTTTCTTCGTGTTCTTTTTCAATCTTACCGACTGCTTCGAATTCAAAAGCGATTTGATCGAATCCTTCTTCACGAGCAACTTTAGCGAATTCTTTGTACATGTCTGTCCATTCAAAGTTTTCACCTTCGGCAGCTGCTTTTAAGTTTTCAGCAGTTGATGAGATTTCTCCACCATTAAGGTGTTTGAACCACATTTTAGCGTGTTCTTTTTCGTTTTCAGCTGTCTCTAAGAAGATAGCGGCTATTTGTTCATAACCTTCCTTTTTAGCTTTGCTAGCAAAATAAGTATACTTATTTCTAGCTTGGGATTCTCCAGCAAATGCTGCTTGGAGATTCTTTTCGGTTCTACTTCCTTTTAGTTCCATATGTTTTCTCCTTTTTATTTTCTTGTCATTGGATCACCAAACTGAACTTCGACCAATGCCAGTTGACCATAGTTAAGGACGTCTTGGACGTCATCGACGCCTGTGACGAAATATCTATCCACCGCTTCCCAAACAAATACCCAGGAGGTGATGTAAAGAATATCGAGTGACTTCTCTATGAATAGAGGTGCACTATACTTTTGAGAGACGATGAATAAGCCGATATATAAAGCAAGGAATAATATACCAACAAGCAATGAGATTAAACCGAACATTCTAGAACGATGTAGATCATATCTAGCTTCTTCATACTCTAAAGAATAGTGACGAATAACTGTGCGGCGAACCTTCTCTTTCATCGCTTCATCATATTTATCATCATCATCAAAATTGATGACTACTGGAATATCTGTTGGAAGGAATTCTGTTTCTTGGTTGATGTAGTCATATATTTCAGGGTTGATTCTATTTTCGTATGAATACATTGAAAATGGTGATTCACACTTAGTGAGATCAACATTAATATAGGCCTTGCCATCATCATATAGATGAGCTTCTTCAAACTTCAAAGAATAACGATACTCAGTCTTAAACAAGGAATTAAGTTTCTTCCTAAAAATACGTTGCTGTTCTTTTCTTTTTTTGGCACGTTTTTCCTTGATGAGTTGTTTTTGAGCGTCAGTCATAACGTCGTTATTATAACAAAAATAACGATATTTCTCAATTAGAGGCTATAGACAATAGAAAAAGAGCACCCACGAGGAATGCTCTTATATCTAAAACTGAATGAGATTATTTAGCTTCTTCTTTTTCTTGGTGAAGTAACACGAAAAGAAGAACTGCTAAGCATGCACCAATGAGTGGTCCAACAACGAATACCCAGACGACTTTAAGTGGTTCAACATTACCATTGAAGATAAGTGCACCTAAAGCTGTAGCGATACTTCTTGCTGGGTTAACAGATGTACCAGTTAATGGGATACCCACTAAGTGGACAAGAGTTAATGTTAAGCCGATTAATAAACCAGCTTTCTTGGCGGTGTTGTTCTTTTCATCTGTGACGTTAAGAATAACGTAAACGAAGATACATGTAAGAACAGCTTCGACAAGAATTGATGCGATCATTCCACCAACATTCACTTTTGCTTCTGGTCCAGTTGTAAGTCCACCGATGATTGCGTTGCAAGCATCGCCAAGAAGTGGAAGTCCACTCATTTTGGCAATGCCAAAGATTGCGACTGCACCAATAAAGCCACCAACTAGTTGAGCGGCGACATAAAGGAAGAATTCCTTCAATGACATTCTTTTGGTAAGTAAGCATCCGAGGGAGACAGCTGGGTTGATGTGGCATCCGGAGATTCTACCAACAGAGTAAGCCATAGCAACGATAACTAAACCGAAAGCTAAAGCTGTTGCAACTAAGCTACCACCTGTTAAAGCAGCAACACCACATGCAGCAAATACGAGGACAAAAGTACCAACGCATTCAGCAACTAATTTTTTCCAAAGTTTCATTTCAATAATCCTTTCTGCTAGAAATTATAATATTGTTGAACTCAAAATTAAATATATTTTTGAGTCATGAATATTAGAAATCTAAATAAGAAAAAGTGCAACGCAATTTTTTTGTTCCACTTTGCGTTGCATCTTGCGACGCATTTTTATTTTTTGAGATCAATTCCAAGTTCTTTTCCCTCGTACATATAGTCAAACCAAGGGAAGTTTTTCCACTTATTGATATGGAGTCGATGCATCTCTTCAGTGACCATGATTGCTTTAGCAACTATCCTATCATCTGGATAGAAATCATACTCAACTTCATTCACAAATAAGGAGAAGACACTTAAGTCAATGCTCATCGGATAGGTTTGGACTGTTTTATAGTCGACATCAAATGAGAACGGCTCACCAAGTTTTGTGCCTTTGAAGTGAACACCTTGATGGTCTATCGTATATATTCCTTCACCACATATCTCAGACATATCGGTCTTTTTGATCCAATGATCTTTTGGAATATAACCTAATTTGACATGGAATGACCATGAGTAGTTTTTATCTTTTCTTATCTCATCGATGATATCTTGTCTTTCTTCATGTGCCCAAGACGATGGAGACTCTGGGATGATACAAGTGTCATCAAATGGATGGAAATCATAGTATTCATCCATCG
This sequence comes from Bacilli bacterium, assembly GCA_024695235.1. Classification (GTDB taxonomy): domain Bacteria; phylum Bacillota_I; class Bacilli_A; order RFN20; family CAG-826; genus Fiminaster. Next base: position 13,848 of record JAILIP010000003.1, on the reverse strand, counting down.
TAGCACCATTACCACAGTGGCTACATTCGATGATATTATCATGATCTTTCATGACAAATTCATGACCGCATTTTGGACATTTGTAACAAATATCACTGAGGTTCTTAGTGATACCTTCTTTAGCTTTATATTTGATACGAGCGGTTTTATTCCATTCATAGTCATCATGATGGAATTCTTCATTGATTTTTGCTTCTATTTCATCCGCGGACATTTTCTTTAAGTCTTCAGGAGTGAATAATAACTTCAACGTTCCAAATACCTGACCGATTCTATCATCAATGCTAACTTTGTTATTGGTGAGATAACTACCTTTTAAGGCCATTGAATATACTGGAATATTGAATACTTGGAGGAATCTACCTGTTCCAGGAACGATAGGTTGATTGTCTCCAAAGATAGAAGATGTACCCTCTGGAGAGAAAGCAACGCATCCACCTTGTTTGATGATGTCGCGCATAGCGCGTACTCCCACTAAATCATTACAAAATACTTTCTTTGGAAGTATCTTCATCATTTTAAATGGCCAATGGAGATGCTCTCTAAAGAAAGAAACATATTCGGCAACAATAGAAAGTCTTCTAGGGTATGTGGCAAGTGTTAAAAAGGCATGATCTCTTCTTGATTGGTGATTCCAAATCAAAAAGCATGGACCTTTGCATTTGTTGATATCATCTTGAATGACAATATGCGGGTGATACTTACCGCCTAATAGGTGCGTTGTATCAACTGCCCAATAGATGAAGTAGATTAAAGGATTAGGTATTTTATATTTTCTTTTCGCTAGTTCAGCGTGAAGATCTTTTTCTTTTTTCATTTTTATCTATGTTTAGCGTGGAATGTTACACCTAATGTATCAGGTCCACAGTGAGAGCCTGCTGTTGGGTTGATGTCAATAACTTCGATATTGAGATCATCACCAAATTGAGCTTTCATCATTGAAACGAATTCTTTGACGAGTTCAGGAGCATCACCATGAGCGACCACCACTGGATATTTTTTGATATCTTCTTCTAAGTCGATGACATATTGAAGAATCTTTTGTAATGCATTTTTTCTTCCTTTGGCTCTGCCAATGGACACCATCTTACCTTCTTCAGAGATGTAGATAATTGGTTTAATGCCAATAAGTCCACCCATGAAGGCAGAGAAACCACTGACACGACCACTTTTAGCGAAGAACTTTAGGTTATCAGCAAAGAAATAGAAAGCGGTCTTATCAACATTGATACTGGCCCACTCTTTGATTTCTTCAATTGATTTACCTTGTTTATATAGTTCACCCATTTGTTTACATAAGGAGTAACTTCCTAATGTAATACCTTTGGTATCAATCATTTCAAGTTTACGTTCAGGATATTCTTTTTTAAGTACTTCCATGAGTAAACGAATGGAGTTAAATGTTGCACTCATAGCAGCGGAGAAATGAATATAGAGGATATCATTACCTTTTTTAAACTCCGGTTCAAAGTATTCTCTATATGCTTCTGGAGATAAGGCTGATGTAGTTGGAAGCTTTCCACTTCTAAGCATCGAGAAAAACTCATGAGCGTTATATGTCTTTTCAGTTACATACGGATATATCTCTTTACCATCAACTTCATACGGCATGGAGATGAGCTTTGCTCCATAGTGCTTAGCTATTTCAGGAGTGATATCGCAATCACTATCGAAAAATAATGTATACATAGTATTTCTCCTTATTTAGATGCATTCTTTTCTAAGAAAGAGATGACATCTTTAACAGTTTCAAATCTCACGACTTCATTGAAGTGAACTCCAAATTCATCTTCTAAAGACATCGCAAGCATCATTAGACCAATTGAATCAAAGCCAAGATCTTCGACAAGACGAGAATTCTCACTTGCTTTTGAGATATCTAAATCTGGCATTTGTTCTTTGATGAGTTTAAGTAATCTATCGTACATACTAGTTACCTCTTTTATCTTCTCCATCATAGATGGTTTTATTTTCAGCAATGTTCACTAAGATATGAGCGGCATTTCTAATTGCTTTAGCGCCGCTTGATCCACGACATTTCATAACCATCTTACGTGCGCCTAGCATAATGCCTGCCCCCAAGGATTCAAAATCATATGTTTGCATGAGGTGAGCCACTATTTCCATAGCAACGCCTTCTTTTGCTCCACCTGATTTCTTTCCATATTTAACGATTTCGGTTATTAAATTGGTGGCCATACCTTCCGAATTCTTCAAAACTTGGTTTCCAGCAAAGCCATCACACACTAAAACATCGCATTTTCCGCTTAAAGCGGCGTTTCCTTCGATGTTTCCAACAAAGTTGATATATTTATCATCATTTAGAATTTTGTGGGTTTCTTTGACAAGTTTATTACCTTTGGTAGGTTCTGCTCCATTTGAAAGAAGTCCAACACGAGGAGCGTCTATCTTGTATGTATATTTCATGAAGTCACTACCAAGGTGAGCAAATTCTACTAATTGAGATGAACTACAATCAATTGATGCACCGGTATCTACTAGACAAGTAAAACCTCCTGCCATATTAGGAAGAATAGCTGCCATGCATGGTCTAGTTTTCTTTTCATCAAGAAGATATCTAATAGCAGATACCATTAATGCTCCACTGTTACCAGCGGATATAAGTCCGATATTATCTTCCTTACTAGCTTCTTCAAAAGCTTTAAAAATAGATACATTAGGTTTCTTATAGAAAGCTTCAACTGGATTATCGTAGTTAGTAATCGTCTCGGTTGTATGAATGATTTTCACTCTTGAAAGATCTAGACCACTCTTTTTAACGAGTTCTTCATCTCCAACAAGAGTTAATTTAACATTTTGGAATTCGTCTAAAATAAGCTTAGCGCCATCAATGATAGCGCTAGCTCCTTTATCACTTCCAAGTGTATCTATGATAATGTTATGCATTTTCAACTTGTTCTGGTTTCTTAAGTAAGCGGAGGAATCCTCTAAAAAGTGCTCCACAGGCACAAAGAACGAAGGATAATCCAAATACAACTGATGTGAAGATGGTTAATCCTGCACCATCTAAGCCGGCACCAACAACAATGCCCATGATAACACCAACAAACATTGCAATAGCACATGCTCCGTATAGAGAGCCTGCAACAATAGCAAGAGCCTTGTTTTCTTTCTTAATGAAGCCAACGATAGTGGCAGCTAATAAGAATGGCCATGTAGCAAAGATAATGATGGCAAATGGAACAAATATTTCAATAAGAGCTCCATCAGCTGATGCATATCCAGCTGTCATAGCGACAACTAAAGCTTCAGCAAATGCTCCTACGAAGAGCAAAAGCAAACCAATAATTGGAAGGGCAACAAGTGCCACAATACTAAATGCGAATATAATTCCACGAGATACTGATTTTTTCATACAAATAACTCCTTTTATATATTATAAACAATTCTACCATCACTGATTACTGCTTTGATGGCGTCTTTTTCTCTAAGATACATGCTTCTTTCAAAGCGTTCTTTAACGCTTAGTGGTCTAACAGATACTAAATCACTATCATCAAGTACTAGACAATGAAGTTTATTTCCTTTAGCAAACCCTTCTTTTTCATTAAAGAAGCTATTAGCAGCGCTTGTGCCTAGATAATATGCTTCCTCTACTGAAAGGAAGCCGCTTTCCCATTTGTCCATAATATCGCGGTTTTTACTTGCTTTAATGGTAGATGCAACTACATCAAACATTGAGAGTTGATCGCCTCCAGCGATATCACTACCTAAAACAACTCTAAGTCCTTCTTTCTTCATAAGCTTAATAGGAGCAACTCCAGAGATAAGGTTATTGTTTGAAGCAGCACAGTGAACAACATACACTCCAGCATCTTTCATAGCAGTTCTTTCTTTTAAAGAAGAATGGACACAATGTGCCATTAAGGTCTTATCATTCCAAAGGTTATATTTCTTATATGTTTCCCAATATTCCTTACAATCAGGATGAAGTTCTTTAACCCATGCTATTTCACCTGTATTTTCAGATAAGTGAGATTGGATAGGTAAATCATGTTCTTTTGCTATCTTCCCAAGTTCTTCCATAAGCTCATTAGTGCAGCTAGGAGTAAATCTAGGTGTAATGATTGGTTTAACATGAGTAAATTTACATTCTTTAAGCCATTCATTAGTAGACTTAATAGATTCCTCAGTGGTTTCTTCTAAGTCAACTCCACCATTACGGTCCATATTAACTTTACCTACATATCCACATACACCTGCTTTTTCAAGTTCATCCATAAGGATGAGCGTAGCTTCTTTATGAAGAGAAGAGAACATCGCTACACGAGTAGTACCATTTTTAATGAGCTCTAAAGCTAGACGATGATATATCTTTCTAGCAAGGTCATTATCTTTGAAGTTAGCTTCTGTTGGGAATGTATATGTATTAAGCCAATCAATAAGTTGAAGATCCATACCCATTCCTAACATTGGATATTGTGGAGCGTGAAGATGCATATCAGAGAATGATTGCATGATGAGTTTATCACCATAATCTTTAACTTCTTTTCCATCATATTCTTTTGGAAGAGTAGAAAAAACACCGATAATCTTACCCTCAACATCAGAGATAAGATATCCGTGTTCAACAATTGATAATTCTCCAAATTTTGGAGAGGAGATAATGTTTCCTTTTAAGATAAGCATAAATAGTTCCTCCTAAAGAGAACTTATAGTAGGTTGTAAAGCCACCCGTAGAGACATGTCTGCTTATCTTCTAGACAAATATATAAGTTCATTTAATTTTAACATTTTCTTAAAAAGAAAAAAGAGGTAAGAAACTTAATTCCTACCTCTTAGCCTTTAATTAATTGTCTTAATAACTTTGTTATTAGTTTTCTTTTCTTCTACGAACGAAGACAAATGCTCCGATTGTAGTGAGTGAGATAACTGAGATAACAACGATTATTGAGACTGTTGCTTCAGAACCAACATTGGCAAATAAGCCATTGCTTGTTGTAGAAATACCTGTATGAGGCACTACTGTTCTATTCATGAAGTTTGATAATCCATGGACAGAAACACAGCGGTCATAGATTTCAGCACCAATAGCAACTTCCTTATGTGTTGTTGGATCTTTGATAACGTTAACACCATTCAATGTGTATAAAGCATCATGTAAATAAGCTTTGGCTTCAGATGATAATTCATTATATGAAGATGCTAATGTTGACCAATCATCTGCGTGAGTTCCTGCATCACAAGATTCTTGCAATAATGCAGCATAAGATCTTGCGGCAGCTAAGCCTGTTGGATTATTAATATTAATATTAATATTAATTGAAGTAGATTGAGATGGGTTATTTTCCTGCGCGTAGAACCACACTGTTAATGTATCATTCGATGCAGTGGAATCTGCTGTCCAGTATGGTACCTTAACGGTACCAGAACTACGAATTACACCAGTTGTATAAGTAGTAAATATACCTTCGCTATCAGATGAATAGCCAAAATAGGTATAACCTGTAGGGCACTGTAATGTTACATATCCTTCATCATCTAAATAGAAACTATTAACGCCATCATAGGTACCGTCTATAATTCCAGCAACAGGTTCAGAAACTGTAATATAAGTTCTTCCAGCTAAAACACCATTATAGGACAATCTCATTCTTTTCATTGTTGTTTCAAAAGTGAATGAAGAAATGTCGTTGATTTCAACATCATTATTGGTGTCGTCAGAATTGTTGTAGTACCAAACAACACCAGAAGTGTTATATGAAAGAGTTAGAGTCTGCGTATTTGTATATGTTACGACAATAGCTCCAGCAGGCCATGAAGATAAACCTTGGCTTGTTGTTAATTCTAATCTATTGTCTTTGCTATTATTAAGGCCCACATTCATATCAACCTTTTTAATTACAGCAGTTAGGACGGTAACAGTACACGATACTGCGGAAGCATGTGTGTCATCTGGCGTACAAATAATATCAACTGTATCGCCAACAGTTGCATTATTAGCAACAGTGACTTTACCTGATGATGCATCGACCGTTGCAATTGATGTATCTTCTGATGACCAAACAACATCTTTGTTAGTTGCATTTGAAGGATCAAAAGTTGCGACAGTCAAGGTTTTTGAATCACCCTGTGCGATTCCAGTTGCGCTTTCGCTAAGTGTAATTGAATTTAATGCAATACTGCTAGGTGCAGGTCCGTAGTAAACAATATCAATCGATGATGTATCAGTACGAGAACTGCTGTTGCAATATGTCAAAGTAGTAGCACCACTAGTTGGGGCAACAGATACTGTTGAACCGCTAGATGTAGCAGTTGCGCCAGTCCATGTTGCACTAGCAATATTACTTGCATTAGCAGCACTGGAAGCAGTAATTGTAACAGAAACTATTTCGTATCCTCCAGCGGAAATTGTGACAAGTTGTTTTGAATATATTCTCAATGGGTTGGAATAATATGTTCCATTTCCAACTCCGGTTGTTGATTCGTTTTTCTCAACTACGTAACGAGCCTCATCTTTACCCCAAGTTGTTATTTCAGAACCTTTTTCACCGATAATTTCGTTTTCATTAGCAAAATTAATTGTAGCAGTAACGTTTTGAAGAGCTTTAACTGTGATAGTACAAGTCAAATCATCACCATCAGCATCAGTGGCTGTTAATACCGCTGTACCAGCTGCGTCGCCACGTACAGTACATTGTGTATCAGCTGAACTTACAATAGATGCAAAAGATCCACCTGAAGTTATTTCCCAAGAAACAGAATCATCAAAAGCTCCAATACCTGTAACAGATGCAGTAATTGTTGTAGTTTTACCAACACCTAAATCACATGAAGTAGGGCTTATTGAGAAATCGGTTATTTCTGGAGTTACAGTTTGAGTTGTAACTTGAACTGCAGAAATGCGACGGTTTCCACTTGAACCGCCAATAGTAAATGTGACTTCGATAGCCTCACCAGTCCATGTAGGAGATGTAAAGCCATCCGGACTTGAAGTTATAGTGTTAGAACCGTCACCACTACCAAAGGTGAGTGTAATTGATGTAATTTTCTTCGTTGAAGAAGAAACAACAATTGTATTACCAGCATATGCTCTTACAGCGGTGCCGGACGTAAAATACTTTGGATTATTACCACCAGTTCCTTTGTTCATGGTAACTGTGAAATCGGTTTTATCAATTTCAACACCATTAATATCGGTATCTGCCGAATATCTTTTGCTATATTGAACCGCATCTGCAGGTTCAGGAGCAGAAACTGTAACCGTAAAGGTATGAGAAGTATAGGTGATATTTGTAGTAATACCGCCCGATTCAGAAGATGAAGATGGTTTTGAAATAGTGATTGTTGCACTACCTTCGGCTACTGGGGTTAATGTTGTTCCACTGACACTAACAATTGCAGAATCACTAGAAGAAACTGTGTAGCCGGTGGCTGGACTTTCATCTTGAATAGTAATATCTCCAGAGATATCGAATGAAGTATCTGATGTAGATTTATTCAAATTAGCAGGACCACTAATCGCTCTAGTTATGTCGACTGTGGAACTGCCAGAGGAAGAATATGTAACAATCAAAGACGCTAATCTAACATGTTTTTTAGTTCCTGCTGTAAAAACTACATTGCTTGAATTACCACTCCAAGTAGTGCCGCCACTAGTAAAACCACCAGCTGGCGATGCACTTATCGTTGCACCAGAATTTAACGTATACGTTAAGGTAATCCCAGTGATGTTACCATCAGATGAAGCAATCGTAAATGTGCCACCATTATAAATTCTTACGCCACCATCTGTATAATAAGCAGTATTGGTACCACCATTAGTAAAACTAATAGTAATATTGGTATCATCATCGAAGTCATATGAACCTGTTCCTGTGACTTCTGAATTTCCTAACCCCATATTATTGGCAGCCCAATTAGCTGTACTCGAAGCCTCAACCCTGCTAGGTTCCTTCGCATTAACAGCAACGGCTGTACCTACTCCGACTGCCATAGAGAGTCCTAAGACTGCTCCGGTAATCTTTGTTAAAATTTTGTTCATTTTAAAATTCCCCCTTTCCTTTCACCTTCTATCTTTTGATAGTAAGGCTGAACATTTTGCATAAAATGCAAAAATTCAGGGGAATGAACTTTTCTTTTAGAGCTTTGGCCATTAGCGACTAAACAAGATCTGATTCCCTGATAATGATTTTATGCACCTATATGATACGCATATATACATATGATTTCAACACTTTTGAAAAGAAACTACATTGGTGTGATATTATATTTGCATGGAAGAAAAAGCAGTTTTGAAGCAAGTTGGTCGCAACTTTGGTATTGATATTCTTAGAATGATCGCCATGGTGATGGTCATCGTTTTACATGTCATTGGAAAAGGCACTCTTGTTTTACATGGCTTTGATCAAGTGCCTACATCAGCATATGCATATTTGGTGTTACAAATCATATGTGGATCAGGTGTGAACATATATGCACTTGTATCTGGATATGTGGGATATGGTAGGAAAGCTAGATTCGCTAATTTGGTGTATCTATGGCTTAGAGTGCTTTACTATGCCGTGATTATCACTGTGATATTCTATATTGCTCAACTTAGAGAGTTTACTTGGATTGGACTTATCAAGTCATTCTTCCCTACTATCTTTAACTTCTGGTGGTATTGGACAGCCTATTTTGCATTATGTCTATTTGCTCCCCTTCTTAATTTAGGACTTGAAAGAATTAACAAGAGAACTGGTATTGCGATTGTTATCGCATTTACTTTTGTATTCTCTGTTCTACCAGTATTATTTGTTAGAACTCATATATTTGGTTTAGAGACTGGATTATCTGTTATATGGCTTATGTCACTTTATGTCATAGGTGCAATTATCAAGAAATTTGAATTATTCTCCAAGGTGAAGACTTGGATACTTGTTTTGATATATATTGCATCCGTTGGAGTGATATTTGGCACTCAAATATTATTTGATGCCCATGGATTTACTATTATGGGTGCTGATGTGAATGGATCATATTTCCATAACTATGTATCTCCATTCACTCTTATCAGTGCAATTGCGTTGATACTCATATTCTCAAGGATTGATGTTAAAAACAAACCACTTCAAAAAGTCATTGGATTTGTTGGACCATCTGTCTTTAGTGCATATCTAATCACTGAGCATTACTTTATGGTCTCTGAAATCATTAGAGATAAATACACATTTGTTAGTAACTACAACCAATTCTTAGGAGCGTTAATTTTGTTAGCAATCTCCATTGGAATATTCGTTGGATGTATTATCATTGATATTCCTAGAGAGTTATTGTTTAAGTATACGAAGATTAAAAAGCATCTCAATTCTTTAGAAGATAGACTCCTATCTCCAAAAGAAGAGAATAACTAGTTTATTTTGTTTTTATATTGATTAAGATATCATATTGATATGTTATTAAAGTTTTTTCCATCACTTAGGGAGACTCTTTTTTATAAAGTAATTAGGTGGTTTTATTACTCCTATGTTTATGTTGCTCTTATTGGAGTGATGACACTTTTATCATGCATATTTGGCTTAGAGATGATTGATTATTATCTTGTCATTGCTTTAGGTGGAGTTATTCCTTCTTTGATATTAGAAGATATGACCCCTACTATTGCTCCACTTGCAATGACATATTCATCAGTATCACTCATCTCAAACAATGCTGATGAAGGAAGAGTCTTATATTCTAACTTTGCTCATTTATATATTCATATTGCTCTTATAGCGGTATTTGTCTTAGGTAGATTTGTCTTTGATATGATTACCATCAAAGAAAGAAGAAGGATTTATCCTTCACTTCTAATTGGATACATATTATTTGGTGCATCACTTATCTTTGGTGGACTTATGTCAGGATTCTACTCCAAGAAGAACTTTGTCTTCGGTTTAGTGGAGATGCTCTCTTTAAGTGGATGCTATTTCATACTGCTATATATCATCGATTGGAAAAAGATGAAAAAGAACTATTTCTTCTATGTGATGATGACATATGGAATAGTTATAGCTTTAGAAGTCTTATATATCATTTTTATTAAGCATAGCGATGATATCACCACTGGATGGGGCATTAGAAATAACATTGCTGGACAAATGTGTCTATGTATATGTGCTCCAATATATTTAGCGATTACATCGAAGAAGTTATCGTGGTTATACTCTTTAGCCTCAATATTCATTTTGTTTGGTATAGGCTCTACTAACTCTAGAGGAGGAGCAGGAGCAGGTCTAATTATGTTTGTAGCAGGATTTGCCCTTTTGTTCATCTTTGGAGGTATGGCTCAAAGAATCCAAGGTGCTGCTGTTATAGGGGCGATGTTTTTAACACTAGTTATCTTAATGGTGTTCATTCCAAATCAACTCCTTGAATATTTTGGTAGATTAACTGGTGTTGAGGGATCATATAACATCTTCAAAGATGGTCGTATGCAAATATGGAAAGATGGTATGGCTCAGTTTATGGCCCATCTTGGTTTTGGAGTAGGATGGTATGAATGTACAGCTGGAACTGCTAAAAACTTTAGTTTTCACTTCATTCCTCCTAGATATCATAATACCTATGTTCAAGTATTAGCTTCTTTAGGATTATTTGGAGCGGTCACATTTATATATCATAGATACGAAGTTTTTAAAGAAGCATTTGCTAGACCTACAAAAGAAAAGACATTCATAATGCTTTCAATTATTGGTTTATTATTAGCTGCTTTAGTAGATTGTCACTTCTTTAACCTTGGTCCAGGACTTAACTACACGATCGCCTTAGCATTTATCAATGGATTCAACATCCAAAATGCAAAACCAAAAAGAAACATAATGTCACTTGTAAACTAATTTACTGTTTGTTTTAATATAAGTGTCCGCAGAGATGTTGTAGTTATACTACGACTGGGTTGTGCGGATTTTTATTTTTACAATTTTGTTGCCATTTAGTCACATCTTTGTTTTAATACTTTTAGATGGTGTGTGCCCCTCTGGGGATAAAGCTTATTGCTTTCCACCATTTTTTCTTTTGTCTTTTATTAAGGATACGTAAACATCAATTTTTATTTCGTCAGAAACAACAAGTCTATATTTTTTGAGTTCTTTTCCTCTATGTCTTAATTTGTCTTTTCTAAGATATTTGCGAAAATAACTCTTTTCATTTGAATCTGGATTTGGATTGGCATCGAGTTCTTCATATTTTCCTTTTTTGGTGGGACTATGGGTGATTTCAATATTCTCCCAGGTGCCATCTTCTAAAACATCGATTTGAATTGATGGATGGTAATTTGTTCTTTTGTTTTTGAAAAATCTGTATTTTGTCATTTTGTAAACCTCCTAACCTTTATCTAGTCAAAAAATTCAAAAGTGTGTCAAAATACAAAAAAATGGAAGCATATGCTTCCATATTTTTTAAAAAATTAATTAGTTATGCGCTTGCTGCAGCGGCTTGTTCATTACGTTCATCAGTGATGTTATCAATTGCAATCACTAAAGCAACAAAGAAATAATAATCAAAGCTATCATCAATTGTTAAGACGAACGAGTCTCTTAATGAGATTTTTCTTGAGACATGCCCTACTTCTTTTCCGTTTACTTTGACTTGATAGTTATATCCAAGGATATTACCGCATATTTCTAGATCGCCTAATTCACATTTGATGAAGTATCTATCATGGACGGAGAATACTTTACGTCTAATATGAGCGACTTGTTTTCCATCTTTATCATAGATATATCCTTGATGAGAGAATAAGGTCCAGAATTTATTACGGACAATATATTTAGTTTCTCCTTCAAGAGTTTGGACAAATTTCTTTTTAGTCCATGTCCAAAACTTTCCTTGGACTCTTAAGACGTCTTTTTCATCTAAGTCTTTAACTACGGATGATCCTCTTAGGGACACCCATTTATTTCTAATCGCTAACTGCATATGATTACCTCTACTATTAGTATCTTCTAAAAGTCTACTTTTTCAAGTCTTTTCGCGGATACTTTATATACAGCAATATGAATCGCAAAGTATATAGCAAAACTTACTACTAGAATGATAGCTTGTACCCATTGATGTGCATACAAGTATGTAAAGACATCTTTAACGCCTGGAACAAATGGTAGACCAATTGTTGTGATACCGATATAGGCAACAAATCCTAAGATTGTCGCAAGTGTTGATCCAACGATGGATTTACCTTTGCGGTAGTAAATTGGGAAGAAGATCAAATCTGCAACGGCATATCCGATAATAACGAATGCTAACAACGTCATATAGCCATCTAAAGTAATACCTGGAACGATTGTTTCAGTAGATGAGTGGAAATATCTAGCAAGTGGATATAAGGCGCTCATCACTGCAATAAAGATGAATTGCATGATAGCTACTGTGAAGATTCTTGCTAAGACTATGTCTTTCTTTCTAACAGGAAGAAGGGTGGAGAAAAGTAAATCGTTACTTTGTTGACCCTTATTTGCTCCTAAGAAAAGAACAGGATAGCAAGTAAGAACATATATGAAGCCTATTCCTAAAGGATATGAAGGAATAAGAATCATAATTGGGAAAAGGAAAACAAATACATAGCAAATAGGATGCATTGCTAGTTTAAATTCTTTATAAAGTAAAGCTTTCATTGTTCTTACTCCTTTCTAAGTACACCATAATTTGTTCTAAATCAGGTTCCTTTGGTTCTATTTTGTTTTTGATGAATATATCTTTCTTATCAGCACTTATGAGACCTTCAATATGATCATCTAGTTCTTTAGAAGCAATATATTCATTTTCTAATGATTTATTTTTAGATTTGTCTTTGACAAAAAGATATGAATTGATGAAATCTTTCTTTGTGCCTGTATAGATGATGCTTCCATCATGGATATAGGTGATATTAGTAGCGCACTTATCTAGATCACTTGTGATATGAGTGGAGAAAAGAATTGCACGTTCACCACTTTTAACGATTTCTCTAAAGATATCCAAAATCTCATCACGAGATACTGGATCAAGTCCAGATGTTGGTTCATCCAAGATGAGTAGCTCTGCTTTATGAGACAATGCAATTGCGACTGAGTATTTAACTTTCATGCCGCTTGATAACTCTTCTAACTTCTTATCCAAGTTGAGATTGAAGAGTTTACATACTTCTAAGAACTTTTTCTCATCAAAGTTTTTATAAAACTTCTTTGTGACATTCACTAATTGTCTAATTGTCTTATTTGGATAGTAGTTAAGTTCACTTAAGGCAAAGCCAATTCTTTGCTTGTTCTCAAGTTCATTTTCACTCATATCCTTATCAAAGGCATAGATCTTACCACTATCATCATGAACAAGATTCATAATGCTTTTTAAGGTTGTGGTCTTACCTGCTCCATTGCGACCAATGAAGCCCATTATTTCGCCTGGTTTCACTCTAAAGGAGACATCTTTTAGGGCAAAAGAAGGATATTTCTTATTAACATTTTCTAACACCAAAACGTCTTGCATTTATTTATCCTCCATAAAAGAATAAAACATATCTGCTTTTAGTAAAGCAATACCTCTTTCTTTATCGCCCATCACCATTAATGTTTCACCTTCTTTAATGTCAAACATATCCCTTGCTTCTTTAGGGATTGTGATTTGACCTTTAGGTCCAACCTTAACAGAGACGATAAAGCGATTATCTAATTTCTGTTCCATATTCTTATCTTTCTTACTTTTCTTACTTATTATATACCAATTCTTATAGAAAGAAAGGGTCAATTATGAAGTGAACCCCAAAATGGACACACTTCAAAAAAAGACCCAAAGACAGGAATCAGTTAAGGTTCCTGTTTTTTATTCTTGTTGAGTTATAGAAAGCAATCCATTCTTCTACCAGTTGAATGTAATGCTCTAAAGATGTGA